>VFKP01000133.1 GCA_009885495.1 Gammaproteobacteria bacterium | reverse complement strand
TTACATTATTTGCACAGTCAAGATATTTTGCATCGGGACTTCAAAAGTGGCAATGTCTTAATTGACTGCAATGGAAACGCGCGCATTGCTGATTTTGGCTTATCGAAGCTGGGGGCTAAATCATTATTTTCAAATGCGGGCCAAACGGCGGATATCCAATGGATGCCGCCCGAAGTGATTATGCATTCAGGTGATAATAATATATTTACTAAAGAGGCTGATGTCTACAGCTTTGGGGTAGTGATGTGGGAAATATTGACGGGTAAAATGCCCTATATGCAATTAAATCCTGGGCAGGTGGCTAATAAAATAAGCAAAGGTGAACATGAAGCTATTCCGCATGATGCGCCTAAGATATATCAAGATTTATTGCGTGAATGTTGGCGTGTGAGCAAGAATGGTCGGCCATCTATGGGAGCAATTGTAGATCGTTTACGTCAACACGCGGCTCCTGCTGAGGAGCGACGTGCGCAATTGGGCGGTGCTAGCGGTTATCAGAATAGCCCGCAAGCAAGACAAGCTTTCTGGAGTCCACCCTCGCCCTCTCAGCTGTCACAGTCGCCAATAAGTAAGAGTCATACAGAAGAGATTGATGCAGATACTTTTTTTATGGCCGGCCAAATGTATGAGAGTCAACAACGGTTTGATAAAGCCATCTCACATTATGAAAGAGCCTGTGATTTGGGATATGCCAGAGCGAAGACCAAATTAGCTTTGCATTATATGCAAGGCACGGCGGGACTATCCGCCGACAAGCAAAAAGGCCACGCATTACTCAAAGAAGCCGCGGAAGGTGGCCATGCGACGGGAATGCGAAGTCTTGCTTATCAGTATGAAAAAGCTGATGGCGTACCTCAAGATTTAAATCAAGCACGGCATTGGTATCAACAAGCGGCGGAGGCGGGAGACAGTTACGCGGCAGAGAAATTACAAAAGCTGAATGCCGGCGGGCAATCACCACAGCAACGGTTTGCCCACTCATAGTGAGTAACGCTCAACATTAAGGTGAAGGGGCCTGCGTTTTTGGTTATGTATTATCGGTCATTGACTGGGTATTTGAATCATCTTGATCACGGAATTGCATGATCGGCTAAAAGCGATCACAGAATTTGCAATTGAGCGATCAGGAGTTGCAAATAGCCAGTTGAACCCAAATCCTGGCTAAAAAGAGTCAAACCTAAAGCTGTAGTAAAAATACTCGTTATTTCCAAATCTAAGTTAACCTAGATTTCTTTAGCGAGTAACTTTACCAAAAAAAGGGGCCTTTTGCCCTGCCCTGCCGCCTTTTCAAAAGAGTAAAGAAAACGAAGGTTTTCTTTACTCTTGTTTATTTAGTTAGTTCATAAAACATCAATGGTCTAATATTTCACGTACTATTGTAGTCCAAGTAACCATTACGCCAAAAACAATATAAAATAAAACATTATTTTTTAGCCTTCTTTTTTACTGAATATTTAAACTTAACCACAGCAAAATTAAGCTCTATACTTGCTTCAGTTTCATCGGTTTCGAGGGTATCTGGTACCACCAGATCAGAAATAATATCGCCAGCACGTTGCATTAATCTTTGCTGTTCAGGGCTATCCTTTTTCGCTGCTGGCAATTGATTAACAATCCGGCTTACCTCACGTACTTTAGCAAAGGTATCAATTATTGCTAGAGTTGTTTCTGTAGCTTTTTTGCTTTTTAGTATAGTGGCCAGCATGTATAAGCCTTTTTCCGTGAACACCTTAGGAAGATACGTACGCCCACCTTTTGTTGAGGTAACAATTTGTGACCTCAATGGAAGCCACTCTGCCTCAGTGAGTTCCAGTAAATACCCATCAGGAAATTTATCTAAGTTTCGGCTTACTGCTTGATTCAAGGCTTTAGTTTCTACTCCATAAAGTTCCGCAACATCACTATCCAAGATTACTTGTTGTTCACGGATACTGATAATTTTATTTTTAACATCCTCATATTTAATCACGTCCATAATAATCCTTCTTTTCTGGAAGTATAGTCATTCTTAGGCCCAATACAGTCGCGATTATACACGCCTTGTCTAATAACTCAAATAGGGGATGCTCGCCCGTTATGATGAGCAAAAACCAACAACAGCAGAACAGCCATCCCGGCCGCATAAAGTTATCCACAGATCTTGGGCTTTTTTACACGTTTTTTCATAATACCTTTATACTGAGTCCATGATTTAATATCGTTACGATAAATAGAGAAAATTAAGTGGATTAGTTTATCCAATTTTTTAAAACTGGTGGTAAATGAGGAGAAATTACTGGTTCAATTTTACCCCAGTACAACGCTAATACACCAAGAAGAAAAGTTGTTATTGACAAAATAAAATGTTCATGCACCTTTGAGAGGATTGATTTTGTGGTATTAGAAATATAACTTATAAGCCGTAACCGTTTTAACGAGATTTTTTTTGATGAGGAGTAACGAACAAGCCTTGTTTTTAAGCTAGATATCTGTCTTAAAAACAACCCCAGAAAATCCTTATCTTTGTTTTTACCAAGATCATATCGCTCCATTGGAAACCAACTCTTATTGCCACAATAATCGATATCATCTAACAGTTGCATACAATCAGCTAACCATATTTTATAGGGATCAAAATTAAAAGCGCTAAATGAAACTTGATTATGCAAAGATAGTTCTTTTATGATTTTTATTCGTGTTTGTTGGTCTATTACATCCGTTGGTATTTCATTAACAGGGATATGTTGTATGTGGAATTTTTGCGGTAGTCTTTCTACGTTCTCAAATACGCGAGCTTCTATCTCCTTGCTTTCCTTATCAATAAATATATAAATGAGCGGGTCAATCCCAATCTTTGACATATGCGTTCTATCTTCAGAAAAACCATTCGATTCGATTGGGAAAAAATTAATCGTTAACAATATTGACCTGTCGTATTCTTGGTACCTAGAAAGCAGTGCTTCTCCATTGCTGATAAGTTTTTTTATATTTCTCTCTGCTTCATCTGGTTTTATTTTTAGTAAGAACAAATTATGACTCGCTAATTCTTGTATACATTCTTTAGTCAGCATATTCTTATTTTTCCTCTTTATGCCAAACTTCCGCATAAACCCCTGGATAAGATTTGCCATTACCATGTTGCATAGTTGTTTGGGTATCAGGGATAACCCGAACATAATCCCCATTTTTATGATCAATGCTGCCATCAGCCGTTAAAAAAATAGGTTTATCGCGCAAAGTTACTTTCGCTTGTTGCAGCTCAGTTTGTGCCTCGTCTAAATTAGCATAAATATGTTTAGAGTAAAGTGTCACCCCACCTAGTATCAACGCAGATAGGGTAAGCGCGCCTAAAAAAATATAAAATGCTGTATTGACGTGCCCACCACAAATAGCAATATAACTATCGGCTTTTTCAGACGCTTGTTCCATTTTATGGGGCTTTGTGGAAGAACCGCCAAAAATGGCGGTAGATTATTGAACAGCTTAGCCTTAAAGTCTTATTCCTGTTCCCCATCAACCCCTATTCTAGATTAAATTATACCCATGTTGCAAGTTCGAAAAAACGACCCTTTTATCGAACGCGATGCGTCTTGTTCTTTTAGCTCCAAGAGCAGGAGGAATTGATTTATAATTCTGGTTTTCAAAATCAAAGCCCTTAGATTTTTTTCAAATGAGTGGGTATTTGCAACTCTTGATCACGGAATTGCATGATCGGCTAAAAGCGATCACAGAATTTGCAATTGAGCGATCAAGAGTTGCAAATACCCACTGGCCCCCCTGTCACGGCTCGTGCATTTCCCAGGGTTATGCTCTTAAGCGTAATAAACAGATGCAATTATAGGTGGTTATAGTAATTATCACACCTAACACCCCTGATGTGGCGCTTTTTTCATAGTCCCAACCCAAGTTTAGCGCTCACATATCGCTTTAAGGAAACATGGACTTCCATATCTTGAATGACGCTCGCAGAAAGTTTCATAATACCTTTAAAAGCTTCAGTCGGACTACTACTAAGCCAGCTTAAGCTGGGTAATTCCGCGCTAGGCCAACATAATCCTGATCTTCTTCAGACCATATAATACGATAACTATATTTCTTATGCATTTCTACTATCCTCCAGTTTCTCAATTGCAAGAAGAACTTGCTTCACTTGATAAACTTTAGACATCCACTTACTATTTTTAATATCCACTCTAGTATCCCCTGCCCGATTGACTGTCGATGCCGAACGTTTTAAAGATTCTGCGATCCCTTTTTGCGTAAACCCCTCGCGTTTCAGATCATCAATATGATATCGTTCTTCCTCGGTCAAATGTGTGTACTCCATTGGCAACCTCGATTCCTGTCAAAGTGGCCTTTAGCCTACACCATTTGACCACCAATTGACCATAATTGCACTTCGTATTTTAATTCGCCGCCGCTGATAGGATGTGTGTTATTAATATAAAAAGATTTTTTAACAAAGGATTTGTCACATGAAAATACAAAATTTTGGGCTTGCTTCTGAGCGGATTTCTAATGTATCTCTGATTTTTCGTCTACCACTCCAGGCGGTATCTTTAGCATTAAAAGACTATAGAAAAAACCGTGAAAATGGAGTGCGAATAGATAATCCAGAAACTTCTTTTCCTAGTGCGGGATTTGAGCTATTAGATATTAATTTGGTCAATGTTTTAGACTCCAAAAATAAATGGCCTGATTATCAAAAACGTTACTGGTGGAAAATCACCTTAAATGACGGCCGCGTTATTGAAGACTTTTATTGGACAAAGGATAAGATTCGTGGTTTTCCGGAAGAGGATAACGAAAATCGTTATTGGTTCATTGTGCATCATGCCCCCAGTGGCACAACGATAGAAGGATTTTCCCAAGAGGTTGATTATAAAAAAGGTTGCCCAGATAAAAATGGGAATGATTGGTATTGCACAAAATACACGGAGTGCGGACCCATCAAAGCATGGATGGAAACAAAAGACCGGAAGTATTTAGCCCGATTGAAGCGTGAAGAGGATGCCAAAAAACAACCAGCACAGCCTTTAAATCGAGAAAGCGGCACTTATGACACTTCTCCTCAAACAGCAGGTAGCTCCTCAGGAAGTAGTCAACTAATACACAGGCCACCAACCAATTATCCAGATCGCAGCTATATATACAGCTCCCCAGTGACTCCTTTGGCAGTCGCCCCTAACAGTGCGCTTATGAAATTCGCTGAATTATTAAAAGATCTTCGTGAGAATAGGGAAAGCTTTAAGGAGATTAAATTTGGAAAGAAGGTATCCCTTTCAAATCCCAGGGTAAATCCTCCTATCCACCGTTGTAGGCTCCAGAGCTCTGGATCA
>VFKP01000075.1 GCA_009885495.1 Gammaproteobacteria bacterium | reverse complement strand
TCGAGTGTACTTCTGATCTGAATACCGCGATGGATGGGGCCAATTGGGTGTTGTATGTCGGTGCAGTGCCTCGTAAAGCGGGCATGGAACGTTCAGATCTCTTGAAGATCAATGGGGGCATATTTAAAGCCCAGGGTAGAGCAATGAATGATCGCGCAGCTTCCAATGTACGTGCTTTGGTGATTGGCAATCCTTGCAATACCAATGCTTTAATTGCCATGCATCAAGCTCCCGATGTTCCTAAAGATCGCTTTTACGCCATGACGATGCTGGATGAAAATCGTGCGCGCATGCAATTGGCTCAGAAAGCCGGTGTTGATATTTCTGCTGTCAACGATATCATCATTTGGGGAAATCATTCGGCGACGCAATATCCTGATTTTCACAATGCTAAGATCAATGGCAAAGCGGCTACGGAAGTGATCCACGATTTAGCCTGGTTAGAAGGCGATTTCATCAGCACCGTGCAACAACGAGGCGCTGCGGTGATTAAAGCCCGCGGAGCGTCTTCGGCCGCTTCTGCAGCCAATGCCGTGGTGGATGCCGTGTATGCTTTAGCTCATGACAGTACAACAGCAGAACCTTATTCCATGGCATGTTGTTCTCGCGGTGAATATGGGGTTGATGAAGGTTTAATGTATTCTTTTCCCTGCCGCACGGAACAAGGCGAAAGCAAAGTGGTGACAGGTTTAAAGCACAATGCTTTTAGCCAAGAAAAATTGGCACGAACCTTACAAGAACTGCGTGAAGAAAAACAAGCCGTTAAAGAACTGGGTTTGATCGCATAGTAGGATTCAGATTTCGTTCTTAACCCTCGCTTCTCCGGTATTCCACAGTACTGTCCGGGGACCGCTCTTTGCTCCCCTCGCCCAGTACTCTGGAAGAGGGGTTAGGGGAGAGGAGGCTAAAATAGTAACACGTTGATATAAAACAACTTTAACCCGACTCAGTTTCCATGCATGGAAAAATAGTCGCGACTCAGTTTCCATGCATGGAAACTGAGTCGGAAATAGTGTATACTCCTTGCTATTGAATCTTCTTTATTTCGGATATCTTTATGCTGCGGATTTATCAAGATATGCTCATCAAGCATATCCAATGCGAACGGCAAATGCTCTTTTTGGCTGGCCCTCGGCAAGTGGGGAAAACAACCCTCAGTCAAGCCCTTGAATCCCTGGGGGCTGCTTTTTATTATTTAAACTGGGATGTGCAAGAGCATCAACGCCTCATTATCCAGGGGCCACAAACAGTCGGTCAGTTCCTTGAAATTCATCGTGCGCGCCAATTACGGCCTATTGTAGTATTTGATGAAATTCATAAATATAAAGGTTGGAAGAATTATCTGAAGGGATTTTATGATCTTTATTCACAGCAAATCCACATTATTGTAACGGGTAGTGCGCGTTTAGATATTTATCAAGCAGGAGGTGATAGTTTAATGGGGCGATATTTTCTATATCGCATTCATCCCTTCAGTGTTGCTGAGTTAGTTCATCCGCATCCCGCCAGTGAAGAATTACAAGAGCCTAGAAAACTAGAGGACAGTAAGTTCAATGCTTTATGGACATTTGGAGGTTTTCCACAACCTTATCTCAAGCAAGATAAATCGTTCCATTTACGTTGGAAAAAATTGCGAGATCAACAATTATTTCAAGAAGACATTCGTGATTTAACGCATATCCATGAAATCAGTCAAATGAAATTATTAGCAGAATTACTGCGATTGCAAGCAGGCCAATTGCTCAATCGAAATAATTGTGCTAATAAAATTAATGTAGCTGTAAATACCATCAGCCGTTGGCTAGAAACTTTATCACGACTCTATTATTGTTTTACCATTACTCCTTGGTGTAAAAATGTGAGCCGTAGTTTGATTAAAGAGCCTAAGGTGTATTTATGGGATTGGTCCCTCATCGATGATATTGGCGCAAAATCTGAAAATTTTATGGCCAGTCATTTATTAAAAGCGATACAATTCTGGAATGATAGAGGTTTAGGAGATTATTCGTTACATTTTATTCGCGATAAAGATAAAAATGAAGTCGATTTTCTGGTCGTTAAAGACCAACAGCCTTGGTTTCTAGTCGAAGTGAAACATGCCAACAATCAGCCGATGAGTCAACAATTGTACCGATTTAAAGAGCAATTACAGGTTAAACATGCATTTCAAGTGGTGATTGATCTACCGTATGAAGCCATCGATTGCTTTGTTTATACTGATCCTGTTATTGTTCCAGCAAAAACGTTTTTATCACAACTGGTGTGAACTATTTTCCGATTTTAAACTTTTAATGAGAATATAAAAAAATGGCCTTAATGAGTTTTCGTGATATTCGCCTTGCTTTTGGTTTGGCACCTTTATTGGATGGTATTGATTTTTCTTTGGAGGCCGGCGAGCGCATTGCCATTGTTGGTCGCAATGGGGCGGGTAAATCCAGTTTGTTAAAGATCATTGCCAAAGAATTTCAGGCTGATAGTGGCGAAGTCATGAGTGCTCAAGGTCTGCAAGTGGCCAAGTTGGCTCAAGAAGTCCCCGATAATATCCAAGGCAATGTCTATGAGGTGATTGCTCAAGGTCTAGGAGAAGTGGGCACTTTATGGAGTCAATACCAGACGCTCATTGAACAAGGCGAGCATTTAAATAAAGCAGAATTGCAATCATTAGAACGTCTTCATCATGCGCTGGATGAACATCATGCCTGGGATGTTTCACATCGCATCGAAAATGTGATCACCCGTTTAGCCTTACCCTCTGCGCGTGAGTTTTCAGAGCTTTCCGGAGGTTTGAAACGGCGTGTGCTTCTGGGGCAATTGTTGGTGAAAGAGCCGCAGATCTTATTATTAGACGAGCCCACCAATCATCTGGATATTGAGGCCATTCAATGGCTGGAACAATTCTTAAAAGAATATAAAGGTACGGTCATATTTATCACCCATGATAGAACTTTTTTAAATACCTTAGCCACGCGCATTTTAGAATTAGACCGTGGCCAAATTCGTTCGTATCCCGGAAATTATACTGAATATCAAACCCGAAAATCGCAGGAATTAGAAATTGAAGCGACGCATAATAAACTTTTCGATAAAAAACTCGCGCAAGAAGAAGTGTGGATCCGTCAAGGGATTAAAGCGCGTCGTACCCGCAATGAAGGTCGCGTGCGAGCGCTTGAAGCCTTAAGATCACAAAGCCAAGAACGACGTAAAGTGCAGGGCAAGGTGAAGATGGCGACACAAAATGTGGAGTTATCAGGCAAAGTAGTGATTGAAGCTGTGAATATTAGCCATACCTATAATCATCAAACCTTAGTGCGAGATTTTTCAACAGTACTGATGCGCGGAGATAAAATAGGATTAATCGGCCCCAATGGTTCGGGCAAGACCACTTTGCTACGCATTTTATTGGGAGAATTAAAACCGCAAAAAGGGGACATCAAGCAGGGGACTCGTTTAGAGATCGCCTATTTTGATCAGCTGCGTTCACAATTGGAAGAAGAAAAATCGGTAGCGGATAATGTGAGTTATGGCGATCAATATGTGATGTTTAATGGTGCTTCCGTGCACATTATGACGTATTTACAGAATTTTTTGTTTTCGCCTGAACGTGCGCGTACACCGGTGAAAGTGTTGTCTGGAGGAGAGCGCAATCGTTTGCTCTTAGCGCGATTGCTGAGTAAGCCCTCTAATGTATTAGTTCTCGATGAACCCACCAATGATCTCGATGTGGAAACCTTAGAATTACTAGAAGAATTGTTGATCGATTATCAAGGCACAGTGCTATTGGTCTCACATGATCGTAGTTTTTTAAATAATGTAGTAACCAGCACCATTGTGTTTGAAGGCGAAGGCCGCATCGAAGAATATCTGGGCGGTTATGATGATTGGTTAAGGCAAAAAGGTCCGTCGGAAAAAAATAATCGTGAAGCTTCAGACAAAGCTGCCAGCAAAAAAACCGCGCGTCCTGTCAAAGAACACAATGCCGCAGATAAGAAAGCATTACAAGTTTTGGAACAAAAGATTGAGAAATTAGAACTTAAACAACATCAATTAGAAGAAACCTTAATGGATCAGGCGCTTTATTTGCCTTCGGCTATTGATACGCTCAGCATTTTGCAAAAAGAATTGGCAGCACTTAAAGCAGAGATTAAAAGCTTAATCAAGAAATGGGAAGATTTAGTGTAAAGGAAATGTGTATAGTCATGGTAGTAGGGAGAGACTAAAATTTGACAGGAGGGACCGTATACAGTAGAATTAGCCCTCTTTTATACAACAGGGCCCAAATGATGGAATTGTTAAATAAACCGCAGTCTTTCTGGAAATTATAGTATCCCTTTCAAATCCCAGGGTAACCGACCGTGTGGCTATGTATAAGCACAACCCATCCCAATCCTCTCATTTCAG
>VFKP01000060.1 GCA_009885495.1 Gammaproteobacteria bacterium | reverse complement strand
CATTGCTTTTCCTTTTGCTTGTAAATAGTACAAGATAGGTTAAAGCAATCCCCCCTAACCGGCAATCTTAATTGTCGCCGACCGGCAAAGATAATTGTCGCTCAATAGCCGAACAAGTTATTAGCCCTTGTTTAGCAACACGTTATATTGAAATGATTCCAGAAAATATTGATTTAACTGCTGTGGTTAATCAAGCACGTGAAGAACTAAATCAACACGTACGCAACCCTTCGGTACATTCAGCGGCTTTTGCTATTGACCCCAACCGCTGGGAGATGGTTCACTTTACTTTGTGGAATAATACTGCTGATGAAGTCGCTGGGGAAAGGTATAAAGTTCTGCATTTATCAACACCGCATCTAGAAGACATAAGATCAACCATTCATATTTGACATGAACAACATTTTGATTACTAAGGCTTCATGGTACTCTGCACGATGCGGGTCCACTGGCGTGCTTAGGACAGCATAATTACTGATAATCAAAAATATAAAGTTCCCATTTCTATAAAAATTTATAGACCTAAATCAATTTGAGCCATAGCCTCTACCATGAATATACTCGGATTGCAGTCGACAGCAGTCTTATTTTGAGCATCTGGAATATGCCTTTCAGCGCCTCTTTGGATTAATAGATCAACAACATCGGCATGTTTACGTTCTGCTGCCCAATGGAGCGCCGTCCTTCTAACGGCAAGATTTTCATCTGCAGCATTTACTTTCGCACCATATTCAAGTAAAAATTCAACATCTTGCCTATGGCCTTTTGCAGAAGCCCTGCGTAAAGCAGTATCTACTGTTGGAAGATAAAATGCATCTGCTTTTTGATGCCGCTTTACGATTGATTCCAATGACGGCAAATAATCTTCTGTTGGAATAACACGACCCTGCTTATCAAAATATCGTGGTGAATGGCCTCTGGTATCCCAATAAGATAACCCATATGAAACCCCTAATTGTTCACCTGGATGAATATCGTACAATGTTTGGAAGTAAAGTACAGGTCTGTCTTTATATTGAATCAGATATTGCCTAACATTCGCTGTTGCCAAATCAGGAATGTTTCTAAGAAAACTTTTCGCCGCCATTTCTGCTTGCTCCGCCTTAGTCGTGTCTCTTAGCGCTGAAATTTGATCTGTAGCAAACTGTTTTAGCTGATTATCCAAACCAGACTTACGCATATAGTCAATTTTAATCAGGTCATTTTGGTCACTGAAAAAGATCCCATTAGCATCGATTAGTCTCACTGCAGTATCTATGTCAGGACAGGAATTAATTTCAGATCCTATTTTATCAAAAGAGTAAGGCATGTGCTGAATGAAGCGCGTTATGCCGCCGACGTGTCGAGCATTGACTCTGAAATTAGGAGGGAATGCCATTCCGTAGTCTTCAGGATGACCATAAGGGCTATCAACCTGGCCTGCGTAAAGACCGATGATTGTTCCAGCTGCTATAAATTCTTTTGTGAACACTCCATATCCAACACTATCATCTATAAAACAAACCACCAATTTTTCATTAAGTGGATTTTTCAATCGTTCTTTTATTTTTTTCAAAATAAATTCTCGCTCAGTTGCATGGCCAAATTTAATATCATCCACAAATTCCGGCAAAAAAATATTCTCATCATAATCGAAATTAAATTTTTCATTTATTTCGTTGAGATTAAGTGATTTAATGTTTCCATTAGGAACAAGTGGAGTTTCGGAGACTAAAAGATACCCTGGATTATAGTTTTTAAAAATTGGCCGCATAAATAGCTCCCTTGTTATTTTTCGCGCATCAAAAGAATTAAACCATATTTAGCGTTTGATCTCAAGAGCCAACTTAGAAATAGTCGATTCGTCATATTTAAGTTCCTTGGCTATCTCTTGAAGTAATTCTAAAAGTAACTTCTTCCGCGAACACTCTATCAACAGCCTTGTAATGCTCTGGTAAAAGGTTGTCTTTGAAAGGGATAGTTTCTACTAAAGCTCTCAAAACGGCCTGTTTAGCGTTTATTTTTTGCTTTGTTTTTTGACGATTAGACTCTAGCCCAATAGCTATGACCACTCCTAATATTACCGCTGCTACCGTTACACTCCCTTTCAAGTCCTTAGAGAAAAAAAGAACAGAAAGTATAGCCGTAACACCCAATATCATAAAAGTTATAAAAAAATTTCGTTTTAAAAATTTTAACATTTAAATTCTGCTAATAGTCTATTTATAATAAACAATAGTGTAAATAGAAAACCGATCTCGCGTAATAATTTCATTTTTTCTCCATCATCAAATTTAAAAATACAGCCCAAAAATTGTTGTAAAGCACTATCCAACGGATCATTAACACCGCACTCATCCCAAGATCATACCAGTTTCAAACAAAGAAGTCTCCCAGGCCCTACTCAGAGCATTTCAGTAAGACAGGAGAAAACCATCTCTATTTACTGCGGCTTTAAGCTAATCTCGACACTGCGATTCAGATTTTTTCCAAAATTAAGTATAATCTATTATACTCAAGTTTAACTTTTCCATTTATTGCTAATTTTTCCAATCCTTTACAAAGAATTTCTGTAAAACGTACTTTATATGCCTGGGTTAATTTTGCGCTATAGAAGTTACTGTTTAAAAAAGCATTTAATATTCCTGAGTTGAACTGCTGATAAGCAGCTTTGATATCAAGTTCAATTTCTTTGATTGTTGGCTCTATATAAACAGCTCTAAAGCCAGCAGGTTCTAGTAGCTGTAAATATTCTTCTGCGGTATCTAGATGTAAGATCATATCATGATTGAAAGTTTCTAATATGGGTTTTGTTATCAGATCTTCATAAGCAGATTCAATTGCTGCATAAAATTGAGGGCACCATTTCCTGCGATATGATGTCTGTATACCGAGGCGCCCCTCTTTTTTAAGGGCTCTAAAAAGTTTTGGCGCAACCTTATCGAGATTCGGCATCCATGCAATTACAGAATTTATAAAAATCACATCAAACAAATCAGAGTAAGAAATACTATCCGCAACGATTGTGGAGAATGATAGATTTCCGCTCTTAAATTTATCGGAAGCATTTTTTATCATTTCTGGTGATATATCTATACCCGTGACATTTCTTGCTTGTTTGGACAGTTGGTAAGTAATATTTCCGGCGCCACAGCCAAGATCAAGCACATTATCGTTTTTATCAATATCTAATAAGCCTATGAGATGTTGACTAGCTTCATTTTGTGTGAGCGATATTGCTTCATATTTCGAAGCAATATCATCAAATTTTTCTTTCACAGTTTATATCACCCTTCGGCGTACGCGCCTTGATATGAGTTCCAATTACCGTGTTGCATTCCATCTACAGCTCTCGGACAATAATAAGTTTTGCAAACAAAATAGGATACGATAAAGGCCAAAAAATAATCGCTTTTATTTTTGTCCACACCATATTGTGTATAGTTGCATTAACAGGGTGCCATGAAATTAAATTTCTCAAAACAAGTCTGTTTAATATACACCCGAAAATAATGTGTGGCCAAAACATAACGCCGGCATCTATCGTATTAATTTTGAACAGTATAAAAATTAGACCCACTTCAGTAGAAAGTGCTGCCAAATAAATAAAAAAAGCTTCTCTTATTTTCATTTCTTCCTCACAAAAACTGACAATTATTCCGTCACCTCAAGATCATACCAGCTTCAAACAAAGAAATCTCTCCCGCCCCACTCAAAGCATTTTAACAAGACATTTGTTTCATATGAACTCCTTAAATTTAAAACAGGCTTAACTACCCAACTTTCTATAAGAAAGTCCTTCTTTTACAACAGGCTCTTCGCCTACTGATTCAGAAAATAAATTTTCATTCGTGCTATCTTCTTCCTCCACGGCTATTTCAACTAAGCCAAATTTAGGGAACGAAAAAAACTGAGGCCCTCTCTTCTCAAAATCAAAATGCGCATCATTCAACGCGCCACCTTCATTTTGAATACTCAGATTCGATTGCCCCCTGCGTCAGGAAAGTTGTCGCCTCTGAGTTAAAAAAATCCTGGGGGCCAGGAGCTTCGAATGAGACCAATAACGCAGTATTCAGCGGCGATAAAGGCCAATGTAT
>VFKP01000076.1 GCA_009885495.1 Gammaproteobacteria bacterium | reverse complement strand
CTTTGTCCGGTAAAGTGTAGGCACATCATTATAACGAGGTAACACATCATGGCAGCCATCCCAGAAGATATTATTGAAACAATATTAGCCGCAGAGTCATTTCGCAAGCTGTTTATAATGGAGAATTTTCGTGAAATAAATTGGGAAGAAATAAGGAAAACAAGAAATGAATTAGCCCTCCTTTGCCATCCAGATAAAAACGGAGCGAATGGAGCTCAAGCCTTTCAAAAAGTAAATAGTTTATTTAAAAAGATCAGCGAGGCTAAGAAAAATTATGATAGTTTCATTCAGCTAGTGGGTACGAATGACAAAATTAAGCTTTATGTAGATGAGTATGAAACACTTTTTGTGTATATAGAAGATGAAAACACCAGAAATGAACTACAGCGGAGATTTCCAACATTAAGCGTTAAAGCAATAACTGATAGCCACGATAAAACTAAGATAACTTGTGTTTATCTCAGTGACTTAGCCTTATTTATTAAGAAGTATAATCATGAGCAATTGACATATGCATCTTCTTTCAAAGCATCCTTAGAAAACGGAGTTCCAGATGAACTCGAAAAATTGCTAGAGGGCGATGCCCCTTATCTAAACAATGCGATCGCGAGTTTCAATACAAAGACAGGAAAGACGGTGTCATTGTTTTTAATAGAAAAATTCTCTTATGAAAAAGCAATTCCGATGATTAGTAAAACACTCTCAAAAACGAGATCTTTTTATCAGATACAAAACGAATTAGAATTTTTAAATGGACTTAATTTACAGAACTATCCTCAGTTGAAAGCGGTTATTACGAATAAAACACAAGAGTCCAATGCAGCAAAACAAAATGAAGCTGAAAAAGAAGAAAAAAAACAGCGTGAGTTATTACAGAAAATAGCGGATGGTTTAAATAAGCAAGGGCTTATTTCTTGGTTGCTGACGACAAGACAGAAAGAGCGAAGGCCTGAGTTTTCAATACACCAGGGTACGCCATCCTATATCGCAATTAGTTTCCCCGTGGATGGTTCTAATGCCCACATTGAAGGTATTCAAGGTGTATTTAAAGAGGAGTTAGGGATTACTCTAGAGCCCTATTTTTTTGGACCATACAAGGATCAAGTCTCATTACGAATAATGAATGTGATTGATATTCTCCCCAGTAAACTCAGTCGTGATATGACAAAAAAGTATAAAAAACTAATGACAGATGGTAAGGCATGTGCCGATGCTGCTGACGTGTTAAATAAATTAAATTTATTTAGAAGGCTTTTTAGCGCTAGACTTTTTGAAAAGAACCCGGATTGTTTCAAGTTTACGGTATCGAATGCTATAATGGGGATTGAGGTAAGAGTTCCAATACGCGTTAGAACGTTTGCTCGCCATTTATGCGGTGTGTTTGATTCTGTTGGATTTAAACAGGCCGATATTGATCACACGAATGAATATGCTCGTGTTACTATTCCTCTGGACCCTTGCTTAAGTAAGTTTCTACGAGACACGGAATCCGTAACAAACAAGCTTTTAAGAGATATGTCCAGAAAGCCATCCAGAAAGCCATCCTACAATGCAGCGACTCCTGAGAGAACTTCTGTACCCCAAGGAGATGAGAAACATAGAATAGCTATTTCTGAGTCTTTTAATCAACTGAATCTATTTAAAGGTATTGTTCCTGAGGAAATATTAAGAAAAAATCCAAATCATTTCAGATTTCAAGTGGGTGGAAATGGTGCTGCGGATGTTGAAATATTTATCCCCTCTGAGTGGTTTTTATTAAGCGAAGCTTTAGCTTTAGCGTTGGCTGTTGAGAGATACATAGATAGATCTCAAGATCCAATTCATATTAAATTTTTCATAGATAATACAAGCCTGCCAAAAACACGGGAAAATCTCAAACAAAATTTTAGTAAAAGTCTCAGGTTAAAATTTTCAGACAGTCTCTGCCGTTTACTGAATAGGGTAAATTTATTTGAAAATATTCTAGAAGGTAATATTGAATTTAAGCCTGTGGAGTTAAACGATAAAGCTAACTTTGATAATGCGATAGCCATTAGAGTTTCTTTGCCAAAGAATCAAAAAATTATCCAATGCTTTACACAAGCGGTAAAGGATAGCCTGAATCCCGGATTTTTTACAACGAATGTAAATGGATCCAATGGAAATGTCATCATTGATATTGGATATAAATATTTTTTAGGGTTTTACGATAAACTCAATAAATCGCAAAGTCATTTCCCAGTAACGTTAAAAGAAAGAATGGAAAGCCTTCATTCAAATCCAATGTCAGGCTCGTCGAGTAGCCAGCTTCTGCCAAGGGCAAGAGCTCAAACAGAAAATAATGGAAATGGAGAGTCGAGTAGCAGCAAAAGGTCTATTCCTAGTAACTTACCAAGCAACAGGGGGTTTTTTAATCCATCCAATAGAACAGCCTCGGGAATGCCAGTGCCGGGAACGCCAATGAACGGATCCGCATCTAGAGGGAACCCAGCTTGCGGAAGCGCTCACAGGGGTTGAAAAGTTTCTCTATTCATTGGAAGGTAGGGTGCTGAATTTCAAATAGAGGCAAAGCAAATTACCCCAGCGGAAAAGCCAGATAAGGCACCAGTCTATCTGTCGCTCTTATCGACGCTCTCTTATAAGGCTATCCGATGCACACATCTTTTTAATCTAGTTGCACAATTTTTAGTTTCCTCTATAATCCGAGGTTTGCAGTACAATCAAACGTTATGGAGTTTACAGGATGTTATCAATATTATTACGATCGGGAGAGGATGTCAGCGCGTTTTCGATAGGTCAGTTTGGTGACGAAAGACTATCGCGCCTCGGCGGATTATTTTTTAAACGATTATGTGAAAAATTGACGGTTTGCATTAAATCGTTAGGCGGGGATCGTGCAACAGAAGTCGCCTTTAGTCGATTCTTAAGCAATGAAAATGTCCAGCCTGAAACGGTGAGCAATGAGCTTGCCAAGAAAACGAATGAAGCCTGTTTGGGTAAGTCACATGTGTTGTGTTTGCAGGACACGGTACAGTTGACCTATCCGACGCAATCCGAAAAGAAAGAAATGTTTGGTCCAACGGGGGATGCAGATACAAAAGGACTATTTGTTCATCCGGGTGTTATTGTTGATGCGACGAATCGCGATGTTCTTGGCTCCAGCGGCGTGATCACGTGGAGTCGTTCTGAATCGACAGAAGAAAAAAAGAAGTCCCGGCCGATTGAAGAAAAAGAATCGATCCGCTGGATTGATACCGCCACATCGGCCAAACAAACGATCACAAACGCAGAAATGATCACCGTTATTGGCGATCGTGAGAGTGATATTTTTGAAATTTTCGAGCGTATTCCTGATGCAAAAACGCATCTGATTGTTCGAGCGTCTCATGATCGTACACTAGAATCGAAAGAAAAAATATCTGAAGTACTTTCTCATACTGCAGTGACAGGCAGTTATACAATTGAATTACCTGTAATTACAGGAAAACGAAAGGCGCGCACCGCCACACTCTCTATAAAATACACACCCATTACTTTATGTAATTCTGAAGATAAATTTGTGAATATTTTTTGCGTCAACGCGATGGAAACTTCAGCGGTTTTGCAAGGTGAAAGCCCGATTAGCTGGGTTCTGTTAACCACCCATTCGATTACCTCATTAAAAAGTGCGATACAAATATTGATTTGGTATACGTGGCGCTGGATCATCGAACAGATTTTCAGAACCCTGAAAAACAAGGGCCTTAAAATAGAAGACAGTCAAATTGAGGACCCCAAAAAGCTGAAAGTACTAGCGGTATTGTGTGTTGCAACAGCGATTAAAATTATGGCGTTAGTAGAATCACGCGATGGAAAAAACAATCGAAGCGCCTCTGATTTATTCACAAATGATGAATTGAATTTGCTTTTATTAATTTGCAAAAAATTAGAAGGGAAAACTGAAAAGCAAAAAAATCATTATACAAAAAATAGCATGTCCTGGGCAGCATGGATTATTGCAAGGTTAGGCGGATGGAATGGTTACGCAAGCGAAAGCCCGCCTGGCCCCATCGTTATGCTGCACGGGCTACAAAAATTTGAACTTCAGTATGAGGGCTGGCTTTTTGCGAGATAAGATGTGTGCATCGGATAGCTCCCCCAACCCCTCCCCCAGAATACTGGGGGGGGGAGCTTATAAGCTTTCCCCGGACGGTACTATGGTACTGTCTGAAAGAAGAAAAGAGGGCAGTAAAAAAGTATGTCAATATGGCTAATTTACTGCTACAGTAGTGAGAACAGAGAATTTTAATCATTCTGATTTAAATGTATTCGTTCGTTCGGTTTGGAGTGTCTGTGATGGTGAAACAAAAGAGAAATAGAGTTTTGGTGGTTGATGGTGCGCGTACCCCTTTTTTAAGAGCCAAGGGACGCGGAGCTTTCCATGCTGCTGATTTAGCCGTATTTGCTGCCAGAGAGTTAATTTTGCGTAATAAGATCAGTCAACAACAGATTGACGAAGTGATTACAGGCTGTGTTATGCCTGGGCCTTGTGAAGCGAATATTTCACGTGTGATCAGTTTACGCTTGGGTCTAGATGTTCACACGCCGGCCTGGACAGTACAGCGTAATTGTGGTTCTGGGTTGCAGGCCATTGATTCTGCCATGCAAGCCATACAAACTGGCAGAGCAGAAGTTGTTTTGGCGGGCGGTACGGAAGCCATGAGCCAGGCGCCATTGCTCTTTAATGTTCAAATGGTCGATTGGTTAACTCAATTGCAGAGTCAGCGTAGCCTCTTAGGACAGCTCAAAACGTATTTAAGTTTAAGGCCTGGTTTTTTTAAACCGGTCATTGCCTTATTGCTGGGGTTAAGTGATCATCAAGTGAATTTATCCATGGGTCAGACCGCAGAAATTTTAGCCCATGATTTTGAGATCAACCGTCAAATGATGGATGAATATGCGTTAAGAAGCCATCAAAAGTCAGTGGAAGCTAAAGCGGCGGGTTTTCTAAATGAAATCGTTCCCCTCTACGATGCAAAAGGGCGGGCTTATACCGCTGATGATGGGGTCCGTGCTGATAGCAGTTTAGAAAAATTGGGCAAATTGCAGCCTTTTTTTGATAAAAAATATGGGCAGGTGACTCCGGGTAACAGTTCACAGATCACTGATGGGGCAGCCTATTTATTATTGGCGACTCCCGAGGCCGTTGAAAAATACCAATGGCCGGTTTTGGGAGAGCTCGTCGATTGTCAGTGGGGCGCCTTAGATCCTTCGCGCATGGGCTTAGGGCCTATCTATGCCATAGCGAAATTATTACAGGCCCAAAAATTAGAAACACGAGACATTGATTATTGGGAAATAAACGAGGCTTTTGCCGCACAAGTCTTAGCTTGTCTTAAGGCGGCCAGCAGTGATGAGTATTGTCGCAGGCATTTAGGGCTCAATAAAGCCTTAGGGGAGATCCCCCTGGATCGATTAAACATCGATGGGGGTGCGATTGCTTGCGGCCATCCTGTGGGCGCTAGCGGGGCACGAGTCACTTTACACGCTTTAGAAGTTTTAAAACGAAATCACCAAAAGCAGGGTATTGCCTCCATGTGCATTGGCGGTGGTCAAGGTGGCGCTGTTCTCATTCAAAATCTGAATTCAATCTAAGCTTAGGAGCGTTTAAATGAGCGAACCGAAAAAATATCGACATTGGCAGCTGAGCCAAGATGAACATAATATTACTTGGCTGAGCATTGATGTTGCCGATCGAGAGGTCAATGTTTTAAGCTATGCCGTTTTAGAAGAATTGAGCGATATTGTGCTTGAGATCAGAAACAATGGCGCCTGCACCGGAGTGGTGTTTATTTCTAATAAACCTTCCGGATTTATTTTAGGGGCGGATGTTAAAGAAATATCGCAAGTTGAAGATCCTAATGAAGCGGTGGACTTTATGCATAAGGCGCAGATCTTATTTTCTATGATAGAAGCCTTACGCATTCCGGTGGTGGCCGCCATTGATGGATTATGCTTAGGCGGTGGCTTGGAATTGGCGTTGGCCTGCCATTATCGCATTGCCAGTGATGCCTCTGGTACACAGTTAGGTTTACCCGAAGTGAAATTGGGGATACATCCCGGCTTTGGTGGCAGTGTACGTGTCTTGCGCCTCTTGGGTATTTTTCAAGGAATGAATTTTATTTTGCAGGGCCGCAATGTTGATGCTTACGCCGCTAAAAAAATGGGGCTTGTCAATGATGTGGTCGCTTTGCGTCAATTGCGACGTGCAGCGATTTATTTTATTCAACATCAGCCTAAAAAAACCGTGAAAACAGCGCGTTGGAGCACCTTGCTTTTAGAGCCGCCTTTGCTGCGCTCTATTGTCACTGGTTTTTTGGTGCAGGGCTTAAAGAAAAAAGTAAAACAAGACCAATATCCAGCGCCTTATGCGGTTTTAGGAAACTGGGTAGAGGTAGGCGCTCTGAAAGAAAAAGCCTTTGCTGAGGAAGCGGCTTCAGTGGGCCGTTTAATTTTAACGCCGACCTGCCATAATCTATTTCGTGTTTTTTCATTACAGGAAAAATTGAAAGAAAAAGCCAAAGGGGGTGAGTTCAAAGTCCATCATATTCATATCATCGGTGCGGGGGTGATGGGTGGAGATATTGCCGCCTGGTGTGCGGTACAGGGCTTGCAGGTAAGCTTACAAGATCCTTCTCCACAGGCCTTAGGCTCGGCACTTGCTCGAACCTATACTTTAGCGCAAAAGCTTTTAAAGCGAAAACATTTAATTGAAGCCGCGATGGATAGACTGTGTCCCGATCCACAAGGATATGGCCTTTCCAAGGCCGATCTTATTTTAGAAGCCGCCGTGGAAAACTTAGCGGTTAAGCATGAAATTTTTAAGAACATCGATCTGAAAGCCAAAGACAGCGCTATCTTAGCGACCAACACTTCAAGCTTATCGCTATCTGAAATCGCTGCAGTCTTAAAAAATCCAGGCCGTTTGATTGGGATCCACTTTTTCAATCCTGTCTCTAAGATGCCTCTGGTCGAAGTGGTCTCTGCTGAGAAAACCGATCCCAAAACAGCTTTGTGCGGGGCTATTTTTGTAAAGCAAATTAAAAAATTGCCTCTACCGGTGCGCGATGGACATGGATTTTTAGTAAATCAAATATTGGGGGGGTATTTTGAAGCTGGATTTAAAGCATTGGAGACAGGGCAAAGTTTAAATGCAGTTGATAAAGCGGGGCGAAACTTAGGCATGCCTATGGGACCTATTGAATTAGCCGATCGCGTGGGTTTAGATGTCTGTTTAGCGGCGGCTCCCTATTTAATGCCAGCGTCTTCCGAAAAAGCTTTAACGGCTTTACAGGCTAAAGTGCAACAGGGCGAATTAGGCTATAAAACGCAGAAAGGGTTTTACCGGTATTCAGGAGAAAAGCTGATTAGAGAAAAAGACAAGGACACAGTCAATTCAGCATCCCTCAAAAAAATACAGCGAAATTTGTTTCTCAGCATGTTAAGCCGTGCTTTAATTTGCTTAGAGACCCAGATTGTTTCGGGGGTTGATGAACTGGATGCCGGTGTGATCTTTGGCGCAGGATTCCCACCTTTTCGCGGGGGCCTATTACAGTACGCAAAGACCTTCGATAAAAATGAATTGGCTAAAGATTTAGCAGATTACCGGAAAATTGAAATCACAGCACTGGAAAAAGACAGCGCTTGGCAACAGCTTTGGGCAATAGGATAAGGATTTATTTTCTGGAAAAGAGGCAGGAATAGTCGAGCAGTTTCGGAATTTGCTTTATTTTCAGATGAGCGATATGCTTAGACATCTATAAAGATCTGGGGACAGTGAATGCAAAAAAATTCGATGAGATCGGCCTGTATCTGGTCGCGGCGCTTTTTAATGGGTATGGCTTTATTCTCAGGATTTTGTCTGCTCAATACGGCTGCAGCTGAAGAAATCTATACTTTACCGAGTAACGGCGATACTGTGGTGGGCAGTACCCGAGTGGCTTCTTTGAAAATGGGCGATACCTTAAGCAGTTTTGCCCAACGTAATGGCACGGGCTATTATGAAGTTTTAGATGCCAATCCACGTTTGGATCCTTTGCGAGTTTCTTCCAACACCCGTTTGCTTCTACCGACTCAATATATTTTGCCAGATGCCCCTAAACAAGGGATTGTCATCAATTTGGCTGAATTGCGCCTCTACTATTACCCCCCTAATAGCAACACGGTAGCCATTTATCCCATCGGTATTGGGCGTATTGGCTGGCAAACCCCAACCGGGACTTTAAGCATCATCCAAAAGAAGAAGGATCCCGATTGGCGAGTACCCGCGGTGGTTGCAGAGGATATGGCGAAACGTGGGGTTATTTTACCCGAAGTGGTTCCTGCGGGTCCTGATAATCCCTTGGGCGCTTATATGATGCGGATGAGTAATTATTCTTATCTTATTCACGGTACCAATAATCCTCAAGGGGTAGGGCGGAGGACCAGCGCAGGCTGTGTTCGGATGTACCCGGAAGATATCGAGCGTTTGTTTGCTATTGTTCCCTTGAATACTCAAGTGACCATTGTGAATCAACCTTTTAAAGCAGGCTGGTTAAAGGGGCAATTGTATTTTGAAGCCCATACCCCCTTAAGAGAACAGCGCGCTCAATATGCCGGTGTTTATGATGCTTTATGGAATTCTGCCATTCAGGATGCCATGCTAGGACGTTCGGCGAATGTGTTTTTAAACCAAGTACGTGTTTTGGCCAAACAGCAAACGGGCGTGCCCCAAGTGATAGGCCAGCTGAGTGCCAGCACGACGGCGGAAAATACAATCAACCCGACAACAGCTGATCCGGGGGTTTCTGCGGCCCCAGCGCAAGATGGCTAAATTTATTGTTTTACAACCGCTCGCCGTTAGAGCTTATAGCTAAGAACCGCTCCCCTCGCCCAGTACTCTGGGAGAGGGGTTGGGGCAGAGGGTTTTGAAAAGTTCCATCCGAAAGATTATAATTTGAACAATTTAATTTATAAGGTATACTTCTAAGAGAGGGTGTTAGACTCGAGCGGTTTTTTTGAATTTAGGATAAATGGTTTGTGAGGGATTTATGTGGCATAAAAGTCAAAAAGGCTTCAGTTTAGTTGAAGTTTTAGTCGCGGTGGTGCTTTTAGCCTTAGGTCTTTTGGGCTTTGCCGGTTTACAAGTGACGGGCTTACGCTACGCCAGTAACGCCGCATTGAGATTTAATGTTTCCAGCCAAATCAATGATATCAGTGATAGGATCCGCGCCAATATGGTAGGGTTTAATAACGGTTCCTATTTTACGACAGGCTCGCCCGATAGCGGGCATTGTATTATTAGCGATTGCACCCCTGCAGTGATGGCAGCAACCGATTTACAAGATTGGAATGCCAGCAATAGCCGTTTGCTGCCCACAGCCTGTTTATCTACGGGAACCTCTATAGGAACCGTTACGACGGCAGCTTCCGGTAAACAGGCGATTTTGACGCTCAATTGGTGTGAACGCCAGGCGTATAATACGCAGGGGTTTAGCACAAGCAGTTCTAATGCTGCCTTTGTGCAGAAAACTTATTCGATCACTTTTCAGCCCTAAGAGTCAAGACGAGGAAAGTTTGAATGAAACAGAACAGTTTTAAAAAGCAAAATTCGAAAAGAAATTTAATGCCGGGAGCAGGATTTATTAACAATCAGGGTTTTAATCTGGTTGAACTCATGATCGCTTTGACTCTGGGGCTCATTGTCAGTTTGGGGATCATGCAGGTTTTAATCAATATCACCAATTCCTATCGCCAGCAAACGGCCCTCAATCATTTGAATGAAAGTGGTCAATATGCATTGAGCTATTTGTCCCGGGATCTGCGCGATGTGGGTTTTGCCGGATGCCTTTCAGATATTGGTAAGGCTTCTAACTTGATGAAAACGGCCACGAGCACTGGCACTGGATTTGATACTATCTATGATGATTTTTCACAAGCGATTATAGGGACACAGGGTGCGAATACCACGCTCCCGGTTTTACCCAAGGATTCTATTATTATCAAGGGAGCCAATCTGATTGGTTCGGGTGCTTTTTTGAATTCATCTACCGCGGCCAATGCCTCTTTGACGCTTTATACAGGGAGTCCGGCAGCTATTTTTACCAGCAATGGGCTTTCACAAAATCAATTGCTGCTGGTCAGTGATTGTCAAAATGGAGATATTTTTCAGCAAACCAGTTCAAGCATCGCCACAGATGGGATTGCAGCCCACGCTCAGACAGGAAAAAACTTATCCAATACGCTTTCTGCCAGCTATGGAAGCATGGCCAATATTTATACCTTGTATGCGCATCAATACAGCGTTAATAATGGTGAGTTAGTGCGCAGCAGCAGTGCTTCAAATTCACAAACCATTTTATCGAATGTAGACGGTTTTGTCATTTATTACGGGGTGGATACCGATGGCGACCGCTCTGTAAATCAATATACTCGCACAGTAGCGGCAACTAATTTGTCAAAGATTGTCAGCATTCGCTTTGAATTGGCCCTTTCTTCAACAGAAGATAATTTATTACCGGCTTCACAAGCTTATACCTTTGATAATCAAACGGTCACGCCAACAGATAAAAAATTGCATCGTGTCTATCAACAAACAGTGGCTTTAAAAAACCGCATTCGTTAAAAGGGAGGAAGCTATGAAAACAGTGTATTCTCAGAAACAGCGAGGCGTTGTTTTAGTCATTGCCTTAATTGTTTTAATGGCTCTATCTTTAATCGGATTAATTACTTTACAATCCAGTGCCGTTCAAGAGCGGATCAGTTCTAATATGAGACAAATGAGCATAGCGATGCAGACTGCAGATTCAGCCTTACGTGAGGCTGAAGCTGTTATTGCCGCCCAGGATATGAGTAACCTGACTACTTTATACACCACAAGCTGCACCAATGGTTTGTGTACAACAGGGGCTGCACCGGATCCTTTTGATTCAAGCACTTGGACCGGCTCAAAATCCCAGCAAGTGACGCAGAGTTATTTGGCACCGATTGTCGCACCGCGTTATTATATTGAATATATGGGTTCTTATTCACTAGGCAGCGGCAGCAGTGTGATGAGTAGCAGTTATGGGGATACCAGTGCGGTAGGTTCTTCAACCGCTAATATTTTTCGAGTGGTAGCGCGTGGCACGGGCGGCGGTAAGGCACAAATTATTTATCAAAGTTATTACCAGAAATAGCGGTTAACGGCGCTCATAAAGAAGATAATGAGCTCAAGTTTCTAGAGGATACTAAGATATAGAAAATCATGCAGATCTTTGTTTTAAAAGAATTTTTGATTTGGTGGGGCGGCGGCTATCAAATTGAATGTATAACTCGTTGAATTATAACATTTTCCAAATTTATGTTTTATAACATACCCCCAAATATACCCCCTATGATTAAGCAATTATACTTAGATTTGCTCTTCAAAATAATCGGCATCAATTTTTTTGATTTCGTATGCGGCTGATGGATTCAAGCCTATATTGTACTCCCACATCAATTCTACAAGTTGTCTGCCAGGGATTAAAATTATTTTTGCATCTATAGTTTTAACATATTCTTTTGCTTCAGTAGTGAACCCAGAGGTAGTTATAAAAATTCCCTTTTTAGCGCGTTTGCCTAAAAGAGCGCCAGCAAACTTTTGAATTTCTGGGCGGCCGATGCTATTCTCCGTATAGCGCTTTGCCTGTAGATAAATTACATCTAGGCCAAGCCTATCTTCGTTAATAATACCATCAATGCCCTCATCGCCACTTTTACCGATTGCTTTACTGGCTTCTTTGCGTGAACCGCCGTAGCCCATTTTGACAATTGTATCAACGACTAGAGTTTCAAAAAAACTGGGAGTGCAACTTTTAATAGAATCAAGCAAATCACTTAATATTTGTTCTTTAAGGCTAGCGTGAGCTTTTTCTAAAATTTCTTCTGGAGTTTTATTTCTATCTTCGTTAAAAATATCTGAGTCAGCATTATTGTTGTTATCTTCCTTGATGCTATTCCTAAAATTTATGTATGCGGGAAACTGCGTGAGATAATGGCGATCAATGTGTGATAAATTTTGCGCCAAAACTTTTTTGCCCTCTGAAGTGATTTGAAAGATCCCGCGTTGGTTGGAACTGAGCAAGCCTGTCTTTTTCAAATAAGTCGCTGCCCAGCTAACACGATTATAAATGATTGTTTGTTTACCACTGGGGAGTAATTCAGCACATTCTGATTCAGTTACATGAAACTCATCGGCTATTATACTATAAGCTTCACGAAGTTTTATCTCTATATTTCTGTCTGCAAGTTTTAACAAAGGCAATAAAAAAGCTTGAAAGTTGGGGATGGGCATATTTAAATTCCGTACGAGGGTTGCATTTGGTTAAATCTAACAGATTTTACAGTTTGAGACAATGAAAATTTCATTTTATGATGCGATCATTTTATAAACACATCTATCATTTCTTCCTGCTCACGCATTATCTTTTCTAACAACCTCAATTCTTGCCGCAACTTAACCCATCCACCCCCTTTATAAGCGTTATGGGAGGCTTTTTGCTTGCCTTCTGGCGATTTTGGGCCTGTGGACTTTTTCCACGGTTTCCAGTGATGTATGGCTGCTGCCTGCTGTGTCTGTCGCTCTATGTTCCAGCTGTTGTTCATGTTCTGTCTCCAATAGTTCGTTTTGTGCAAATTTTATTTTTTCGGTGCCGCCCGCTTGTACTGGATGCTGGACGGTATTATTGACTTGCTGATGCCCTTGAGCAATATTAGCCTGATTGGCAAATATGACAGGCGGTCTTTTCAGTGTGGCCAATGTTTCAAGAGTCGTACGGCATTGGCTTTGAGCTTTCAAGGCTAGTTTTAGCAGCGTGTTATATTGTCTTATCTGTGCTTGTTCTAGTGCCTTTTGAGATAAGCTAGTAAAGATGGATTGCAGAGCATAAGCTTGACTTAACAGCATTGCTTCACATTTGTCCATTTTGCCGCTTATGACTTCAGCAATAGAGTTGCCAAGTTCATCGATTAAAGCGCAAATGTTTAATTTGTTAAACTTCGGATCGTAATGGGTGATGATCCATGCAGCATTTACCGTCGGTCGTAATGCCATTTTTGCGTGAGCAGTGTCCTTGGATGTTAAATCGTCATCCTTAACGGCTTGAGGGGGTGTATTGGCCTTAGGCATGTTTTTCTCCTGTGTAACCTGTAGAATAATTGTTTCAATGAAGTCTTTAATGTCTTGCATGTCTTGCATGTCTTGCATGTCTTTAGGCCTCCTTTTTTAACAAGACTTCAAGACATGGTTTAAGATTATTATCGCATGATTCTATTTCCCATATTGTAATCTTTACCAAAATCATTTGTAAAATTTTTACGTTATTCTCCTTTTGAAGCTCGGCGGTATACTTCTGCCGATTTAACATTTTCTTCTTCTTGCGCGTTAGAATCCGATAAAACCGATGAAACCGATTCGACCCGCCATCTTTCTGCCGAAGTACGGCCACTGCAACGGATGAATCTAAGACCATCAACAATTTGTCGTTCGTGACGTTTGATCCATCGCCCTAATCTGTGACGGTTAATTTCACCACGTTCGCCAGCGATATCTAGTAGTACCTCATTAAGTTCATTATTTTCATTACTTGAAAGTGTTGATTTATTGACAGCATCTCTTACCATTGCTGGGATATCTGCAAATACAGCTCGCCAAGCCGTTAACAAGCGGCTAAGTTGCTCTCTGTCTGGGTCATCTGAAATTGCTCTAAAGATTGATTCTGCTGGATCACAATATCCAAGCCAGAGTAGTGGTTGACGGCATAGATCACTCCAATCACTAAAGCCTGCTAATGATTTACACTCAGCTCTGGGTTTCTCAGCAATAATCCACGCACGTATTATCGTGAGTGCAGCTGATACATACCGTTCGCGTTCTTTAAGTACTTCAGAGATCAGGTTCGGTCGCTTATATGTGCGAGCTGCTGGGGTCTCAATTTCAGGATTGAGATTAATAATAAGGCAGCGCCGAGTCATATCTTTTATTGGAATAACGTTGTTGCCGCTGGATAAGAAAAGTGTCCGGGTATTTACCGTGGCAGTTTTTGATACTCCTAATATTCTTCCGCTCATAAATTCTGAAGTTAAAGCAGTGCATAAGCTTTTATGTGGTAAAATGTCATTTGTTAAGTTGTCAAACTCAATTACTGCTGGCGCTCGTAAAAACTCTGCCAACAGTAGTTTACGGCATTCCTCATCATCAGCTGGGAACGTGGTCGGCGTTCCTCGCTGTGATGTGGCAAAAGCAGTGATTAACTCACATAAATAAGATTTACCCGATCCAACTGTATGTGCTCGTACATGAATCATGGGGGCATGAGCAAGACTTGGACGAATAGTGGCGGTAAGAATTGCAGCTAGGGCTGCTGCGCGATCTGCTGCTGTAGCAAAACAAAACTCATCTAATAACTCATTTAAAAGATTTAAAGCAGATTGAGCGTCGACCCAAGATGGTGTATCAGGAACTAAGAATTTTCGACTATCAAATAGTCCAAATATCCTTGTGCTTATGTCATAACCAGCTGCTTTTGTTAGGCTACCATCAGGTCGTAGATAGGGTTGCCGTGCTAATCCATTTATAACTGGTAAATATCGATAACTATTAGAATCAAAAAGAATTGATGCGTGGCGAGCAGGGGGATCTATTCTAACCAAACTTTTAGAACGCGCATCAAATTGTTCCCATGTTGCGATGCTAGAAAGAGCACGTACCAGAGCGGGCTGTGATACTTCTTGTATTCGAGTTTCATTAGTAGATGGATCACTATATACCGTAACAATTAATCCACCTCTTTGATAGAATTGAAGCGTATTTGCAAGTTCACGTTCAGCAGCATCCACTATGCGATTAATTTCTCCTTTTAGAACAAGGATGCAAGGTTTCATCCGAGCAAATTTAACATTAACATCAAGAATGCGTAGCAGGTCACGAATGTGTCTTTCACTACAATGGCCGTGCTGACATTTAAAGCCACCTATAGGGTAATTATCATCAGGCTCAAAATAAGCAGATCCTGTATCAATACCATTAGTATGCTCATTTACCCATGGGCAGGTTATATCATGCTTGCCTTCGCCAAGCGGTGATTTATAAAAATTGCGATTGCTTAAAGCCATAAGAACAATATTTTCTTCAGGGCGTGGCGTCAAAATTTGTTCGTTATTGATATCGTCAATGTCATCTTTTTTTTGTTTGGACTGCGAGCGGCCTGTTTCAACAATTTCCAGCTGAAGCCCATCAATTAATTCCTGTAATGAATAACGTTTCTGTGGTGCCCATATTTCTAATCGGCAATTAAATGGTGGCTCATGTTTACCATTTATTCCAACGGGCAACCTAGCTAGTCGTGCAGTAGGGCCATTCGCTCCTGGATCACATAATCCTGCGTTGATGATAGCATTCATTAGTTGATCTGCTAATTTACTGCTGTTGATAGGTTCAAGCAGTATATAACCCGCTTGGTAGTTATCTGGGGATGTTTCTAGAAGCCAGCTTGGTGCTAAGGTTAGCCGTTCAATTGGGATCTTACTGCCGATATCATCCAACATTACAGCATATAAAGCGTGGAATTGCGATTTTTTTCGTCGATATTCGCCGGTTATATTCGGATTAAAACAGGCTAAGCTAAAATAATTATTTGCATTGGGGAGTAGTTTAACTAGAGCAGCATTTGTCGCTGGCTGCCCATACCACTTAGATTTATGTGCATTGGTAGGACTTCCTTTGAAGCTGACTAATATTGAACATTCATTGTTTAACTTATCACCAAAAATCGACTGCAAAAAAACTGTATTGCTTATTGCGGTGGTTTTATCGCTTTTATCAGTTTTTGAATGATCGGAAGCAAAATTTGTTAGCGTAGTATCCATTTATATTTGTTCCCCATTAGTTGGTTTTCGGCTCGATTCGATATTTTTTGTCAGCCAATCTTCTATTTCATTCTCTAGCCAACCAACAGCACGGCCGCCAAGAGATATTGGTGTAGGGAAACTACTTTTTGATATACGTAAATAAATTGTACTGCGTGATAAACCTGTACAAGCTTTTACAGCAGGAAGTCTTAGTATGCTCTGTATCATTTTTGAACCTCATTAAATTATATAGGAAATAACAAGGTCAATCATGATTGTGCGATTTGTGCGATTAAAGATATTGCAAAAGATGAGCAAGTCTTAAAATTTACTTATAAAACAAATGGTTACATATAAATACAGTGAGTGCCAGAGCAAATGAAGGTGTCCTTCCGGCAAGCTCGTGTCAGCAGCTATTTAGCTAAAAAAGATTTAAGCCTAAAGCTTATTCATTCCGGATCCAACCCATTTGTCGGGCATGCTCAGTATG
>VFKP01000091.1 GCA_009885495.1 Gammaproteobacteria bacterium | reverse complement strand
ACTTTCGTGGATGAATTAGACGGAGATATTTACGTAGAAAGCTACGAAAATGAAGGAACCTATTTTAAATTAATCATCCCTTTTAAAATCTTATGGGAAGACATTAAAAAACCAGGCATAGGAATTGATGAGCATTTTAAACAACCGATTATAGAACCCGTAAATGATAAACGTATAAAGGCAAAAGATGATAAGGGGAAGTCAGAAAAAACGCCCTTTACCCATGAGCTTTTAATCATTGAGGACGATAAGATCTGTCTTTTTGCTGAAATTGCGTTGCTATCCAGCTATACCAATAAAATTGATAGCGCTCAAAATGTAGCTGAGGCTTTACAAAAACTGTCTACAAAACGCTATGATTTAGTGATTTCCGATTTAGGCTTGCCTGATGGTTCAGGCCGAGATATCGTTGCCAAAATCAAAGCCAGTCCAGAATCACCGAATTATAAAACGCCATTTGTGGCCATGACCGCGCATCAAGATGCGAAAAAACATCAACAGGCCATGGATGCAGGATTTACCGCTACCAACACAAAACCTTTAGGCACAGAAAAGGCCGTGGAGCTTTTAAAAGCATATCATGCACAAGGGGCTACTGCAGGACAAGAAGAAGATGGACTGGTAGTGATTGATTTAGCGTTAGGGATGCAACGAATTGCAGCCAAGACGGAAAATAAGGCAATAGAGGCTCTAAGCATTTTATTTGAGACTCTTCAAGAAGATTTGCCTAGATTACAAAAAGCGCAGGAGAATAATGACCCTGAAGGGGTTCGGGAAGTATTGCATAAAATCCGAGGGGGCTTATGTTACAGTGGTACACCACGCTTAGAAAAAGCCTTCAAGGTATTACATGAAGAAGTGCACCGCACACCTGAGCTTAATAGAATAGAACATCTATTTTCCTCAGTCTATACCGAAACAAAGCTGTTTATTGAGCAATTTAAAAAATTAGTGGATGGAAATAAAAAGTAGGTTTAGGACTTTCTATTTTTCCTACCAAATCCGGAGAGTCGATAGGGAAAATAAGCCATAGCTTTCTCTCCCAGGATCCCGGATAATAGCGTTAGATTTCAAGCCAGATAAAAGTCTATGTATCAAGCCTTATTTGACCATTTGCCTGCACAGTATACTCTGCTCACACCCAATCAACGCTTGGGCGCTTATTTGCGCCGTCTTTATGCAGAAGGGCAAAGCCAAACCCTATTCAGCACTCCCGATATCTTGCCTATTGAGGCTTGGTTACACCGACTCTATGAGACAGCCCTAAGCCGAGGCTACAGCGATCGGCTTGTCTTAACTCAAGAACAATGTTTAGCACTCTGGGAAAAAATCATCATCGCCAATCCCGGACCCAGCCCTTTATTAGTACAAACCCATAAAACGGCCGCATTAGCGCACAAAGCTTGGGAACTGATGCATCGTTGGTCGATCCCTCTTTCCGCTTTAGAGCACAGTCATCATGCTGAAACTGAGCAATTTTTGCAATGGTTAAACCCCTTTCAAAACGCTCTAGCAGAACAGCAGTATATCACCCCCGTGGAATTGCCCACTCATCTTTTAAACTGTTTGCCTCAGGATTATCTCAAAACGCTCCCCCCATTGTATCGCATCGGCTTTGATGAAAAACCGCCTCAGCTTGAAGTTTTTTTGGCTCATCTGCAAACACAAGGCGTTTTGATTGTTGAAGAAAACGCTCATCCCTCAGCCAACCATGCCAAACAGATTGGATTTAAAAATAAATCAGATGAATTGTACCATGCTTTACGCTATGCCCAAATGCAATGGCAAGAGAATAAAACAGCACGTATCGGTATTGTCATCCCTGAGATCAGTCAGCACCGCCAGCAGATCATTCAACTGTGTCAACAATTATTTTATCCCGAGGCTGTCTTTTTAAATCCTGAAAACATGGAGCTTATCAATATTTCAGGCGGCATACCTTTAAGCCATACTCTGTTTATTCAAAGCATTTGGACGGTCTTAAATTTAAAAGCCGATCACATGGCACTGCCCGATCTGCATTTACTCTGGCATTCTCCTTATTTAAGCTTTGAAAAATATGAGTCTGTTCGCCCCAGTCTAGAACGCCGCCTGGCTGAAAAACACAGTAAATACATTTCGCAGGCGACTTTGTTAGGTTTTTTAGAACGCAGTTTATTGTCTAAAAACCAGGAAGACTCCAGTTTGCCGCGTTTCTATCAGGCATTGCAATCGCCTCCTTCTCAGGATCCCAGTCGAAAATCACATCGACTCTGGGCAGAGATCATCTCTGAATATTTAAATGATTTAGGCTTTCCCGGTCAACGCAGCTTACACAGCAGTGATTATCAACGCTTACACGCTTGGCAAGAAGTCTTAGAAACTTTCATCAGCTTAGATCGCATAGAATCGCAGATCTCTTTTAAACAAGCATTGACAAGCTTACAGCATTTGTGTGATGCGAAATTATTTCAAGGTAAAACCAAAGATGCACCGATCCAAATCTTAGGTCTTTTAGAAGCTTGTGGCCAACAGTATACTCATTTATGGATGCTGGGTTTAAATGAAGGAATTTTCCCGGCACGAGCCAAACCCCATCCGTTTTTACCCTTGGCCTTACAACAGCATTTAAGAATGCCGCATTGCGATGCCGCGCGAGAATTTAATTTTTCCGAAAAAATCTTTGCCCGTTTAAATGCCAGTACAAAAACCTTGATCTGCAGTTATTCTGAAGAAGAAGCCGATTTCCAACTGCGGGCCAGCCCCTTGTTACGAACATTAAGCCCTCTTGATAAAAGCGAATTCAGTTTAAAAATCCCCCCTATCCAAATTGAAAAACCGAAAATTGAATTAGAATACAGGGACGATCGTTATGGCCTACCCTTGCCTGAAGACGCTCACGATTTAGGGGGCAGTTATTTATTTAAATTACAAGCTTTATGTCCTTTTAGAGCTTATGCCCGCCTTCGTTTAAACATTGAAGGTGCTCATGATACTAGCTTAGGGCTTTCTCCGGCTATCCGTGGCAATTTAGTGCATTTGGCTTTACACTATTGTTATCCGGCGATGACCACACAAACAGCCTTATTGGCTTTATCGCCAGAAGAAGCCCAAGTAAAAATACGCCAAGCCTGCCAACAGGCTTTGCTGCATTTGCATGAAAGGCAGCCTCCTGATGAACATCCTCAACATTATTATTTAGAGATGGCGCGTTTAGAAAAATTATTATGGGCTTTTCTAGACAGTGAAAAACAACGACCTGATTTTACAGTGCTGGCCAGCGAACAGCGTTTAGACGTTTTTTTTGCCGGCTTAGCCTTAGGTCTGCAAATCGATCGCATCGATCGCTTAGATGATGGCATTGAACTGATCATTGATTATAAAACTGGCAATGTGCAGAGCGAAGATTGGTTTTCAGAACGGCCCAATGAACCGCAACTGCCCTTATATTGCCAAGTTTATTCAGGACCGGTCAAGGCTTTGGCGTTTGCCAAGGTCAATGTGCAGGCGATACAAATCAAGGGCGTGGGCCATTTAACGCAAGAATGGCCGGCCATTAAACCTTTAGCTTTACAACCATCCGATCTCATTGATCCCTTTGAACAACAGAAAAAGATCTGGCAGACTCATTTAAGCGCTTTGGCTGAAGAGTTTAAGCAAGGCTTAGCCAGTGTCAGCCCTAAGGAAGGTCCTAAAACCTGTCAATACTGCGATTTTGGGAGATTATGTCGCATCAAAAGCAGCGGAATATTTTTAGAGGATGAAAGCGATGATTGAAGCTTTATCACAAGACCAAGAACATCGTTTACGCGCCTTAGACGTTACGCAATCCTTTATCGTACAAGCGCCTGCCGGTTCAGGTAAAACTGAATTATTGATGCAACGTTTTCTAGCTTTATTGGCTTATTCAGCCTTAAAGCCCGAGGCTGTTTTAGCGATCACTTTCACCCATAAAGCTGCGCGCGAAATGAAAGATCGTATTTTAAGCGCCTTAGAAAAAGCAGAACAGCCAGCGCCTCTTGAAGCCCATAGCCGACAAACCTGGACCTTGGCTCGTGCCGTATTGGATAAAGATCAAACTGAAGGCTGGGATCTGCTCAAGCATCCTTCTCGTCTCAAAATTCAAACCATCGATTCTCTTTGTTTACAACTGACTCAAGCTTTACCGATTGTTTCTGGTTTAGGGGCAGAGATCCGCATCGCCACCAATGTTAAACCCTATTATCAAAAAGCCGCTGAAAATTTATTGGCGCATTTAGAAACCCAAAGCCCTTTAGCCCCTTGCCTATTGAAATTATTGGCTCATCTGGATAATCAAGTCGAAAAAACCAAGCATTTGCTCGTGGCTTTACTCATGATCCGCGATCAATGGCTCCCCTATGTCAGCACTGATTTTTCAAGCGTTTTAAGCCAACATGTCGCCCATAGCCTAGAACATTTGATCAACGATGAATTAAACCGTTTGCACCGTGAAATACCCTTAGGCTGTGAACCCTTAATACTAACCCTGTTTAATTGGGCTTTAAAACCGAGCGACCCTTTAAAAGATTTGGCTCAGGCGGATCTAGCGATTTGGCAAGCCATCGCAGAATTGTTTTTAACAAAAGAAGGGAGTGTCAGAAAACGTTTTGGCAAAGCGCAGGGATTTGATTTCGAAACGGTATCCGCTAAATCAGCTGAAGGCGTATTTTATAAGAAATGCATCTCAGATTTAACTGATATTCTGAATGAACATTCTCATTGGCTGTTTAAACTCCATGCTACTCGCCATTTGCCAGAACTCAATCAGCCCGATGCCTCTTATGCTTTATTAGAAGATCTCATTGTTTTATTGCCCTATTTAGTCGCTGAATTGATCTTGGAATTCCAAGAAAAAGATCTCATTGATTTTGCCGGAGTGGCTGAACACGCCCTTTATGCTTTAGGCCATGAAGATGAGCCTACTGATTTGGCTTTGGCCTTAGACAGCCGCATTCAACATCTGTTGGTAGATGAATTTCAAGACACTTCGATCACTCAATTTCGCCTCTTACAAAAATTAACCTTAAACTGGATGCAGGGCGATGGACGAACTTTATTCTTAGTAGGCGATCCCATGCAATCGATCTATCGTTTTCGTCAAGCCGAAGTCAGTTTATTTTTACAAGTCAGAAAACAAGGGTTAGGCCGATTAAAACTCATCCCCTTAACTTTAGAAGCGAATTTCCGTTCTTCAGCAAACATCGTTGCTTGGAACAATCAAACTTTTAGAGCCTTATTTCCCAGAGAAGACGATCTTGACCGTGGCGCCATCCATTATCATGCCAGCGCCGCTACGCAAAATGCCGATGATGATGAGGCCGTCATCCCTTTAGCTTTTTCAAAAGAACAACCCGAGTTACAAGCGCAAGCGATTATCGCCATTATCCAAAAAGAAAATCTTGGTCTGAATGCCAGAGGACAACCTAAGACCATTGGCGTCTTAGTGAAAGCCCGCTCTCATCTGCTGGAACTGTTGAATGAATTAAATCGCGCCCAGATTGCTTATCAAGCCGTAGAAATTGAATATTTACACCATAAAGAAAGCGTGCAAGACTTGCTATCCCTCACTTTAGCCCTTTTAGATCAGGGGGATCGCCTTTCCTGGTTTGCTGTATTACGTTCACCTTATTTTGGTTTAACCTTAAATGATCTCACGGTTATCGCACAAATTGCTGCGCCCACCGTTTGGCTGGCTTTAAACCAAACGGCCTGCTTTGAGCAATTATCCACAGATGCGCAACAACGCTTAGCTTTGCGTTTGCCCGCATTGCACAAAAGTTTAATGTATCGCGGCGTTTTCCCTTTACAAATTTGGATAGAAAACACTTGGCGTGCCTTAGGAGGCCCCGATTGTTTAACAGATCAAAATGCCGAACACGATAGCCGTTTATTTTTAGATACTCTCAAATTTTGGGATGAACAAGGCGTATGGCCCAAACCAGAAGAGCTACAGGATAAATTAAATGCTTTATTTGTCACCCCTTTAGATCTGCAACAATCGCCCTTACAAATCATGACCATTCACAAAGCTAAGGGTTTAGAATTTGATTGTGTGATTATGCCTCGCTTAGAAGCCTCCCCTCCTGTAGACAAAAAACCTTTGTTGGCTTGGCTGGAACGAAGTCAACCCAAAGGTTTAAGCGATCTGCTGTTAGCGCCGATCCCCGCCCTTGATGAGGGTGATTCAGCCTTATATGATTATATTCGTCTGGAGAATAAAGCTAAATTAAATTTTGAAAATACCCGTGTTCTTTATGTTGCCGCTACCCGCGCTAAGAAAAAATTATATTTATTGTATGGCATAGACGCTGAAACTCAGGGTTCAAAGCTTCCCAGTAAAGGCAGCTTTCTACATGAACTCTGGCCCTTATTTAAAGAAAAGACAGCTGAACATTGGGCTCAGGGTTTAACTTGGCTTAACCCCTGTGAAAAAGAGCCTCTAACACAAACGCCCATACGTTATTTAAAACGCTATCGTCTACCAGCAACTGCAGAACCCTTACCATTTCAGCCGAATTTAAAATCCATTTCAAAACCTGAAACTTTAGCCTCTGTTTTATTTAATTTAGACCCCAGCGCCAAACACTGTGGCACCGTTTTGCATCGGATCTTATACGATTTAAGTATTTCAGGTTTAGAGCAGATTGAGCAGTATCGCGCCCCAGAAATACACACTCAATTGCGGGTTTTGGGCTTAGACGAAGAAGAAAGTTTAAAGGCCAGCGATTTGATCCTCCAGGCTTTGCAGAATATCAAGACCGACACTCGCGCAGCTTGGATCCTTTCAAACCAGCATCAGGATGCCCATTCTGAATATGCCCTAACCGGCCGTATTGCCGATGATTTTAAACAAGTGATCATCGATAGGACTTTTGTAGACGAAAAGCAGCAACGCTGGATCATCGATTATAAAACCAGCCAACCCAAACCCGAAGAAGCTCTAGACAGTTTTTATCTGAAAGCACGTGAGCGTTATTCCCCTCAGCTGAATTTGTATGCTAAACTGTTTGCCAATTATGAAAACAAACCCATCCGCCTGGCCTTGTATTTTCCTTTGTTTCAGGGCTGGTATTTTTGGGACTATTCTTAAGGAGTCAATTATGTTTGCAAGTATTCGTGAAAAACTCGTGGTCGCCATTACCTCTAGGGCCTTGTTTGATTTGAGCGAAAGCCATCGCATTTTTGAAGAGGAAGGCATAGAAGCCTATCAAGGCTATCAAATTTCACATGAAAATAAATTGCTGGAAGAAGGCCCTGCTTTTTCTTTGATTAAAAAACTACTGGCCTTGCAGAATCCGAAAACAAAAGACCCTTTGGTGGAAATTATTTTGCTGTCTAGAAACAGCGCTGATACCGGTTTGCGTATTTTTAACAGTATTAAAGCCTATGATTTAAACATCACTCGCGCAGCCTTCACCAATGGAGAAAGTCCTTATCGCTATATTGAAGCCTTCGGCGCTGATCTTTTTTTATCGGTGCACGCCAAAGATGTGCAACAGGCTTTAAACGCACGCTGCGCTGCAGCTGCTTTATTGCCGTCAACGGCCAACCATCATGATGATGGCCCTTTGAAAATCGCCTTTGATGGCGACGCCGTTTTATTTTCCGATGAGGCTGAACGTGTTTTTCAAGCTCAAGGCTTGGATGCCTTTCGCGCCAGTGAAAGCAAAGCGGCCAAAACGCCTTTACAGCCAGGCCCTTTTCAAGGATTCCTGCGAGCGCTGCAAACTGTACAGCAGTTATTTCCGCCCGATGCCTGCCCTATCCGTACGGCCTTAGTGACGGCTCGAGACGCACCCGCTCATGAACGAGTCATCCACACCTTAAGGGCTTGGAACATTAGAACCGATGAAGCCCTATTTCTGGGCGGCTTAGACAAAAGCGAATTTCTAAAAGCCTTTGACGCCGATATTTTCTTTGATGATCAAATCGGACATTGTGAAAGCACGCAAAAACATGTGCCCACGGCCCATGTTCCTCATGGCGTCATGCAAGAAATACAGGATGCAAAATAATATGTTGGCAGCCCCTCATTCATTCCTTGGGATCTTATTGAGTCTGTTGACTTTAACCTTATTAGAAATTGTTTTAGGCATCGACAATTTGGTGTTCATCAGCGTGACCTCAGCCCATCTGCCCAAACACCAACAAAAAAAAGCCCGTCAATTTGGTTTAACCTTGGCTTGGGTCACTCGTTTATTATTATTGGCCTCGGCACTGCAATTGTCGAAACTCACCACGGCTTTATTTACACTAGGCGGTTTTGCCGTTTCAATTCGCGATATTTTTCTCTTGGGTGGTGGCTTATTTTTGATTGTCAAAGCCGTGCAAGAGATCCATCATGAAATGGAAGATAAGACAGAAGAATTACTTTCCCCCAAAAAAGCACGCCGTTTTTGGCCAGTGATCATCCAAATCGGTATTTTAGACATCGTTTTCTCATTAGACAGCGTCATCACGGCGGTAGGGTTAACACAAATTTTTTGGATTATGGCCTTAAGTATCAGCATAGCGATTGTGGTCATGATTTGGGCCAGTGAAATCATGAGCGCCTTTATTGAAAAACACCCTACCATTAAAATACTGGCTTTTAGTTTTTTGATTTTAATCGGCACCGTCTTGGTCGCTGATGGTTTACATTATCATATCCCACGCGCTTATATTTACTTTGCCATCAGTTTTTCAGTGTTCGTAGAATGGTTGAATTCCCTGCATCGTAAGAAGAAATCGCGTTAATGATATACAGCCTAAACGTATCCTTTTCAAATTCGAAGGTAAGTGGAAGCTTAACAGAATACTCCCCTCCCCCAGTATTCTGCAGTACTGTCCGGGGAAAGTGAAAACTCCCCTCGCCCAGTACTCTGGGAGAGGGGTTGGGGGAGAGGGCGTTTAAAAAATATGTCCTCTTTTCAAACCTTATCGATCGCCAAATATCTTTCCGTCCCGATGATTTTTTCACGCTCATTAAAGCTCACCATCTCCTTTTGACAACGCTGGCTATTGCCTTCTTCTTTAATCGCAGCCAAGGTTTGCTGCATGGCGTAAATCGCCGCTCTTTGCAGATCGGAAGGAATAATCATTAAACGATAGCCCCAAGCCGCCAGATCTTTCGCCGGCACCATCGGCGTTTTACCGCCTTGAAACATATTGATCAGTTTAGGTGCTTTTATCGCTTCGGCAATCGCCTTGATTTGTTCAACACTCACCGGCGCTTCTACAAAAATCATATCCGCACCCGCTTCAAGATAAGCCTGTGCTCTATCAAGGGCGGCAGAAAACCCTTCTACCGCAATGGCATCGGTGCGTGCGATCAGCACAAAATCCGCATCGGTCACAGTATCTTTAGCCACTTTAATTTTATGCACCATTTCAGCGGTACTCACCAAACTTTTACCGTCCAAATGACCGCAGCGTTTTGGAAATTCCTGATCTTCTAAATGTAAACCGGCCACGCCTAAGCGCTCAAAAACACGCATCGTACGCGCCACATTTAAGCCATTGCCATATCCCGTATCGGCATCGGCCACCACCGGTAAATCACTGGCCTCGACGATCTCTGCCAGGCGATAACTGATTTCAGAGGCCGTCAATAAGCCTAAATCGGGATAACCAGCCGCTCTGGCAATCGCCCCACCGCTGGCGTATAAAACAGAAAAACCTGCTTGTGCTGCCAATAAGGCTGATAAGCCATCAAATACCCCGGGCGCAGCATAGAGTTGTTCTTGGTTTAAATACGATCGGAGTACACGGCTAGGTTTCATGATGGACAATTTCCTTAAGCTATCAAATGAGACGATCCTAGCGGATGTCTCGGGATAAGGCAAATCTTAGCCTTATCCCGGATCACTCACTCTTCACTACGAACTTTAAGGCCATAGATGCTGTGGTAACTTTAATTTAGCCAGGACTTTTTCCATGTGAGGAGGAAGAAGAAGCATTATCAGGTGCGAAGTCAGAAGCAGCGCTAGGAGGAAAAAACTGAAAATGACTTGGAGCTGGAGCTGGATCTGACATTATGCTTTCATCTTCCCCCCTCAAAACCTCGGCCTCTTGTTCAGCAGACCGTTTCTCAGCAATATTTTTTAAAGTCTCGTCATCTTGCAATTCCTGGGCCGCTAATTCGAGCGCACAGGAGGTTTCACTCACTGCAGCCTTTACAATCGAAAAATTGGCTTTCAATTCCTGTGCTGCGTGTCGCAGCATTGCGCCGTTTTGACTCACTGCCGCCAGTACAAGCCTATATTCAGCTCCTAATACCGGGTATTCCCTGGCCATGCTTTCTAGCTGAAAGCCCTCTCTGCTAAAGATTTCCAGATGCTTTTCCATAATCTCTATAAATTTATTTTTAACTTGACCTGGAAATTTGTCTATAATCTCTTGTTCTGAATAACGAGTAATGCTTGCCAAAAATTTTTTCCAAAGCAAGTCTCTGCTAAACCCCTCATAGAAGGCTCTAGAAACAAGAGATAGCCTTAACACATCCTTCCATTTTAAATTATCAGCTTCTCCGATGCATAGTAGTATATCATCACACAATTCCGGAATATCTAAGACAGGGTCAGCAGTACCCTCAGTTTCTTGCTCTGCACTCACCTCTTTTTCATTAGCCGCCATAATCATACCCTCTCATTATATTGAATTATTGAATATTAACTTTAGTAGACAATCACCTACTTTATTTAGCTTATCCCTAGATCCATAAGAGAAAGCGGTTGATTATAGCACAAAATAACCTTATAAAACTAGCCCTTATCCGAGCCTTTTTTGACTATTTATTGTTCTCTTTTGAGTTTTCTATGCATATGTATAATTGACTATACATATTGCATAATTTAATTGATTTTTTAGACTTCCTTAAATCATTCCCTGAGATTAACGACTCGTGCCTCTTTTCAAGAAAAGCTCAATTTCGGCTCTTTTGAAGGTCCTGGCAAAGCATGTTAGAATAGCGCAGGCCTTTCAAAGACTAGGGTTTAAGGATCTCAAAAAATTAGCCCTCTCCCGGGGTACCGGGCGAGGGGAGCTTATAAACTTCCTCTGTAGAGTACTACAGACTACTGGGTAAGAAAAGTTTTGGTTTAACCTGAAATTTGAAAAAATACACCTTAATTTTTCATTTCTTGAATAAAGACAGGCTTATTATGTTTGAAAGAATCCAAATTGTCCTCATCCATACTAGCCATCCGGGTAATATCGGCGCCAGCGCGCGGGCCATGAAAACCATGGGATTCAAGCATTTAACCTTAGTCTCACCTAAATATTTTCCCGATCCACAGGCTACTGCCCTAGCCAGTACTGCCAGCGATATTTTAGACCAGGCTCTGTGCGTCAATCGTTTAGATGAAGCTTTGGCCGATAGAACTTATATTATTGGCAGCAGCGCGCGCACTCGGCATTTGTCAGCACCTCAATTAAGCGTTCGAGCCTGCGCAGAGCATTTAGCTGAAAAGGCAGCAGGCGAAAATATTGCTATTTTATTCGGAGAAGAGCGCACAGGTTTAAGCAATGAAGCCTTAGATCGCTGCCATGCTTATTTACAAATTCCCAGTTCGGCTGAATACAGTTCACTGAATTTGTCTCAGGCCGTGCAAATCGTCTGCTATGAATTGCGCCAGGCTTTATCAACCCATGAATCTAAGGTTGAAAGCTCTGTAAAACCCTATGCCAATGATCAAGAAGTCGAAGCGTATTTACAGCATTTAGAACGTTTAATGATCCGCACAGAATTTTTAGACCCGAAATTCCCCAAACGTTTGATGTCTCGCTTGCATCGTTTGTATTTACGCGCTCGACCTGAAAAGCAAGAGATTAATATTTTAAGAGGCATTTTAACGGCCATTGAAAAAAACCTAGGACCCACAGCCCATGAGTGATTTTCTTGATACGATTTATTTGGATTATATGGCCACCACGCCCTTAGATCCTAAAGTGTTGGAACAAATGCTTCCTTATTTAGATGCGAAGAGCCATTTTGGCAATGCCGGTTCGGCCACCCATATCTATGGTTGGCGAGCAAAAAAAGCCGTCGATGATGCGCGTCTGATCTTGGCTGAGAGCATTGGCGCAGAGGCGCAAGAGATCATCTTTACCTCTGGCGCGACAGAAGCCAATAATTTAGCGATACAAGGAGCCGCGCATTTTTACGCGCACAAGGGTAAGCATTTGATCACCAGCAGTTTTGAACACAAAGCGGTTTTAGATGTTTATGCGATCCTGGAAAAACAAGGGTTTAACACCACTTATCTAAAACCCAATAGTGAAGGTTTAATTTCGCTTGACAGCGTTGCCAAAGCGATCACTAAAGAGACTCGCTTAATTTCATTGATGTGGGTGAATAATGAAATCGGCACTATTCAAGCCATTCATGAGATTGGGCAATTGGCGCATGAACACGGCATTTTAATGCATGTCGATGCGGCACAGGCCATGGGCAAGGTTGAAATCGATCTTCAAACCTTGCCCGTAGATTTGATGTCCTTTTCAGCCCATAAAGCCTACGGGCCTAAAGGCAGTGGCGCGTTGTTTGTGCGTCGTAAACCACGCGCACGCTTAACGCCTTTATTGGGCGGCGGCCAACAAGAACAAGGCTTAAGACCGGGCACCCTGGCTACACATCAAATCGTGGGCATGGCCTATGCTTTTAACCTTACGAAAAAGAATTATTCACATGATTTCAAACACATCCAAACTTTAAGTGAACAATTTTGGCAAGGCTTAAAGTCTTTAGGCCAGATCCGTTTAAATGGCAGTAACCAATTTCGCGTACCGCATAATCTTAATCTTTGTTTTGAAGGTTTAAATGCAGAAGCTTTATCGATGAGTTTATCGGAGCTGGCCATGTCACCAGGTTCGGCTTGCAATTCAGCCACCGAAGAATCCTCCCATGTGCTACGCGCCATTGGCTTAAGTGATCAAGAAGCGCGCTCTTCATTGCGTTTTTCTTTGGGGCGTTACACCACGGAACCAGAAATTACTCGCGCTATTCATTTGATCTCACGCGAAGTCAAACGAGAACGTGCTTTAGCAGGCTTAGATTAAACGATGTATAATGCCATTGTTCTACAATTTCTAAAACGTGCCCAAGCAAAAACCCCTTGGCAAAACGGCGAGCCTTGCGTTTACAGAGCGGAACTCGGTGCTAAAGCCCAGGGCAGCTGGCTTAAATTGTTCTTAAAAATCAATCAAGGAAGCATTGAAGAGATCCGTTATCAGGTGCTGGGCAGCGGTTATTTGATCGCGACTTTAGAATGGGCCAAAGAATACCTAGAACATCAATCCCTAGAGACAGCACAAGCCTTTAATGCTAAACTTATGATAGACGCTTTAGATCTGCCTGCCCATCGTGTGCATTGTGCCCTTATGGTGGCAGAATTGGTCCAAGATATTTTAAGAGAACTGAAATGACAACAGATACTTATCAAGCTCTACCTTTAAAAGGTGTGAATGCTCGCCTACTCGTGACAGACAAGGCTTTGACGCATCTTAAAAAACAAGCGGCTAAACTCAATACGGGTTGTACGGCTTTACGCATTGATGTCAAAAAGGCCGGTTGTTCCGGTATGAAATACAGTTTAGATTATGTTAAAGAAGCTTTAGAAAAAGATGAAACCATTATCATCGATGATGAATTTTCAATTCATGTGGCGGAACTCGCTTGGTCTTATGTCAAAGGCAGTATCATTGATTTGGTGCAAGAAGGTTTAAACGCCCGCCTAAAATTAGAAAACCCTAATGAAAAAGGCAGCTGCGGCTGCGGTGAGAGTGTATTTTTTGGGTAATGCTTTGCAAGATTAAGAAACCTATCTCTTTTACTTACTCTGGAATTTGAAAGATACCCAGAATTGTTTAATTTTTTTACAGATGAATGTCATACAGTAAATCAGCTATTTATGACTAAAACCTCTATTTAGTTAAAGTATACTTGCACTATTCCATTATTTTTATTATACTTGAGCTATGAACATCACCAATGAGCAACTTATCACCGTCTTATCGCAGTTTAACCCTTGGTGGCGAGGGGAAGCTATTGCCGATTTGCCCACTTGGCAGCGTGCTTCCTTTCCAGAATTATTAAAATGGGTTTTAAACCCACCGGCTCCGCGGGCGGTCTTATTATCTGGAGCCCGGCAAATAGGTAAAACCACTTTGTTACGGCAAGCTATTCAACACTTATTAAACAATGGCGTTGCTGCTGCCAATATTCTTTATGCCACTTTTGATCACCCTATGATAAAAATGGCTGGAATTGATGCGGTCATTGCAGCTTGGTATGAACGTGAACCCAGAACTGGCAACGTAGAATATCTTTTTCTGGATGAAGCACACACTATACGCGATTTGGGAACCTGGGTGAAACATCAGGTTGATTTTAACAAGCAGAGGCGTATTGTTTTTACGGGTTCTGCTATTCCGCTCATTTCTTCTAATCAAGAATCAGGTGTGGGCCGATGGCATACCATCCGTTTAACCACTTTGTCATTTTATGAATATATACAATTAAAAGCATATATTGACAAAACCCATACCGTAGATTTTCAAAAAATGGTTTTAGAATATATAAAATCCACAAACCTCGACACAGACTTTAATGCTTTTAAGATTAAAAGCGCTCAAGATACAGAACTGCTTCCAAAATTACCTGCGGTTAAATCATTGCGTGAATTATTTGACTGGTCCTCTGCAGAATTTTATCGCGTAGCTGAGTTAGCTCAACCTTATATTGGTCAATTCAATGATTATCTTATTCGTGGAGGTTTTCCACAAACAGTCCGTATTAAAAGTATAACCGAGGCGCAACGACTCATTCGTGAAGACATCATTGATAGAGTGTTAAAGCGAGATATGACTGCATTATTTGGCGTACGTCATCCCTTCGAATTGGAAAAAACTTTTTTGTATTTGTGTGCTCATGATGGTGATTTGCTCGATATGCAAAACCTTTGCCAAAACCTTGAAGTAAAACGCCCCACGGCCCAACGTTTTATTGAATTACTAGAAGCTTCACATCTGATCTATCGCTTACAAGTTTTTGGTTATGGTACAGAGGTGTTGCGAGGTAAAGATAAAATATATTTAGCTGATGCCGCTATTGCTTCTGCTGTACTGTTGCGAGGAAACACGTTATTAGATAACCCGACAGCATTAGGCATTGCCACAGAAACAGCCGTATTTAAACATCTCTATGCTCGTTATTATGCACAACAAATACGATTTAGTTATTGGCATGGGAAGAAACAGCATGAAGTAGATCTCATTGCTGAAATTGATCGCCAAGTCATTCCTTTTGAAGTAAAGTACCGTATGCAAAATACAGGAGTTAATCATCTCACGGGTCTAATGCAGTTTTGCCAGGAAAAGAAAGTTCCCTACGCTTATGTGATCACTAAATCTCTGCATGATTTTGGTTTACTAGATACGCCCCACTTACCCCATACGCGAGTCATGAAAATTCCAGCTCTTCTGCTCTGTTATTGGATGGGTAGATCAGAATTATTACAGACCATCGATTAAGTCATTCGCGAAGACTGGATTGCGTCGCTTGCCAGGCCTTATGTCAAAGGCAGTATCATTGATTTGGTGCAAGAAGGTTGAAACGCCCGTCTAAAATTAGAAAACCCCAATGGAAAAGGCAGCTGTCGCTAGGGCATTTCTAAAGGAAAAACATAGAAAGCAGAACAGAAAGAGATCAAAAATTGACTATCTTGGAATTTGAAAAACAGACTATAATCGAGATCCATCATTTAACAAAGGATTCACCATGGATAAATTGATCTGCGCTGGCAAAAATTATCTTGATCATGCACAGGAGATGAAAGAAGGCATCCCCGAAAAACCCGTGTTATTTTTAAAACCACCCAGTGTGCTTAAAGTCTGCCCTAGTTGGGACAGCCAATGCGTATTGCAATGGCCACATTATGCTGAAATGGGTGATATTCATTATGAATGCGAATTAGTCTTTCTCATCGCTCAAAATGCTTATGATATCAATTTAGAAAAGGCGCGCAATATGATTTCTCATGTCAGCGTCGGGCTGGATATGACGCATCGCAGATTGCAGAAAAAAGCCAAAGAAGCTGCTGGGCCCTGGGAAACCAGCAAAGTATTTCCAGACGCTGCGATTATTGGCCCTTGGATCCCTATAGAGACAGTCGATATCCAAGATCTCAAATTTGAATTCGCCTTAAATGGGGAGCTCCGTCAACAAGGTCATAGCGCCGATATGCGTTTAAATCCCTTAGAACTGATGGTTTATGCCAGTCAACATTTTCCTTTATGTGCCGGCGACATTTTATTCACCGGAACGCCTGCTGGCGTAGGCTCGGTTAAGCCCGGCGATCGGGCCAAAGTGTCTGTGCAGAATCAGAGCTATGGGGTATGCTGGATTGAAGCTTGATAAGCTGTCCTTGAATGAGTAGCTGTATCAGCATTTGGATCTTCCCAGAAATACGAGGATCTTCTATCGAGATTATTCCAGGTCAAGGGCGCTGACTCTCCTCGATGATTCATACAGCGACTCACGGTCCAATACAGCATATAGAGTACGGCGCCTACGAGCAGCGCCGATCCTATGACGGCTGCAAGCACAGTGCTCACTTTAGGCGGGTCGGTATCTGTGGTCGTATTGTTTTGGGCTCTAGCCAGAATAGCGCCGAGCACCGCTAAAACAAAACCAGAGTTTAAACTCAAAGGTTTAGTCATTTATCTTTCTCCATCGCAAAAAAATCTCGAGCCTGTTTAGCATCTTCTAAGATCTGAGCTTGCAAAGCCTGCAAATCATCAAAGCGCTTTTCATCTCGTAATTTATAAATCAATTCAATTTCTAAATGACGCCCATAAATAGTTTCATTAAAATCAAAAACATGCACTTCTAATAATACACGACTGCCTTTAACGGTAGGCCGCAATCCTAGATTGGCCACCCCTTTTAAAACTTCTGGGCCCAATCCTTTTACTTTCACGGCAAACACACCTTGAATGGCGGTGACTTTACGTTGTAAATGAATATTCGCCGTGGGAAATCCGAGCAAACGCCCACGTTGTGCGCCATAGGCGACTCGCCCTTCCAGACTATAGCCACGCCCTAGATACTGTTTCACCAAAACTAAATCAGCCTCTGCTAAAGCCTTTCGAACAGCCGTGCTGCTCACACGAACACCTTCAATTTGCACGCTAGGCACTGCAGAAAGCGTAAAGCCTTTTAACTTAGCCTGTTCTATTAGAAAATCTCGATTGCCTTTGCGATCAGCACCAAAATGAAAATCATCGCCTATCACCCAATGTTTCACGGCGAAATAAGGAAAGATCATTTGCTCTAAAAAATCATGCGCTGATAAAGCGGCCAAATTTGCGTCAAAACGTAAACACAGCACAGCATCGATGCCCAATGCCGATAAGATTGAGATCTTCTCCCGCCAGCGCGTTAAGCGCGCCGGGATCGCCTCTGGATTTTTGTGCAAAGCAAAATATTCATTGGCTTGGGGTTCAAATAAAATCACGACAGCGGCTATTTTTAATTCACGCGCTTTGGCCAGCATTTCGCTTAAAATAGCTTGATGACCCAAATGCAGGCCATCGAAATTGCCCAGGCTTATCACCGCGGGCATTGTTTTAAAGCTGCCAGAAGGGCGACGGATAATCTGTATCAATGCACAGCCCTAGCACTTAAAAAGCGCCTAAATTCTAGGCCGACGATGCGCAATACAGCCAGATAAACAAACATCGCACCAAACACTAAACCTAATAACCAGCTCACACGGACTCCTCTAGACCAAAGAGCCCAGCTCGCCATGGGAGGGGTCACCCAGATTAACAGCGCCATCATGCTGGCATTGGCGGCAAAAAGTTGTGTGCCATAACGCCGCCATTCCGGCTGAAAGCGCCAGGTTCCTTTACGCCATAAAAATACCGCTAAAAGCACTGCATTTAAAGTCGATGAAATCGAAGTGGATAAAGCCAAACCAGCATGACGTAAAGGAAAAATCAGGGCCATATTCAAAACCACATTACAGCCCATAGCGATAGCCGCACAACGCACCGGAGTTTTAATATCTTGTTGGGCGTAAAAGCCAGCGGCTAAAATTTTAACCAACATAAATCCGGGAACGCCTAATGCAAACATCATCATACTCTTATTCGTCATAATCAGATCGTGCACCGTAAAAGTGCCCGATAAATAAAAGCTGGCCAGCATCGGGCCTGATAGCATAAAAAGCCCTAGCCCCGCGGGTAAGCCAATGAGCAAAACCATGCGCAGGCCCCAATCAATGGTGGCGCTGAATTGACTGCTGTCTTCTTTGGCCCGTTGCGCCGATAAATGCGGTAGCACGACGGTGGCGATGGCCACACCAAAAACACCTAAAGGAAAAGACGTTAAACGATCCGAATAATACAACCAAGACACACTGCCTATTGGCAGGAAAGAGGCAAACAGAGTGTCTACTAGAATACTGATTTGGGCCACCGACACGCCAAATAAAGCCGGCACCATCAATCTCAATACTTTTCTAACCCCCGGATGACGCCATTGCACTCGTGGTCTCGGTAACATTTTCAATTGCCTTAGAAAAGGAATTTGAAAACACATTTGCAAGACACCGGCCAGAAACACCCCCCAGGCCAAGGCATGTACGGGTTGGGCTAAATGCGGTGCTAAAAAAACCGCAGTCCCGATCATCGCAAAGTTCAATAACACTGGCGTAATCGCCGGTACCGCAAAACGATTATAGGTGTTCATGATAGAACCGGCAAAAGCGGTCATGGCAATTAAAAATAAATAAGGAAAAGTCAGGCGTAACATGCTCGTTGCTTGGTGAAAACGATAAGGATCGCGCCAATAACCCGGGGCAAAAACTAAAACAATTAAGGGCGTAGCCAATTCTACAATAATCGTAATGATCAAAAGTGCCGCACCCAAAGTACCCATCATGCCTGCAACAAAATCTTTCACTTCCTCTTCAGAGTGTTTTTCTTTGTATTCAGATAGAACGGGCACAAAAGCCTGAGAAAAAGATCCTTCAGCAAATAAGCGGCGCATAAAATTAGGGATGCGAAAAGCAACAAAAAACGCATCCATACCCGCACTGGCGCCAAATACATGCGCCGTAACCATATCTCGCACCAAACCCATGACCCGAGAGATCATTGTCATTGAAGAGACTAAAGCCGTCGATTTGATGAGTTTCTTGCTCAAAATAGAACCTATATTGGGAGAATAGTGAAGAATTCTATTATCCCCAATTTAGAGGCTAAGATCCAGTCCTCTTGTCTTTCACACTGTTTTCTGGCATCCTTACTACCTTATCTTTACTTTGGACATCCCCATGCACCCCTATCTTAACATCGCCATTAAGGCCGCTCGTAAAGCAGGCGATATCATTGTTCGCGCTCAGCAAGATTTGAATAAACTCATGGTGCGGGAAAAAGGTCCCTATGATTTTGTCAGCGAAACCGATCAAAAAGCCGAAGGCCGCATCATTGATATCATTCGCGAATCCTATCCTGAACACAGTATCTTAGGCGAGGAAACAGGTCTGCACGAGAATGCCGATGCGTCTACGGTTTGGGTGATCGACCCTATCGATGGCACACAGAATTTTATCAAAGGCCTGCCTTTTTTCGCCGTCTCCATTGCCATCAAGGAACAAGGCAAACTCAGCCATGCCGTGGTTTACGATCCGATGCGCCAGGAATTATTCACCGCCAGCCGAGGTAAAGGTGCTTTTTTAGACAGTACACGCATTCGTGTTAGCGATAAACGCAGTTTAACCGGGACTCTATTAGGCACTGGTATGCCGCATTATCAAAAAGCAAACTGGGCTGATTGTAATCAACAGTTGAATCGTATATTCCCTGAAGTTGCCGATCTGCGTTTTTTAGGCTCCGCCGCCCTGGCTTTGGCTTATGTCGCCGCGGGTCGCTTAGACGGTTATTGGGAAACGGGTTTACAAGAATGGGATATGGCAGGAGGCGCTTTGCTGGTTAAAGAAGCCGGTGGCCTCGTCTCTGATTTTAAAGGACAGGAAGATTTTTTAAGCCGCGGTGAAATCGTGGCCGGATCGCCAAAAGTTTTAAAAGGTTTGTTAACGATCATTAATGAGAAAGGATAATCGCTCGTGACCCAGAAAAAAACAATAGCCGTTCTCTTCGGAGGACAATCACCAGAACATGCGATCTCTTTGCGTTCTGCAGAATTTATTTTAAAAAATATTCCAGAAGATCGCTTTGAGATTTTAGCCATTGGCATTGAACAAAAAACAGGATTTTGGTATTTACAGTCCCAGTGGACTTCTCCACTGAGTTTAAATACCGAAGCCAAGCAACTTGTCAGTCTACTGCCCGATCATCGCCTGTATCATGTCAATACGAAAGCCATCAGCGAACCCCTGGATCTGGTTTTTCCGATTTTACATGGCCCTAATGGCGAAGATGGCACTATTCAAGGTTTATTACAATTGTTTAGGCTGCCTTTTGTCGGAGCGGCTTGTTTGGGCACCGCCATCGGTATGGATAAAGATGTGAGCAAACGTTTGCTGCGCGAAGCGGGGCTGCCTACCCCAGCTTTTAAAACGCTGCATATGGAGCAATTGAACTCTCTAAATTTAGACGCCCTGATTGAAGAATTTGGCTTACCTTGTTTTGTAAAACCCGCCAATATGGGTTCCTCTTATGGTATTAGTAAAGTGTGTCAACGGGAAGATTTAAAACCCGCCTTAGAATTGGCTTTTCGCTATGATCGTAAGGTTTTGATAGAAGAAGCCATTATTGGCCGTGAATTGGAATGCGCCGTCATGGGCAATGCGTTTCCCAAAGCCTCTTTGCCCTGTGAAATAGTGCTCAAACGCGAGTATTATGATTTTACCGCCAAATATGAAGATGCCGGCGGTACCGAATTTCAAGTGCCTGCTGATATCGAGCCGGCATTAGCCGAAGAACTGAAAAGTTTAGCGCTCAAAGCCTATCGCTGTTTAGATTGTCAGGGTTTAGCGCGCGTGGATTTTTTCTTAAGTCGCGAAGGCAAACTTTACCTTAATGAATTGAATACCTTGCCTGGGTTTACCGCCATGAGTATGTATCCGCGCATGTGGCAAGCCTGTGGCGTTGAAGGCAAAGAATTGATTATGCAACTATTGGATTATGCTTTGGAAGCTTTTGATCAAAGAGAAAATTTGCAGTTTTAAACGCCCTCTCCCCCAACCCCTCTCCCGGGGTACCGGGCGAGGGGAGTTTTTCTTGGCTTTAGCCCTCAGAATACCGGGTGAAGAGAGCTTTGACTCACCCTGGAATTAGATAAGAACACGGCCATCAATCACTTTTAAACAGGAGAATATCCCATGGATCTTAGCTTGGACGAACTCAAACAAGCTTCCCCCCTAGGCAAAAATTGTGATTATGAAGATCAGTATAATCCCAGTTTATTATTTGCTTTAGACCGTCAACCCAAACGCAGTGAGATCGGCATCCACGATGGCCTGCCCTTTAAAGGGATTGATGTTTGGCATGCTTATGAACTGTCTTGGCTTAATCTACAGGGTAAACCTCAAGTGGCGATTGCGACGATCACAGTGCCCTGCGATTCGCCGAAGATCTTTGAATCCAAATCTTTAAAACTCTATTTAAACTCTTTGAATGGCACTCCCATCGCTACTCTACAAGCATTAGAAACTCTGATGGCTCGCGATCTTTGTCTCATTACAGGAAGTACCGTCAGCGTGTTATTAGAACATCCCCGACAATTTAATGTAAGTTTAGCCGGCGGTTTTCAAGCGCAAAGCATCGATGATCTGGATATTGAAACACCGGTCTATGGTTATACGCCTGATTTTTTGAAAACGGGCGGAGAAATTATCGAAGAAAGTTTATCTTCCGATCTCTTAAAATCCAATTGCTTGATTACTCATCAACCTGATTGGGGCTCTGTCTTTATTCAGTATCGCGGAAAAGCCATCGATCATGAAGGCTTATTACGATACATTGTTTCACTTCGCAATCATCATGAATTTCATGAACAATGTGTTGAAAGGATTTTTATGGATCTGCTGCAACGCTGCCAGCCTGAAAGTTTAACGGTGTATGCTGCTTACACACGCCGCGGCGGCATTGATATCAATCCCTATCGCAGCACCTTGCAGAACTGGCAAACACAGGCCCGAGGCTTGACGCAGCAGCGATTAAGTCGGCAATAAGCCTTAGGATCGCACCAAACTCAATACCGTTTGTGGTTTGGGGCTGATGGGCTTTGAGAATAAGGCCCCTAACAATAATTTAGCCATTTCAGCTAAACTTGCATCACTGCCAAATAGGGCGCTATCGATCCATTTGATGGCGACTTCCTCATCTTGTTGCACAAAATGTTGTAACTGAGGCAAAGGCTGCTCGGCAATAAAAGAAGGCATTTCCGTTCTCAGCTCAGCAGGCGTGCCATACCAGGAAAAATACAGCGCTAACAATTGATGTCCTTGTGCCGCTTCTTTTAGCAAACGGTTCTGCAATTGCTGTAAAGATGCAGGGCCCAAACGACCTTTGGTCTGCGCAATCAGCAGTAAATTTAAAGCATGCTGCGCCAGATGTAAACGTTCACCTTTAGAGGCTTGCATTAAATAATCCATACCGCGACTCAAATCTTTAGGCAGTAATACAGCGCCCGGCAAAGGATCTTCGCCACTAACTGTCAAACCACAGAGCCAAGCCCCATAACCCATCATCACCGATTGCTTGCCTTTTTTAGCCAAGGTTTCACATAGGCGCTGAAATTTATTGAGATTTTTTTCAATCAATCCGCGCCCATAGGCATAGGCCACGATGAGTTCATCGATCGCTTCATCATGATCGGCGGCAATGGCTTTACTAAAATAATATTCCGCTAAACGCACTTTATCGCGTTGTGGCAAGCAGGCAAAATGAGCTGCAGCCAAAGCTTCAATCGCTGGGAAATGCCCCATTTGTGCATAACTGGCGGCCAAGCGATAAGCTGCGCGGGCATTGCCACGTTCGGCAGCTAAACGTAAAAAAGTTAAAAAATCATGATGGGGTAAAACTTCATCGCAGGGATGGGTTAAGATCTGTAAAGCCAATAAAAAAGGCGCTTCAGCACAACCAAAATCACAGGCCAATAATAATTCTTCGCAACCTTCAGCCCTGGCTAAAGGGCCGGCTTCTTCATCAAACAAATCCAAAGCTTTTTGCAAATGACGGGCTGCTCGCGTTTGAGCTAAATGAGGATCCATGATCCAATATTCTTTACTGCCCAATTTAAGATGACGAAATACGGGGGTGTATCGCCGTTTAAGTTCCTTCTCTGGCATTCCTAGCTACTCCTTTGTCGCGCTAGAGGAAGATTTTAGGCTTCCTCACAACTTGAAGTATCAGTATAGTACAGCTTTTGGATTTTGTCATGTTAAATTTTATACAAATTAGGGGCGAAATACCTATTGACAAAACGTATCCCTTTCAAATCCCAGGGTAAATCCTCCTATCCACCGTTGTAGGCTCCAGAGCTCTGGATCAAACTAGCCAGTGAAGGCATCTCATTTTTCTGACTGATCCGGT
>VFKP01000136.1 GCA_009885495.1 Gammaproteobacteria bacterium | reverse complement strand
TCTTCTTTTCTTTAGGAATTCCCTTGTTTTTTTAAGCCCCTCTCCCCCAACCCCTCTCCCAGAGTACTGGGCGAGGGGAGCTATCTGCTTTCTCCGGACAGTACTGCAGAGTACCGGGCGAGGAGAAACTCACTTCTCCTGGACTTTAAGAGGCAGATCTCTTTTCGAAGCTCGACTGCCTATACGCCAGGCCAAGGTCGCTAAAATAGCTAAGCTAAATTGAGTAACAGCCAAGGGCATCTGTGTTTTTTCATGTAAAAGCGAGATCACGGTCCCCACCAAGGCCCCTGCCAAAATTTGTAATAAGCCATAAACAGCAGCAGCCGAGCCCGCAATTTGCCCAAAGGATTCTAAGGCCCCAGCACTGGCATTTTGGAAGGTTAAACCCACACCGATACAAAAGACCAGCATCGGAAAAACAATCACCGATACATTTAAAAAGCCCAATAAACCCAAAGTCAGCATCACAGAAGAACCCAGAATCATGAGACAGATCCCAGATAAGAGCATCGTGGCCACACCATATCGAGAAACATATCGGCTATTGACTAAGCCACTGGCAAAAATACCCGAGGCATTTAAAAAAGCCAACCAACCGAAAGCTATAGGCGAGACTCCTAAAGTCACTTGTAATAAGAAAGGAGCACTGGTCATATAAGCCACAACTCCAGAATAAGCGATCCCGGAACAAATCACATAGCCCATGAAAACACGGCTACAGAATAATTTACGATAATTCTGTAATAGAATTCTGGGCAGAATCGCCTCTGGATTAGGCGATTGATGAGTTTCAGGCAAAGCACGCCAGAGCAAGAGCAGCACCGCTGCCGAATACACTAGAATAAAGGCAAAACCGAAACGCCAAGAGGCATAATGTTCTATATAGCCTCCTAAAGTAGGGGCAATCGCAATGGTAAATGAAGAAGCCATGCCCATCTGCCCGCCTAAACGCGATAAATAGTGGCCTGAGACTAGGTCTCTAATCACTGAACGGCCTACAGAATTACACGAACCTAAACCCAAGCCTTGTAGAGCTCGACCCAAGATAAAAATCACAATATTAGGTGAGAAGCAGCAGATCAAACTGCCCAGGATACTTAAGCCCACACCCGTTAACAAAGGGCGGCGGCGCCCGACAGCATCAGACCAAGGCCCATAAAACAAATGTGAAAGACCAAAACCGAAAAAATAAATGGCTAGAGTCAATTGTGACCAAGAGCTTGAAATTTCAAAGGTTTTAGCAATGGCCGGCAAAGAGGGCAAGTAAAGATCAGCTGTAACCTGCCCTAAAGTGGCAAACATCAGCAAAAGCAGGAATAATTGCCCAGGGACTTTCCCTGTACGGCCAATTTCCTGTATATTGTGGGAACGCATAAATGATCCTGGGTGTTTCGTTAGAGACTCGGACTCTGCATTATGCTGGACATTCGAAAGTCTCTGGTTTGAATTTAATACCTTAGTATTGTATCATAATGGTGAATTACTGATCTATAGATTTTTTAAGGTATACTCTTGTCAATGCTCGATTTACACAGCTACAGCAGTTGGGATGAACTTATGCAATGGATTCTGCCTTTTTTACCTAAATTATTTTCAGCCTTGCTGATCTTAGGACTGGGACTACCTTTACTGCATTATCTTAAAAAAAAGAGTTTGAAAAAAATTGCGGCCAGTACCGATCCCACTTTGAAAAAATTTCTGGTTAATCTCATCTATATCTTAGCGCTCATTTTTCTGCTCATCACGACTTTAACTGTCTTGGGTGTGGCCACCGCTTCTCTATTAACGGTCTTAGGTGCAGCCAGTTTGGCCGTGGGTTTTGCCTTGAAAGATTTTCTATCCAATATTGCCGCCGGATTTATTTTAATTTTTCTACGCCCCTTTAAAGTGGGCGATTATATCAAAGTTCAAAACACTGAAGGCACAGTCAAGGAAATTAATTTATTTACCACAATATTAACCACGCCTGCCAATGAAGCTCTTTTTATTCCCAATAATCAAATCGCCAGCAATCAAGTCATCAATCAAACTTATTATGAGGTCCGACGCTTAGATTTAAGCATTGGCATCGATTACAGTGCCGATATTGCAAAAGCACGCCAAGTGTTGATGGCAACCGTGAAAGCCTACCCTTTTACTAAAGAAACACCCGAACCTTTGGTGCTCGTACAAACCTTAGGAGACAATGCCGTGGAATTGATAGCCCGAGTCTGGGTTGATAGCTTACAATACTCACAAAGCAAATTTGATTTATTAGAGCAATTTAAAATAAACTTAGAACAAAATCATATCGACATTCCCTTCCCACAGCTGACCTTACATTTACCCAAAACTGAGGTGCCGCATGCCTGATAATGACAAAATCTCGCCTATCATCGCCCCTGAATTTTTAGACGATACCTATGATGATGCTTTATTTAAACCCGCTTTTATGGATCAAGACTTCCTACTTTCAGAAGAATGCCGACCTTTGCGTTTTCAATTAGAATTATTGAAACCCGAAGTTATCTTAAGCAAGGCCCAGGTCAAAGCCACTATTTTAGTCATTGGCAGCGCGCGGATCCCTGATCCTAGCAAGACTAAGCAACAATTGGCTGCCGCTGAAGAATCCTTGCGCATCGCTCCCGATGATCTTAAAGCACAGCAAAACCTGAAAATCGCCAAAAATAAATTAATCTACAGCCAATACTATCAAGAAGCTGAAGAATTGGCCTTTTTAGTCACCCAGCATCAAGGTAAACCTGCCGATGGAGATTTGGAAAAATTACATGTAGTCACCGGGGGAGGACCCAGTTATATGGAAGCCGCCAATCGAGGCGCCCAACGGGCTGGAGGTAAAAGTATTGCTTTAGGCGTTTCTTTACCTCATGAGCATGGCCCCAATCGCTATGTCACTCCCGAACTCACTTTTAAATTTCATTATTTTGCTTTGCGCAAAATTCATTTTTTAATCCGTGCTAAAGCGATGGCGGTATTTCCCGGCGGCTTTGGAACTTTAGATGAATTTTTTGAAACCTTAACTTTAATTCAAACCGGCAAAATCCCAGCCCTGCCCATCCTTTTATTTGGGCGATCTTTTTGGGATAAGCTCATCGATTTTAACTGGTTAGTAGAAACAGGCACCATTGCTGAAGAGGATCTGCATTTATTTCGCTATGTTGAAACAGCGGCAGAAGCCTGGCAGGAGATCAAACGCTTTTATACCCTCTGAGTGAGACTAAGGGGCGTTATACAACGCCCCTTAAGCCAAATCTTAAACGCTCAAATGAGGTTTAATGCTCGCTAAAAGTTTATCGCCAATCCCAGGGACCTGAGATAAATCATCTAGCGTTTTGAAATTGCCATTTTTCTGACGATAATCAACAATAGCCTGAGCCTTTTTAGGGCCTAGACCTTTGACTGTAGCCAACTGCTCTACGCTCGCCGCATTCACGTTGATATTGCCTGCGGCCGGCGCTACTGCCTTGACTGCAGGTGCTGCTGCCGTTGAAGTTTCTGCAGCCTGTGCCTGCGCGCCTAAACAGCTGATCCCTAAAACCAAAGCCAAGAGGCTTTGTTTCCATTGCATTTTCATAATACACTCCCAAAAAAAATGAACGACTTAAAGAATAAGCATCTGCCTATCTTTTGGATACGCTTCTAGCAGAAGCGTAGGATGAGCATAATCTAAATAAATGCAAATATCAATATAAAATACATTCTTTTAATAATTAATTTTAAACTTAAATCACTTGTCCCTGGGGTGCAAATAAGATATGCTGCCTGGATATGAAAAGAACATTTCAAGCTTTAAAAGAGCGCGCTATTGCCTTTCTTTGGGAAGCTGATCCCGGCTATCTCCATTTAAGGCAGGGGGCTCGTACTCTGCTGGCAGCTCTGATCACTCTGCTCTGCTTAAATTCCATAGGGCTTTACACCCGTGTGCTGGCCTGTTTTGCTGCTGGATTGGTCTGCCAGGGGATTGTGGGTAGCCATTTGCGCGAACAGAAAATCTGCTTTGGTATTTCTAGCCTGGCCACTTTAGCTTATTTTAGTTTAATCTCTTACATCAGCCCCTTCCCCTTACCTATGGCCATCACCATCGTCATCGCCAGTTTTAGCGTTTTTGCCATTCGAAATCTGGGTAGCCGTTATTTTTTATTTCCCTTATTTACTTGGATCATGGGCTTTATGACCAGCATTTTTCCTCGCGTGACAGGCTTTGCTTTTCTGGAACGATTATCCTCTTTAGGGATTGCTTGTGTGATTTCTTTTGTGGTTTATTTTTACCTATTACCACCGCGTTATCTCAATTATTTTTTTAAAAATATGCGTTTTTTCATCGCTTTAGTCCATTCTAGAACTTTAAAATTAGAAAGACATTTAAAAAGCGCTCTACCTTTTCCTAAAAAAGAAATTGACCATTTTAAATTACGCCGTTCTTTGCGAAAATATTATCTGCACAATCAGAATATTTTAAGCTCTTTTGATATTCTAGAAAGCGCACATAAAAATGATCTCTTGCACATTCTATCCAACCATTATTTAGCTGGCAAAGCACTCTTGATCTTGCAAGACAATTTAATGGATCTGAGTGAAACCTCAGTGATCAAGACCTTAGAGATTGAAGAATTACTCTGTCAAGCACTCAAAGATTTACGTGATTTAACGCAGGCCATTCAAATCGATAGCCAAGCACTGAGCATTAAGCTGCAAGAAACACCGCTGTCAACACCGGAAAGCTTTAAGCAATTAAAACAGATCTTAGAGCAGTCCAGCGAGTCTCCTCGTTCTTTAATCCCTTTCTATCATCTGATCGTAAGCCTCAATGATTTATACGATCGCTTATTGGCTTTAAGCAGTCCAGCACCCAAAGCCTTGGAGCTGCAAGATGCTCAATAACCCACATTTACGCTTAGCCATTCAAGCGGCCTCTGCCATGGCCATCGCTTTGAGCATCCAGCATTTTTATCATTTCGAACGTTCTTATTGGTCGGTGTTTACCTGCATGATTCTATTTTCACAGACCCTGGGAAGCAGTGTCAAACGATCCTTAGAGCGAGTCTTGATGACTATCTTGGGTGGCAGTCTAGCCACAGTACTGTATCTTATTTTGCCCAGCGAACAATTTCCCTTAATCATTATTTTGCTCTGCAGCGTTTTCTTTCAAGTCTGCTTTTTACAAAAATTTTATTTGGGTTCTGCATTTTGTGCCTCTGTTTTTATCGTTTTCTTTTTTGCTTTGGTGCAAACTTGGAGTGTTCATCTGCTTCTCGTTAGAATTCTAGAAACTCTATTAGGCGCTTCAATCACTTTAGTTTGCAGTTTCTTCATTTTACCCATTAAAACAGAAAACACGCTGCTGGCTAAAATTCCTTTATTTGTTGACAACGCCCAAATACTGGCCGATCAAATTTTAGAAGCCCTACTCTCCCCCAAAAATCAAAAAAAACAGATGCTTAAAAAAGCCAACGATTGCTTAGTCTTATTATCTGAATTGGATCAAGAATACGCTCACCTAGGCTATGAATTGGGACGACATCATAGCAAATCTGAAATAAAACAGATCTTAATAGCCTTAAGTCATTTTTACCATTATCTCAGCAGTCTGGTTCCCTGGTTATTGCATCTACAAGATCGCGCACTTTTTTTAGTTCTGAAAGAAGAATTACGCGCTTTATTAGACGCTAGCTTGCAAGATCTCAATACACTGAATGAAGCCTTAGCTAAAGAAGAAACTGTTTTATTCAATATGGAATTTACAAGCTGCTATCAAGCATTAGAAGAGAAAGCCCAGCGCTTGGAACAGGATCCTATTTTTTCACGCCAAGCCTGGCTAGATTATTTTGCTTTTACTTATTTTCTAAAGGCTATGGATGAAGCCTTGCGAGTATTGACAGTGCATACGCCGCAGAGATAGACGCAATTAGGCTGGAAGTTTAATCAGATCCCCCCTGTTCCTTGATGCCGGATGTGCATTACCCAAATTTGGGGTACCTTCAAAGCTGAATCACTATTTTTCCGATATTTTCATTGTTGCTCATACGCTGATGGGCAAGGCCAATCTCTTCAAAAGAAAATACACTATCGATAATGGGTTTTAATTTTCCAGACATCAAAAAAGGCCAGGCACTTTCTTCAAAACGAGTTTTGATGGCCCGTTTTTGGGCTAGGCTTTGCGATCGTAAATTAAAGCCTTGTAAGCGAAACCGTTTTCGAATGAGAATAGCAGCATCTAGATCCAATTGTCGACCGCCCATGCTGGCCAGAAATAACCAACGTCCATCGGGCGCTAACAGCGTTTGATGCATGTTAACATAAGGACCACTGACAAAATCTAAAATTAAATTTATGCTGTCTCTACCTAATTTTTCTAAGATCTGCTCTTGAAAATCAGCGGCTTTATAATTAAAGGCTTGCTGAACGCCATAAGACAGGAGTTTTTGAATTTTAAGTTCAGACCCTGCAGTCGCAAAGACTTCTGCCCCTAGATGAAAAGCCAATTGCATGGCCGTTAATCCTACACTGCTGGCGCCGGCGTGGATTAAAATGCGTTCTGCCTGAGCCAATCCCCCTAAAACACAAACGGTTTCATGAGCGGTTAAAAAAGCTTCGGCAATGGCCGCTCCTTCAAGAAAAGAAAAATGATCGGGTAAGATAAAGGCTAAACCTTGATCTAAGAGGGCATATTCTGCATAAGCACCACTGCCCACTAAACCAAACACGCGATCGCCTATTTTAAATTCTCTGACTTTAGAACCTATCGCGATCACTTCGCCCGCCACTTCTAAACCTAAAATATTCGATTCTCCTGGAGGCGGCGGATAAAGACCCTTGGCTTGTAAGAGATCGGCGCGATTCAAACCAAACGCTTTAACTGCGATCAGCAGATCTTCAGGTTTTAATTCCGGTTTAGACGTTTCGCCGAGATAAAGTTGTTTGTCTTTATCCACTAAAATGGTTTTCATTCTGGCAACACCTTAAAGGGCCTGCGACTGGCAACGATGATGATCAAGCCTAAAACTAAGGACAAAGGTGGAAATAAAATCATTAAAAATCCTAGCCATCCTTTAAAAGAAAAAGCCTGCGCCAAACGCCAGCACAATCTCACATAGGCATAAATCCCTACGATTAAAGCGATGGAAAATAAACCAAATAAATAAAATTCTGTCTTAGAGACTAAAATCTGAGGCATAGCCATTTGCACGCTCATGTTGACTGCAGAATCATCGATCGGCATACCAAAGATACGCACATACCAGGGTAAAACAAAATTAGAGCCATAAAATAAAATTGAACTCATCAAGGCAGAATAAATGGGATTTTTAAGGTGTACCATTCGCGCCCAGCAGTAAAATGACCAAATGGGAATAAAGGCATACCAAGGGCGAATGCCCGCAAAACTAAAGGTGTAAGCCAATAAGGCATAGAATAAAAGCATCATTAAGATAGGTGTTATCATCTTTGGCGTCCTTAAGATTCGTTTACATTCATTCCCTTTCTCAAAGTACTGCAGTACTGTCTGGGAAAAATTAAAGCTTAACAGAACACTCCCCTCCCCCAGTATCCTGGGGGAGGGGTTGGGGGAGAGGGCGTTTAAAAAGTATAACCCCTTTGGCTTAAAATTTCAGCGAACTCAGTCTACGATAGCTATTGTATCTTCAAGATCTATTTATTCTAAATTCGAAAAATTAAATCCGTAAAATAGACCCCATATTTTGGATCTGTAAAGGACAGTGTTATCCTCTATTAGAAAGCTTATATTTTAACACCCACTCCCCCAACCCCTCTCCCGGAGTACCGGGCGAGGGGAGTTTCCACTTTTTTCGGGCAGTACTGCAGAAAAATATTAAGGCATATCATCCAAGGCACTGCGCACCACGGGGAGAAGATCCTTACGATCCAAACCTAAGGCCACCGCCAAGGCGCCGGCCACATAGATGGATGAATAGGTTCCCACCACAATACCGACGATCATCGCTGTGGCAAAACCATGCAAGGTTTCACCGCCAAATAAAAGTAAAGATAACACCGCCAGCAGAGTTAAGCCTGAAGTCATAATGGTTCGAGATAAAGTTTGATTCACTGAAATATTCACGATCTCAGTGGGAGATCCCTTGCGATTTTTGCGAAAATTTTCACGAATACGATCGAAAACCACAATGGTATCGTTTAAAGAATATCCCATCACCGTTAACAATGCCGCTAAAGAGGTTAGAGTAAATTCCATCTGAAAATATGAAAATATTCCCAGGATAATCAAGGGATCGTGGATCAAAGCCACGGCAGCGCTCACCGCAAACCGGTATTCAAAGCGAAAAGCAATGTAAATCGCTGTACCGATCAAGGCCAATACCAAAGCCAAAGCACCATTGGTGGCCAATTCTTTCCCCACTTCTGGTCCAATATAGGCGCTACTTTCTAAGCTGGCGCCATTTAAATGGCCTACCACTTCTTGACCTAGATTATTACTGCCTACTTTTTCTTGACCCGCTAAACGGATCAACACCATTTTGGCGGTACCATACACTTGCACTTTGACATCATGATAACCTGCTGTTTCTAAAGTTTGGCGTATATTTTCTAAATCTGCAGGCGCTTGAAAAGAGGTGACAATCTCAGTGCCGCCGGTAAACTCTAAGCCCCAGTTTAAACCATTGATGATCAAGGTCAGTATACACAACACAGTCGCCAGTCCTGAAGCAAAGGCCGCCCATTTGCGTAAAGCCATAAAATCAATGGCAGTATTGTGTTTGAAAAATTCCATCGTCTTATCCTATATACCAATCGAAATATGAGTCAATCGTGTTTTACGGCCATAAATCAGATGTGCAATCGCACGCGTACCGGTGATCGCCGTAAACATCGAGGTTAAAATACCAATGGTTAAAGTCACTGCAAATCCTTTAATCGACCCCGTGCCAATCATCAATAAAGCCACTGCTGCAATTAAAGTCGTGACATTAGAATCCACAATCGTTGAGAATGCGCGTTCATAGCCCGCTTGAATACTGGCATGTGGCGAAAGACCATTGCGCAATTCTTCACGAATGCGTTCAAAGATCAAAACATTAGCATCCACCGCCATACCCAAGGTCAGCAAAATTCCCGCAATCCCGGGCAGCGATAAGGTTGCCCCTAAGACAGATAAGACCGCCACCAATAACACTAAATTCATCCCTAAGGCAATATTGGCCAAAATACCGAATAAGCGATAATACAAACTCATAAAAATCACAATGGCAATAAAGCCAACTTCGATGGAAAAAATTCCTTTGTCGATATTCTGCTGCCCTAAGCTGGGCCCCAAGGTGCTTTCTTCAATCACGGCCACCGGTGTTGGCAAGGAACCGGCCCTTAAGAGCAAGGCTAAATCACGCGCTTCCTTAGGATCGCCCAAACCTGTAATTTGAAAAGTACTGGGCAAAGCACTTTGAATGGTTGCAATACTGATCACTTTTTCAGTTTTGCGTTGTGTATACTCTGTAGTACCTTTCAGCAATACCGGTGTTAATTTGGTTTCAACATAGATGATGGCCAAAGGCTTACCGATATTTTCACCCGTGACCCGATAAAACGCCGCTTCACCGCCACCGCCCAGGGTAATCGATACAGCAGGCCGACCATCTTCAGCAATCGTTGAGGTGGCATTGGTGATGGATGAGCCCGATAAAATGGTACGATCTTGTAATAGAACAGGTGTGGTTTGCCCACCTTCATCTGGGGCATAATGATAAAGACTGGTCCCTAAAGGAATAGCTGAACTGGCCTGTGCTTCGACTGCATCGTGTTCGGTATCCTGCAAATGAAATTCTAAAGTCGCCGTCCCGCCCAAAATCTGCTGGGCGCGAGCCGTGTCTTGAATACCCGGTAAATCCACCGAAATACGATCAGCACCCTGACGTTGCACCACAGGCTCACTCACGCCCAATTCATCGATACGCTTACGCAAGACTGATAAAGTTTTTTCAACGGCAAAATTTTCAGCATCGGCTTTAGCGCTGGGTGATAACTTAAGCTGTATGACCCAATTATCGCCTTCAGGACTGATCGTTCGCGTCAATTCAGGATAAGTTTGAGAGAGTATCGAAACGGTTTTATCCACATCTTCACGATTTTTAAGGCGAATATTAATACCTTTGTCATTATCCGCCAGAGCCAGATACCGGATCCCTGCTTTGCGCAGATCATCAGAAATATTACGCTCACTGGCTTGCATACGATGTTCAATCAGAGAATTAATATCAATGGCTAATAGGAAATGCACGCCACCACTAAGATCCAAACCCAAGCGCATCGGTAAAGCACCGAGGTCTTGCAACCATTTGGGTGTGGTTGCCGCTGAATTCAAAGCCACGGTATAGCCGTCACCCGCGGTGTCTTTAATAATATCATCTGCTCGCAATTGATCATCCGCTGTGGCAAAGCGATACAACCAACTGTCATCGGCTTGTTTTTCCATGCGCAGATCTTTAATCTGTTGTTTTGAAAATGCGGTTTCTATGTTATTTTCAACACTGGCATCCAAGACATGCCCAGTATCTGCAGAGATCTGTACCGCAAAATCTTTTTTATAGACATTGGGCAAGGCATAGATAAAACCAAATGCAATCACCAAAACCAAGACAATGTATTTCCACAATGGATATCGATTCATCCTATTTCCTTCACAATCTATAGACCCTTTCCTTTTATCCTCTTCAAATCTCAGGGGCGCTCTAAAGCACAATTCATTCATCGCCCTCTCCCCCAACCCCTCTCCCGGGGTACCGGGCGAGGGGAGCTTTCACACTAGGGAATTTGAAAGGTACACCTTAATTCTTTAAAGTTCCCTTAGGTAAACAAGCTGAAATAGCCGCTTTCTGCACTTTAATTTCAACGCCTTTGGCAATTTCAATGCCGACCACGGCTTCATCTATTAAAGTCACTACACCCATAATACCGCCGCTCACCACCACTTCATCGCCTTTAGCAACAGCAGACAACATCGCACGCATTTCTTTTTGACGCTTGCTTTGTGGACGGATCAGGAAAAAATAGAAAAAAGCAAAAAACACACCGATAAATAATAGAAAGCTTAAATTGCTGCTACCTGAAGCGGCACCGGTGCCCGTGGCAGCCATAGCGGTTGGGATCAGAAAACTCATAAGATTCTCCTAGCTGTAAAAATACGAACTGTACCTGGTTTAGGGCAAAGACGCAAGCAACTGCCTATAGCCCAGTACCCTGGGGTCAGAGGCAGAGCTTCAGCAGCTCACCCTCGGACAAACACGCCGTAAATACATCCTTGTAGGCTCGGTTGCGGCATCCTTGCCGCAAACGGTTTGACCTGAGGATAAGCCGCTGAAGCTCTGCAAAAAAGCCCGAGCCTTAAGGGAGATCCATTGCTAGAGAAAGGGAAAACTCCCCTCGCCCAGTATTCTGGGTCAGGGGTTGGGGGAGAGGGCTAAAGAATAAGCATACAATCGCCATAGCTGTAAAAACGATATTCGCTGGCAATGGCATGATGATAGGCGTTCAAAGTAGTTTCATAACCGGCAAAGGCCGCCACCAACATCAAGAGACTGGATTGTGGTAAATGAAAGTTGGTCAAAAGACCATCAATGACGCGAAAAGAATAACCCGGGTAGATAAATATATTAGAGTCTCCCGAAAAAGCTTCTAAACTTCCGGTTCTTGCCGCAGATTCTAAGGCGCGCACAGTCGTCGTGCCCACAGCGATCACTCGCCCGCCTCGGGCTTTGGTCTGTCTAACCGCTGTACACACTGATTCAGGAACTTCTAACCATTCGGCATGCAATTGATGCTCTTCTATTTTATTGACTCGCACTGGCTGAAAGGTGCCGGCTCCCACATGTAAGGTCAAATAAGCTAATTCAATGCCTTGCTCTTGCAAATGCGCCAACATGGCCTCATCAAAATGCAACCCGGCCGTAGGGGCTGCCACTGAACCCTGGGGTTTCGCGTAGACGGTTTGATAGCGTTCGCTGTCCAAGGCTTCTGCTGCACGATGCAAATAAGGCGGCAATGGAATATGCCCACTGGCTTGCATGACCTCTAAAGCCGAATTTTGGCCTAAAAAGCGCAATTGAAATAAATTGTCTTTACGCTCGATCACATAAAGCCGCTCGCCACTGTCTAAAATGATATTCTGCCCTGCTTTAAGCGGTTTACTGGCGCGAATTTGGCTCAAAACTTCCTGTGAACTCAGAATACGTTCAATGAGTAGCTCCACTCGACCGCCAGTCTCCTTCTGCCCATATAAGCGGGCCGGCATGACCTTGGAATTATTCAAAACCAAGAGATCCCCCGCTCGTAAATAAGACCCTAGAGCTAGAAAAGTCTGGTCCTGCCATTGCCCTTTGAACCTATCAATGGCCAATAAACGGCTCTGGCTGCGTTCTTTGGCTGGATAACGGGCAATACTCGTTTCCGGTAGATCAAAATCATAATCGCTTAATTCCAGCATACGCCCGCCTATTTTTATAAAAGAGGGGTATTTTAGCACAAGTTTAAGGCATCCGTGGATCAGCCTGGCCTTAACGCCTCTTAAAACCAAAAAAATTCGCAAAATCATTAAATTTATCTCTATCTTTAATATTTTCTTAATAATTTTGCACTATAATGATTTATAGACTACAGTTAAGCGCAACTGAATAGAATTTAGAGATGGATACGTTCGATCATGAAATCTGTGTTTCTTGACCCGGAAAAAAGACCCGTCGAAGACTGGCCCAATACACTCTATATGATTTGCGATGTGCCTAAGAATTTTCTAGAATTACCGATTGTCGATCTGATGGTCGAAGCGGTTAGAACAGCGCAGGAACGCAATTTTCAGAACTCTCGCCAGTATACGGATGAAGGCAGTGGGAAGCATAATTCGAACCAGTATTTTACCGGCCGATTAGCTGAAGTGAAAAATCATATCCAAGTGACCTTAAATCGCTTCGATAAGATCTTTAACACGGATCCCACAAAAAAATATGTGTTGTTGGTCTTTAAAGTACCCAATGACATTGATATTAAAACGGATAAGGTTTATGGGCAAAGGATCAAATCGGTTAACCCCGATGCGATTAAGCCCTTGTATTTACATCAGATTTACTTTTCAGAGGAGAAATAATCATGGTAGCAGCAGTAATAGCTGGAGCAGCGGTAGTAGCCACTGTTGTTAAACATTTTGGACCCTTGGCCATGGCGGAGTTTAGTAAATTAAACCGTCTAGAATCAGCTGCCAAGGATGAGAAAACGCATGTCAAAAAGGCGGATCTTGTACTTGGGAATCCTCTGCCTCAAGTTGAAATTGATAACGCTCTTCAAAGAGCCGTCAGTCAAATTAAAACTGGGCCTGGACCGCGTTAATCCTTTCAATTCTAGACGAACACAGACCTAAATCTAAGGGCGATCCACAGATCGCCCTTTTTTATATCTGGCAGTAAATTGTTTGTATTTCTTCAGATCTTTAGGGTAACAAAAGCTCCCCTCGCCCGCTACCTCGCAGTACTGTCCGAGGAAAGTGGAAACTCCCCTCGCCCGGTAATCCGGGAGAGGGGTTGGGGGAGAGGGTGTTAAAATATAAGCTTTTTAATAGAGGATAACATTACCTTTATAGATCCAAAATAGGGAGTC
>VFKP01000100.1 GCA_009885495.1 Gammaproteobacteria bacterium | reverse complement strand
TTGGAGCGGGTGATGGGAATCGAACCCACGCTATCAGCTTGGAAGGCTGAAGTTCTACCATTGAACTACACCCGCAAATATTCCCGGTACCACGCCCCTAAGGCCCTACCCCTGCAAACAAGGGCAACACTGGATAATCTGGTGGAGGGGGAAGGATTCGAACCTTCGAAGGCAGAGCCGTCAGATTTACAGTCTGATCCCTTTGACCGCTCGGGAACCCCTCCAGATATATGGAGGTGCCATTCTCCTAGACTTAAAGTTAAATGTCAAGGTTCTAGCGCTAAAATTTTGAAGTTTTCATCGACCTATTTTCGCTTTAGCTAGGTACCCGTTTTTTTGGAGCTAGATCAGCCTCCCATCACTGCGAACGCAGTGAACAGCTTTATGCCATAACCCGCTATGAGTTAATCTGAAAAATACACTCCTAATAAACGTCTCAGCTGCCCAACCATATAGATAGGTAAACAGAGTAATTGATACTGAACTCTATCACCGCGAGAAGTTTTGGTGTCGACCTGCATTTGGCTTGGCCTATTTAAATCAAAACGAATTGCTGTCGATAATTTTTTGAGCTGCATAAATAAATGTAAAGATTGCATAGCGCCTTTAAGACCCGCCTTGACCTCGATGGGAATAATCGTTGCATGATGTTGAAGCAGATAATCAATTTCAGCATGGCTACCGGCTTGATTGCGCTGCCAATAATACAAGGCCGGTTCAATATAGTAGGGCTCAAGCGTTCTGAGCAATTGACCCACCAACTGTTCCGCAATAGCGCCTTTATTGATGAGGCCAATTTCTGCAAAAGATTTGAAATGATGTAAATGAATACCCAAAATACTGTTCATCAACCCAACATCTAAAGAAATAGCCTTGATATATTTGTCATTCAATTCAGCAGCCAAGGGAATTCCATTGGCTGCTGAAGCGGATATTTTATGAATCACGCGTGCTTTGCTGATGAGTTTAAATATTTGTTTGATACTGGCTATCTGAACATGTTCATTAATATGACTGTACACAAGCTTATTGCCGACATTTTTAGGCACATAATTAAAAACCTCATCAAAAATTTGTATATCGTATCGACCCTTATAACGCACAAAATCATCCCGATAAGTGCTTAAAATATCATGATGGATCTGCTGTACCGCAATCAGCGATTCTTGTTCAATCCAAGATTTCAAGACCGCCGGTAAACCACCCACCAGAGTATATTCTTGCAAATACGATAGAGCTTGTTCATGTATCGATTGAGGGATCTCTTCCCAGTGATATTCATTTAAAAAATTTAACAGATACGGGTTCTTAGTATATAAAAACTCATCGAACGATAAGGGTTCTAAATGAAAATATGAAATTCTACCCACTGGCATCGAAAAATCATGGTCATCTAAGACGAATTCCAATAAAGAACCCGCAACAATCACTGCCAACGCTGGCATCAATTCTTTAAACCATCTGAGTTTTGCCAAGATTAAGGGGAAGGCTTGGATTTCATCTAAAAATAAGAGCGTATTATCGGGATTGATTTGTTTTCCCTGACTGACCTCTAAAGCAATCAGCACTTTTTTAGGATCGTTTTCCTCAAATAGCGCTTTTTTATTGGGATCCAGCTCAAAATTGATTTCGATTAAATCTAAACCACTGCAACGGGCTAATTCACGCACTAGCCAGGTTTTTCCGACCTGTCTTGCACCGCGCATAACCAAAGGTTTACGAGATTTATCGATAAGCCATTGTTTTAAATCATTTAATGCAAACCTAAACATAAAATTTTTCTCTAAAAATCAGTTTCAATCAGCGGATTATCGCTTATTTAGGGATAAAGGTCAATATTATAGGGCCCTATTTCTATGAGTTACTCAAACAATATGACGTCTAAAATATTTTTACGTCTTGAAAAAATGCGCCAAAATGAAAAAATGAATTTTGGCGCAGAGCCCGCAATAATTTCATGCCTCCTTCAAATCTTAGCGTAGAGACGCGATTTATCGCGTTACCCTGAGTTTTGAAAAAAATACCTCTTTAAGATATAATATTTGACCTTAATACCCGATAATCATGAGAGATCCCGCCATGAGCGAAAAACTAAGCCTTTTAAATTGCGCCGACCCCAAATTGCGCTTGATTTCAAGCCCGATCAGCGATTTTAATCCGACCTTAAACGAACTCTTAGAAGATTTACAAGCTACAATGTACGAAACCGAGGGTATAGGCATCTCAGCCATCCAAGTTGGCATTCCCTTAAGAATCACCGTCATCGATCTCAGCGAAGAGCAGAATACCCCTTTAGTACTCATCAATCCTAAAATCAAAGCTTTTAAAGGTCTAATTGAAAGCCAGGAAGGCTGCCTATCGGTGCCTGGCGTGTATGCCAGTGTCATGCGCCATGAAATCATTGAAATTGATTATCAAGATCCCAAGGGGAAAAGACATTCATTAACAGCGGAAGGCTTATTGTCTCGCTGCATTCAACATGAAATTGATCATATGGAGGGCAAACTCTTTATTGATTATTTACCTTTGGATACTCGTGAAGCTTTGCTCTTAGAAGCCCAACTCTCGGTTGCACCATGAACAAACCTCTGCGTATTGTATTTGCAGGTTCCACTGAATTTTCAGCAGCCCTGCTTCAAGCTTTATTAGATTCGTACAAAAATATCATTCATGTTTTAACGCAACCCGATAAACCAGCAGGACGCGGTCGCCATACTCAGGCCACTGCCGTCAAGTTGAGCGCTGTACAACATTCTATTCCGGTGTCTACTCCGCTGAATTTAAAAGATCTTGAGATTCAAAAACACCTACAAGATCTGAACGCCGATCTCATGATTTTAGTGGCTTATGGTTTATTGATCCCGCAGAATATTCTTTCTATGATCCCTAATTGCATCAATGTGCATCCCTCATTACTGCCACGCTGGCGCGGCGCCACCCCCATTGAAAGTCCTTTATTAGCAGGCGACACCCTAAGCGGTGTGACGATTATGGAAATGGTCAGCCGTTTAGATGCAGGCCCTATTCTAAAACAACAGAGTTTAGTTTTAGACAAACAGGAAACCCGTGAGAGTTTGTATCAACGTCTCCTACCCTTGAGTATTGATTTATTATTAGAAACCGTACAAGACATTGAAAATGCTTCACTTCAAAAAACAGCGCAAGATGAGAACCTGGCCACCTATGCCCTTAAATGGACACATGAAGATTTACGTTTAGATTGGTCACACAGCTCTGAAGATTTAGAACGACGTATTCGCGCCTTTGCGCCTAGTCCCGGTGCTTACACTGAACTCAAGGGCAGCTCTATTAAAATTTTACAAGCCTCCCCCGACAATTTAGAAAGCGAGATTTCAGCAGTGCCTGGACAGATCTTAAAAGCCAATGCACAAGGGGTATGGGTGCAAACCGCTCAAGGTATTTTACGCATTGAAAAGATTCAAATTTCCGGCAAAAAACCGATGCTCATTCGCGATGCTTTCAATGGTTATTCTCAATGGTTCACGCTCGGGAGCATTTTCAACACATGAGTCGTCTCAATCCACAAGCTCGCGCGCAAGCGGTTTTACTTGATGTATTCCAAGGGTATTCGCTCACCGAAGCCTTACAAACTGAATTACAATCTAGCTCAACCCATAAAGCTTTGATCCAAGAACTCTGTTATGGAACCTTACGCTGGTATGATCGCTTGTCTTTTACTTTACAACAGCTGATGCCAAAACCCTTAAAAGAAAAAGATCTGGACATCGAAATTTTATTGCTCTTAGGTTTGTATCAATTGCGGGACATGAAATTCCCGGCAGCGGTCAGCGTCATGGAAACGGTCAATGCCGTCACCAAACCCTGGGCCAAGGGTTTGGTCAATGCAGTCTTGAGAAATTATTTGCGCCAAACAGATGCCCTGATAGCCGCAGAGAAAAATAACGAAACTGCGTTTTTTTCACATCCTCAATGGATGTTGAATCTATGGAAAAAAGCCTGGCCTGAACATTGGCAAACCATTGCCCATGCCAATAATGAACGCCCGCAAATGAGTTTGCGCATTAATCTTTCGAAAATTTCAAAACTGGATTATCTGGCGCTTTTAAAACAGCACGAACTTTTATTTCAAGACGTCAATGATATTGCTTCTGCCGTGATTTTAGAAGAGGCTAAAGAGGTGGAAGACATCCCCGGCTTTTCTCAGGGTTTAGTGTCTATTCAAGATCTGGGCGCACAGTATTTAATGTCGATTTTACCCTTAGAAGAAAATTTAAAGATTTTAGATGCCTGCTCTGCTCCCGGAGGAAAATTATCGCATTTATTAGAAACCGCGATTGCCCCTATGGCTATTACTGCCGTTGAAATTGATGAACTGCGTTTAGTGAAAATCAAACAAAATTTAAAACGTTTAGATTTCAAAGGCCGCGTTGATTTACATTGCGCCGATATTTTAGAACCTGAAACCTGGTGGGATGGCGTTTATTATGATCGCATTATTGCCGACGTGCCTTGTTCTGCCACGGGAGTCATTCGCAGACATCCTGATATCAAACTCTTACGCCGCGCTTCCGATTTGAAATCCTTGGCAGAAACCCAAGAACAGATCTTGCAAACTCTATGGTCCACACTCGCCCCTGACGGCATTTTAATTTACATTACGTGTTCTGTTTGCCCCGAAGAAAATGAACAGGTGATCAAACAATTTTTAGAAACCACCGCAGATGCAGAATGTCTTGCCATTGAAATGCCGCTGGGATTAGCCTTGAAATATGGCCATCAATGTTTACCTGGGCTTTACGCCGGCGATGGCTTTTATTATGCGCGGTTAAAGAAGCGGTGATGCGCCAAAATCACAAGCGCCCAGCCCATTGTTTCAACCAAGCCTTAAACTCTTCTTGGGGCAAAGGTTTACTGAAATAATAGCCCTGAATTTGATCGCAATGATATTCTTTTAATAGCTCTAATTGTTCTTTCATTTCCACGCCTTCAGCAATGATTTTCAAATTCAAATGATGGGCCATGGTGATGATTGATTCGACCAATAAGGCATCAATACTGGCTGAGGTGATTTTTCGGATAAAGGATTGATCAATTTTAATATGATCAAAGTCCAATTGGCTCAAATAGCCTAAATTGGAATAGCCCGTCCCAAAATCATCTAAAGACAATTGACAACCCATTTTTTTTATGGCGGTCAATTTTGCTTTGGCCTGTGCATTGTCGACAAAAAGACTCTCGGTTAATTCAATGCAAATGCGCGAAGTTGGGATTTGATAATACTTTAAGGTTTCTTGCAGAAAAGGTAAAAAATTTCGATCGTTCAATTGATGTGTGGATACATTGACCGCAATGCGAAAATCATCCTCACATTCAGAAAATTCATCTCTTAAATGCTGACAGATCATTTCAAATACCAGAGCGCCTATCGCGACAATATGGCCACTGCGCTCAGCCACCGGGATAAACTCTGCGGGCGGAATGAACCCTTGCTCGGGATGTAACCACCGCAATAAAGCTTCAGCACCGACCACACGGCCCGTACTCAGCTCTATCACGGGTTGATAGTATACTTGGAACTGTTGATGTGAAATAGCCTCTGGTAAATCTTTTTCAATTTGATTTTCGCGAGTGAGTCTTTCATAGACTTTTTGTTCATAACGATGGAAACTCAGTTGATCGCTGCGAGTATTATGATGTAAGGCAATATTGGCTTTATTTAATAAGTCTTCTTCATCTTCACTGTCTTTAGGAAAAAAACTAACCCCCACTTGTGTTTTGGCCATCAAGACTTCAGAGCCCACATGAATAGGTTCTGCGACAATGTTTTCGATTTGGTGGATCACACGCACACTATCGTCTTCAACTTCGATGTCTTGCAATACAATGCAAAATTTATTTTCTGAAATTTGTAACACCCAATCGCTGCGGCGAATATTGTCCAGCAAACGTTCGTCAATCTGACGCAGAATTTGTTCGCCTTGAACATAACCCGATAAATTACAAATCAAATCATAATTTTTAATTCTTAAAAAAATAATGGCTAGCAAAGTATTCCGCGTTTTAGCCAATTTCATTGCCTGTTTCAGTTGAGTTTTGAGTGCATCGTATAAAAACGCACCTCTGTCAGCATAGCTCATCAAAGGCAATGTGAGCGTATCATGTTGCATCAACCACACGCCTTGTTTTTCAATTTTTTCAATATAGCTTTGAATGTAGATTTGCCCGTTATCGGCATAAGCAACACCCGTTTCTCGCACCCAAACCCATGCGCCCTGAAGACTCTGTAAGCGATACTCTAAGCTAAAAATTTGCGCTAAAGGTCTATGGGGCGGCAGTCCTCGCTCTAATTCTTTCCAAGTGAGATCTCGGTCTTTTTCACAGATACAATCTGTCCAATAGCCATTCGGCAATTTAGCCCGTAATTCTTTCATTGAAAAGCCTGGGACCTCCAAGCCCGCACCGGCCAGCTGCTCTAATCTGCGTCTGGGCTCAAAGCGATAACACAGCAATAAGCTTGGCAAATTTTGCCAATGACTGGTTTTAATATCTGGCTGAACGCCGCTCTGTAAATCCATCATCTACTTCCTCTATCCCTAATGCCTGATAGTATATGAGAAAAAACATAAATTTTCATCTCTGTCCTGAATGAAGATTGATCTGAAGGACGGCTTATGATACTAATGTTATTCTTTATACTCGTGTTATTCTTTATACTCATCAAAGACTGAGCTTTAAATATGCAAAATGACTCTGACAGTACAGCGAAAGAAAAATCTCTGCGAAAAGATGGGCACACATTAAAGCAACCGGCCGGTCTTAAGGTTCTCTTCTTAGCTGAAATGTGGGAACGCTTCGGTTTTTACACCATTCAAACCCTCTTGGTTCTGTATTTGGTGAATACCTTACTTCTAAGCGATCACAGCGCCTATGGCCTATTTGCTGCCTTTACGGCGTTAACCTATGCAGCTCCCGTCTTAGGTGGCTTTCTAGCGGATCGCTATTTAGGCTTACGCCCTGCCATCCGAATGGGAATACTGCTTTTTATCGCTGGCTATGCCTGTCTATTTCTCTTTAAAGCGACTTATCTTTTTCACTTTGGCTTATCTCTGGTCATCTTAGGAACAGGATTCTTTAAAGGAACGGTTTCTAGCCTCCTAGGAGAACTTTATCAAGCACAAGATATTAGGCGCAATGCGGGCTTCACACTATTCTATATGGGAATTAACCTCGGCGGATTTGCAGCCAGCATCATTTGCAGCATAGTGGCCGCTAAATGGGGGTTTCAATATGCATTTTTATTAGCCACTTTGGGTATGGTTTTAGGCTATGTCGTCTTTCTTAAAGGCCAGAATTATCTTGAAAATAAAGGAATATCTCCACAGGATGAGCGTTCCATTTACGCTCATCCACTCGTCCTTTTACTGGGTTCAGGTCTTACAGCCTCCCTATTAGCGTTTGCCTTGCCTTTTTCTGACTTTATTTCAAATGCTATCTTGATCCTTCTAGGTCTTTTTGTCATTGCGCTGATTTGGAGATCAACTCGCTTGGGGAAAGAACAGCAACGTAAGATCATTGCTCTAGGCTTACTATTACTCTTTTCATCTTTCTTCTGGTCTTTATATTTTCAGTCTTTTCTTTCAGTCACTTTATTCATTGATAGGGCCGTAAATCGTCATTTTTTAGGATTTACTCTACCTACCGCCATGTTTCAAGCTTTCAATCCCAGCTATATTGTGCTCGTCTCACCTCTATTGGCTAAGCTTTGGATTTGGTTGGAAAAAAATAGTTTCAATCCTTCAGGCCCTTTGAAATTTGCTTTAGGGATCCTCTTTATGGGTATGGGCTTTCTCGTTCTAGCTTTGGCCGCCGTTTTAGCGGGGCCTTTTGATCAAATTCCAGCGGCCTGGTTAGTCTTAAGTTTTCTCTTGCAAACTGTGGGTGAACTATTGCTCTCCCCCACAGGTTTGGTGATGGTCACTAAATTGGCACCCCGAGGCTGGATGAGTATGCTCATGGGCCTATGGTTTCTATCTTTAGCAGCCGGTAATGCTCTGGCGGGCAAAATTGCCAATATGACCGCTTTGCCGGCCCATCTCCCTGATAATTTTGCGATCACTCAATTCTATGGATATACCTTTAATAAATTAGGTTGGGGCTCTGTTGCCATCGCCATTATACTGCTGGCCTGCACGCCTATTTTCGATCGCCTAGTCCCTAACACGGATGAATTATCATGAGTGTTTTATGCGTGATTCCCGCTCGTTTAAAATCAACTCGCTTGCCGAATAAGATGTTGGCTGTGCTCCAAGGACAACCCTTAATACAGAAAACTTATTTAGCCGCAAAACCCTGCCGTAAAATCGATCGCCTGGTGGTGGCTACTGATTGCCAAGCAATCAAGAGCGTCATCGAAGAAGTGGGTGGTGAAGCCATCATGACACCTGAAGATTGTCAAACCGGCTCTGATCGTGTTGCTTTTATCGCTCAGCAATTTCCTGAATTTGATACCGTGATTAATTTACAGGGCGATGAACCCTTTATTCGCAAGGAAATGCTAGAAACGCTCATCGAACCTTTCAATAGCGATAATCCACCGAAAATGGCAACCTTGGCCTATGATCTCATCTTTGAGACAGAGTACGATGATCCTTCTTTAGTTAAAGTGATCTGCGATCTCAATGGCGATGCCATTTATTTTTCACGTGCGGCTATTCCTTATCGCCGTGATCCTAAGGCTGAACTGAAAGTCTTGCATCATATGGGCATCTACGCTTATCAACGCGATTTCTTATTGGAATACACCACTTGGCCACAGACGCCTTTAGAAAAACTAGAATTGTTAGAACAATTACGCGCTATTGAGCATGGCCATAAAATTAGGGTCTGTTATACCCCTTATCGTACTCTAGAAATCAATACACCTGAAGAACTGGAACGCGCGCAATTATTTGGGTAGTTATAATACTAATCACACCTAAAAAAATGGTCTTTTATGTGCGAGAATGGACAAAGGAAGCACTTTTTCCGCAGATTTAACGGTCGACCGTTACTTATCTATTTCTTGTCTTAATTTCTCTATCTGCTCAGGTGTTAATTCTGCTATTTCCGCGGCATCTTTAATCGGGGTGCCGCGCAAAACCAGCTTACGA
>VFKP01000142.1 GCA_009885495.1 Gammaproteobacteria bacterium | reverse complement strand
TTCCTCTTCTTTGATTAAAAGAGGATATTACTCAATTTAAAACAGGTCTGTCACGCGAGCTTGCCGGAAGGACACAATATATCAAAGAGTATTCATAGATATCTTAAGACAGAGGTTGGATTTTGTGTTGCCAAAGATGAACAAAATAGTATTTACGTTTATGTAAAAATTCAAGGCTTTGTGATTGTCGGATATATTAAGATGAATAAACTTAAGGATTTTAGAAGCACAAGAATTAGTCCTAAAGAAGGGGTTGTAGAAGTAAAAAACCATTTCTATATTGGGTTATGGAATTTTATTCAAAAAGAAGCTGATATATCTCTTCGAGAGTCAAAAGAAATATCCGAGCCCCAGAAATCGAAAGAAAATGCAAAACCACCGCAAGACTTAAAAAAATATTTTGAATCAAACTCTGGGAAAGCTCTATTAGACGATTATGAATATTTTGGCGATAGCACTGTTCTATAAAAATGGTTGTTCCAGAATCAGGACCAAAACTTAGAGGGGACTGCTCTAGGTATTGAGCTTTTATTTAAAGCAGAAGGCTACCTAAGTAAATGGCGGATACTGTACTATAAACGTTAAGAGTGATTAGTTTTATAAGTACCTGTAAAATAACATATTTATCGAAAACAATTATTATTTAACGAATTAAAAATTAATAATATTGAAAATATGTCGTTTTATTCAAAAAATGTTGCAAAGTTCTTCGAAATAGTTGATAATAGGTGTAAGAAAACCCGCCAAGGCTATACTTCTCGGAGCACCCTCAAACCGGCGGGTTACTTTTTTCTAAGGCCAGAGATGGAATTTAACAAACCCTTTCAATCTATTCAACAACAAATTGACCTTTTATCTTCACGAGGTATGATTATAGATGATCATGCTGAACATTATTTGCAGCATTTAAACTACTATAGGTTATCTGGATACTGGTTGCCATTTCAAGAAAATGGGAAAGAACGCAGTCACCTTTTTTTAAAAAATACTAAATTTTCAGATATTTTAAATCTCTATATTTTTGATCGTGAACTTAGATTATTATTGTTGGATGCAATAGAACGAATAGAAATTTCTATACGAACTCAATGGGCATATTGCTTTTCAGAATGCCATGGCCCGCATGCTTATCTGCAGAAAGATCTGAATAATATAAAATGGCAGCCAAGAAATATGATTCTTCTAGAAAAAGAATTGGAACGAAGTGATGAGATATTCATTAAACATTACAAAAAGACTTATACTTCCCCTATTATGCCGCCTATATGGGCCGTATGCGAAATAATGTCATTTGGTCTTTTATCAAGATTCTTAAAAGCTATGCGAGCAAGTGAGACAAGAACAAGAATAGGAAAAATATATAATCTTGATTACACCGTGCTAGTCAGTTTTATTGAACATTTGACATATTTAAGAAATTTGTGCGCACATCACAGCCGTGTCTGGAATAAGAAATTAACGAAAACCATGCAAATCCCAATTTCTAAACCAGATGTATTAGTAGGTAATTTTAATCGTGAAATATCCTCATTAAGAAAAATATATAATTCTTTAGTAATGATCATTTATTTTTTAGAGAAAGTATGTCCTGATAGTCATTTTAAAGTTAAATTGGTGCAATTAATTAATGCGCATAAGATCGATGTTTCTGCCATGGGATTCCCAAATAATTGGCGAGATAAGCCAATTTGGAAATAAGGGGTGATTAGTATTATAACCACCCCTACAAAGCATCTGTTTTTTATGCTAAAAATTATAAATGGACACTTATCTCACGAACCGTTGCGCTAGGCCAAATTAAAGAAGGATTGACAGATACACTTTTCAGGTGTACTATAAACAATATGAGTGATATATTTAATGTTATTACATCGCCAAATGCCAAAGACGATCTAAAAAAGGTTCCATTGGCTATTGCCGTGAAGTTAAGTGGTTGGATTGATGCTGTTGGCCGAATGGGCTTGCGAGAGGTTAAGAAAATTCCCGGTTATCATGATGAGCCGTTGAAAGGAAAGCGACGAGGGCAACGCTCAATTCGATTGAATATTGCTTACAGAGCAATTTACGTGATCAATAAGGAAGGCAATGTTGAATTTGTAGAAATTAAAGAGGTGAATAAACATGAGTATTAAAAGCAAGATGACCGAAAAAACTTTACACGAAATTGAAACCATAACGGGTGTGAAACTGACCCTGGGGAAACTGATCTGGTCTATCCGTGAAGCAGATGGGATCTCACAAGTTGCGTTTGCCGCAAAGTTAGAGATTAGTAAACAGCACTTATGCGATATAGAACATGACAGGAAATCAATCAGTCCTAAATTGGCTTCTGAATACGCTGGAATACTAGGTTACTCAAAAGAACAGTTCATCAGATTAGCTTTGCAAGATTTAGTTGATCGTGATGGGTTGCATGTTCAAATTGAGGTGACTCCAGATTTGCGTAAGGCAGCATAAAAGGAGTATGTACCTGAACCCGATTTTCTACCGAGAAACATAAGGGTGATTAATCCTATAACCACCCATAATTGCATCTGTTTATTACGCTTAAGAGCATAACCACGGGAAATGAACGAGCCGTGACAGGGGGCCAGTGGGTATTCGCAACTCTTGATCGCTCAATTGCAAATTCTGTGATCGCTTTTAGCCGATCATGCAATTCCGTGATCAAGATGATGCAAATACCCAGGCCGGACCTCAGGATTTTGACTTTGAGGGTATTGGGTCGAACGACATAAATCCCCATATTGACAAAAATAATT
>VFKP01000105.1 GCA_009885495.1 Gammaproteobacteria bacterium | reverse complement strand
TACTGGGCGAGGGGAGTTTTTGCTGCTCTAAAGGCTTTTAAAATCCCCGCCCCAGCAATCGGCCTTTGCCGGCTAAGATCTGCGAGAGTTTATAGGTAAAGCGTTGCAATTGTGCGAACTCGCCGGCTTTAAAAGCATCACGGCAACACAGGAGATAACGGACCTTTTTGCTGGCTACTTCTTTCAACTGCAAGATAATCAATTGCCGACCGCGATGCTGAACTTTCTGAATGCGATAATGTTCTAAGGCCTTTCTCCGGGTCTGCAATTGCAGTTCTGCTTTTTCAAAACTCAATAATACCAGGCGTTGAATGCTGCAAAAACGATCAATACGACGCAAGGCCAAGATAAAAACCAAGCCAGCGGCCAAAATAGCCAACCACCAAGGCCAATGTCCAAAATTAAAAACTAAAAGCAGCAGGGTAAAACCATAGATGAAAATAAAAAGCACCAACAGGGCTTTGGAAGGCTTAAGATCGAGCGTGAGCAATGATTTGCTCCACCAAAGCTTTGACCTTAGGATCTTCAGGTGTTTCCTTAGCCATTAACCAATGGTATAAGATCGGATCTTCCATCGTTAGAAGAGCTCTGAATGAAGTTTTTTCTTCTTCGCTCAATTTCTCATAAGCATGCTCTAAGAAAGGCAGTAATAATAAATCCAGTTCTAGCATGCCTCGCCGGCAAGCCCAGTAGAGTTTAGCTTTTTCAGTATCAGAGACATTCATGTGGATCTCCTATTAAAAATCCCCTTGTATAACAGCCGCTCAGCTGTTAGGATCAAAGCTTATTTTAAGCTAAAACTGAGTCAAGCACAATGTCTTTTGATCCTGAATTTATAAATTTTTTATCTCTGTCAGCCTCTATCAGCCAAGATGAGCATGGATATCAGTACCTCCCTCAAAGATCTTCTTCTCCCATTGCTTTTTCACTGACTGAAAGCCAGGCAGGACTTAGCCTTTGCCCTTTACTCAATTGGTCTTGGTTGGAAATCTCAGGAGAAGAGGCTCAAAAATTTTTGCAAGGACAATTGACTTGTGATCTAAACAGTTTAACCGCACACAAAGGACATCTGGGCGCACATTGCGATCTTAAAGGGCGTGTGCTGGCAACTTTCTACATTTATTTGCGCAATGAAGCCTACCATCTGCATCTGCCCAGCAGCAGCGCCCTGATTTTACAAAAATCATTGAAAAAATACGCTCTTTTTTCAAAAGTGAAAATAGACTTATTGAAATCACAACCCGCCACTTTGGGCATTGCAGGCCGAGACGTTTATCAAGCCTTACGCCATTATATTGGTGCAGAATTGCCGCAACCCAATCAGCAATGGGAATATCAGGGGATCTATTTATACCATATTCCTGGTTTAACGCCGCGTTTTGTCTGCAGCAGCAATACGGCAGACTGTATTGCTCTTTGGGAATCACTACACCATCGTTCCGCAATCATTGAAAATGAAGCGATTTGGACTGGCTTTGACATTCAAAATCATCTGGCCCATATCGTTAAAGCCAGCAGCGCGCAATTTACACCGCAAGCGCTGTCATTGATAGAACATCATGCGGTCAGTTTTACCAAGGGCTGTTACACCGGCCAAGAAATTGTGGCTCGCTTGCATTATTTAGGCAAGAGCAAACAACAATTGTCTTATTTAAAATTGCCTAGCGAAGAAATCTATCAAGCGGGCGATACTGTTTTGGACCCCACAACTCAAATCACTGGTAAGGTTGTCGCCTCGTATATTGATCCTATACAGAAACATACACAGCATTTATTATGGATTCAAAATCCAGGAAAAAAAGCCTAAATGACTAGTCTCCTCCCCCAACCCCTAATTCAAAGTACTGGGCGAGACAAGACTCTATCTGTACGGGTATTCAATTCAGTATTGTTAAAAGTCTTGATGGCGGCTCTCTTAGGCGCCCTGCTCCCTTTGGCTTTCGCGCCTTTACAGTTTTCTTTTTTAGCCATTTTGATCCCCTGTGGCCTAATTCTATTATGGGAGCATACTTCTTCTTTAAAGCAGAATATTCTATTAGGATTCATATTTGGATTTGCTTTCTTCTTAAGTGGAGTTTATTGGATTTATTATAGCATTTACACTTATGGACACAGTCCTTTATTATTGGCCTATTTTATTATGGGCGTATTAGTGGCTGTATTGGCTTTATTTCCAGCGGTTTTAAGTTTGATTTTGAATACTCCTTTTGCCAAAGCATTATCCTTAGAACAGCGTTATTTATTATTGTATCCCAGTGTTTGGACTTTGCTCGAAGGCATTCGCGCCATCATCGGCAGTGGTTTTCCCTGGTTGTCTTTAGGTTACAGCCAAACTCAAAGTTTTTTAAGCGGTTTTGCGCCCTGGGTCGGTGTATATGGCTTATCCTGGATTGCTGTATTTCTATCAGGTCTCTTATTTTTAATATTTAAACACCCAAACAAACGCTATAAGCTTTTCTTCAGCCTGATCTTCATGGCTGTCTATGCTCTGGGCTTTAGCTTGTCGCAAATCCATTGGAGTCAGGCCACAGGAAAAAAAATCAGTGTAAGCTTAGTGCAAGGTGATGTATCCCAAGATCTCAAATGGAACCCCTGGCAGTTATCAGAAAATATCGAACATTATTGGAAGCTCAGTCAAAACAATGGTAGAAGAGATTTGATTGTCTGGCCTGAAGCGGCTATCCCTGCGAGCGTTATAGACGCTAAACCGGCCTTACAATTTCTGGATAAAACTCTAAAAACACAACACAGCAATTTATTCACGGGTATTGTCGATGAAGACGAAGAAGGGCAAACTTATAACGCTTTGATTCTGCTAGGTCGAAATCAAGGGCTTTATTATAAACGCCATTTAGTCCCTTTCGGCGAATATCTACCGCTCAATCAACTCTTATCCGCACTTTTGCAATATTGGCAATTGCCCAATGCCAGTTTATCGCAAGGCCCTGCCGAAGCTTCCGATCTCAAAGTCAATCATATTCACATTGCCCCTTTTATTTGCTATGAAATTATTTTCCCAGGCTTAGTGCGCCGCTCTTTGCCTGCTGCCGAAGTACTCCTCACCATCAGCGATGACAGTTGGTTTGGAGATTCTTGGGCTTTGCAACAACATTTACAAATGGGGCAAATGCGTTCTTTAGAAATGGCCAGACCGCAATTATTTGTCGGCAATTCAGGGATCACCGCTTTCATCAGTCCACAAGGAGGGATCGTCTCAGAATTACCCATCGATCGAGCTTTGGTTTTAAATGGCCAGATTGAAGGCTATCAAGGCATCACGCCTTTTATGTATTGGGGAACTTGGCCTGTTTGGTGTTTATCTGGGCTGTTGATAATTTGGGTATATCTTTTAGGGATTTTAGCTTCACGATCGAAGGCTGATGAATAACCCCTCTCCCAGAATACTGGCGAGGGGAGCTTTTGCTTAGCTTGGAAATTCCAAAAGACGCGATAAATCGCGTCTCTACGCATAGGCCTTAAACTTCTGCCAGGGCTTCTAACAACGATCGCGCTTTAAGCTGCATCTCTGCATATTCGTCTTTAGGATCAGACAATGCGGTGATCGCACCACCGACACCCATTGAGATCTGGCCAGCACTCACTATTGCTGTTCGGATCACAATGCTTAAATCCACGGCACCATTCACCGAAAGATAGCCCAATGCACCGGAATACACGCCGCGAGCGGAATGTTCCAATTCATCGATGATCTGCAAGGTTCTGAGTTTAGGAGCGCCCGTCATGGAGCCTCCAGGAAAACAGGCTTTAATGCAATCGATGGCAGAATATTTATCTTTAAGCGCTCCGGAAATAGTGCTTACCAATTGATGCACGGTTTTATACGTTTCCACTTCCATTAAAGAGTCGACTTTAACACTGCCGATCTGACAGACTTTGCCCAAATCATGCCGCACCAAATCGGTGATCATTAAATTTTCCGATCTGAATTTAGCTTCTGTTTTTAAACGATCACACAGAGCTTGATCGCTTACCGGATCTTCCCCGCGGCGTAAAGTACCTTTGATGGGTTTACTCTCTACCTGTCCTTTGGGATCGATCTTTAAAAAACGTTCGATGGAAGCACTGACAATGGCCAATTCACCTAAGCGAAGAAAAGCGGCATAAGGAGCTGGATTGATCTCACGTAAAGTCAAATAATAGGATAAAGGATCGATTTTCCGTTCGATGGCAATGCGATTGGTTAAACAAATCTCATAGCTTTCACCTTGATGAATGTAATTTAAACATTGATCAATATCTTGAATATAATCAGATCCATTTCGTTCTAAGACAGGAAGAGCCAATGATTTTTGGTCGTTTTTTGTTTTAGAAAGATCAGCCCTTTTTTGAGATTGAGAAGCTTTAATTTTTTGCTCTGTTTCAGAAAACCAGAGCTCGGCTGAAGCTTGATGCTCTGATTCAGTTAAAGCCAACAGATACAAAGTTTCATGGGCATGATCATAGACCAAAGCACGATCGACAAAAATGAATTGTGCATCGGGGGCATTAGAGGTATGACGGTTTTTAAGACCATGGCTTAATTGCTTTAATTCATACCCAAAGTATCCCATAAAACCACACCGGAAATCAAAAGGCAGCTCAACATCATCAATTTGAAATTTGACTAATTCAGCTTCTAGAAAATCAAAAATGTTTTGTGAGACCGTTGTCTGAATGCCATTCTTGCAGATTTGGATCTGATGATCATTCAGTTGATATTGCAATCTATAGCTTAAAGGCCCCGCCATACAGCCTATCACTGAAAATGAAGACTGACGCTTATCCAATAAAGCACTGTCTAACCATACGGCATATTCTTCATCGGCGTACAGATTTGAATAAATCTCTGCAAAATCTAAAGGCATCGATACGGTGTGCAGTGAAATACTATAAGGCTTAATCTGTGTAACCTGTTCTTTGGGTTGAATCGAAGCGCTCACGCGAATACATTTTTTATTTTTCAGGCGTTGTTCTGTCAAGGCCTTAAAGTTTTTGAAGATCCAATGTCCCTGTTCGGTAGAAATAGATTCAGGATGAAACTGTAGACCCCATATGGGCTTGTCTCGATGTTTTAAACCCATGACTGTACCCTCTTTTGTCCAAGCGGTGAGTTCTATAACTTCGGATAAGGTTTCACAGACTTGCAAAGAATGGTAACGGACGACTTGAAACTCCTCAGGAATATGTTGGAATAAGGGATCGCCATTATGCTTCACGCTCGTCACTTGGCCATGGCTGGGCACTTTAGCCGATAGCACTTTACCACCATACACAGAGGCTATGCCCTGATGCCCTAAACAAATGCCGAGAATAGGTTTATCCGAATGCAAAAGAATTTCTTTGGAGACTGAAAAATCTTTTTCTTTTAAAGGCGTACCAGGACCTGGGGCAATAATAATATTATCGACATCCAATTTAGAAACGCCAGCATAATCAATCGCATCATGCTGAATTAATAAAGGTTCTACCCCATTAATTTCTGCCACCATTTGATAAATATTATAAGAAAATGAGTCATAATGATCGATAATCAATGTCTTCATAATGCAATTAAATCCTCTTCTGTAACTATTTGTGTTTCTTTTCTAAATTTGTCGTACCCACCCTTAAGACTAGACAATTAAATCCTCTTCTTTTACGTTCATCTTAAGCCCAAAATGTTGATAGGCCCGATCCATGGCCACGCGCCCTCGCGCCGTACGTGCAATAAATCCTTGTTGAATGAGATAAGGCTCAATCACATCTTCCAAGGTTCCTTTTTCTTCTCCTAAGGCTGCTGCCAGTGTTTCCAATCCGACAGGGCCGCCTTTAAACTTCTGTAATAAATCCAATAAAAATTTACGATCTAAGAGATCAAATCCTTTATGATCCACATCCAATAAAATCAAAGCCTCATCTGCAATTTTACGCGTGATGATACCATCACCACGCACTTGCGCGTAATCTCGTGCACGACGCAATAAACGATTGGCAATCCGCGGCGTACCTCGAGAACGACAGGCAATTTCAGAAGCCGCATCTCGTTCCAACAGCACATTTAAGATCTGGGCAGAGCGTAACAAAATATCGGTGAGCTCATCGGTTTGATAAAATTCCAAACGAGAGACAATGCCAAAGCGATCTCTCAAAGGCGAAGTTAATAAGCCGGCACGCGTTGTAGCTCCTACTAAAGTAAAGGGCGGCAAATCCAATTTAATGGAACGCGCACCCGGCCCTTCTCCAATGATAATGTCCAGCTGATAATCTTCCATGGCTGGATATAAAATTTCCTCAATCGCAGGGCTCAGACGATGAATTTCATCGATGAATAAAACATCATTGGCTTTTAAATTGGTGAGTAAAGCAGCCAGATCACCGGCTTTTTCCAATACCGGCCCCGAAGTTTGACGCAATTCTGCGCCCATTTCACCCGCAATAATATGGGCCAATGTCGTTTTCCCCAGTCCGGGTGGGCCGAAAATCAGCACATGATCTAAAGCTTCGTTACGACCTTTGGCCGCATCAATGAACACAGACAATTGTGTTTTCACCGCTGTTTGCCCGGTATAATCGCTCAAACGCTTGGGTCGTATGGCGCGATCAAAACGAACGTCATCGTCCTTATGATGCGCTGAAATGAGTCGGTCTTCATCTAACATAAAATCCCCTTAACTGTTATTGCGATAAGGCTTGTAAGGCTTTACGCAATAATTCCTGAGAATTTAAACCTTCTACAGCCACTTGCTTTAACACTTTACTGGCCTCTTGCGGTTTAAAGCCCAAAGAAATCAGTGCCGCTTGCGCTTCATCCGCCACCTGTTTATGGCTTAACCCTTGAGGATCCATCGATAAATTTTCATTCATCATCGGATGTTCCCATTCTTGAATTTTATCAGCCATTTCAATCAATAAACGCTCAGCGGTTTTTTTGCCAATCCCCGGCAAACGCATTAACCGCGTTAAATCATTGCCTTGTATCGCCAAGACAAAATCATGAACATCAATACTGGAAAGCAGTGTAATGGCAGATTTTGGACCGATGCCATTGACTTTAATGAGGCTTCGAAATAAGGCGCGTTCACTGGCATCGATAAAACCAAATAGAACATGAGCATCTTCTCGGACCACCAAATGCGTCAATAAAATCACTTCTTGGCCTAAATCCGGCAAGCGATAACAGGTCGATAAGGGCGCTTTAACATCATAAGCCACTCCTTGCACTTCAACTAAAAGATCAGGAGCTTTATTTTCCAATAAAATCCCTCGTAAACGTCCTATCATCTATAAGCCCCTTAATTTCCATTCGCGTGTATGGGCATGGCAAACTGCAATCGCTAAAGCATCGGCAGCATCCGCTGCCATCAAACCCTTCAAACCCAGCATTTGTTTAATCATATGCTGAACCTGCGTTTTATCAGCAGCACCATAACCGACAATCGCTTTTTTAATCTCGCGCGCCGCATATTCATGTACGGGTAAATCCACTGCGACAATGGCAGCCCCTCTGGCTTGACCCAATTTTAAAGCTGAATTGGCATTGCGATGCATAAAGACTTGTTCAATCGCCAATTCCTGAGGCTGGTATTGGAGAATCACTTCCCGCACACCTTGATAAATTTGTTGTAAGCGCATCACCCAATCTTCGGCCACGGTGCGAATACAGCCGCTACCCAAATACTGATATTGGTTTTGTTTGATTTCTATGACGCCATAACCGGTTACCCTAGAACCCGGATCGATACCCAGAATACGCACATTCATAGGGTATTATCCTTGCTTTGCATTGAATCATTAGGAATACCCTTATAATTCATCCAAGATCTCATCGGGGATATGGGCATTGGAATACACTTCTTGCACATCATCCAATTCTTCCAACATATCCAAAAGACGGATCATCTTTTCAGCATCGTCTCTACCTAAGGTGACTTCCACTGTGGGCAACATGGTTAATTCACTGCTTTCAGGGATTTTGCCTTGAGCGATAAAGGTTTCTTTCAAATTTAAAAAATCTTCCATTTCACTGAACACTTGAATGCTGCCATCCTCTTGAG
>VFKP01000013.1 GCA_009885495.1 Gammaproteobacteria bacterium | reverse complement strand
TATGACTAAAAATTAACCAGGAAGGCTTGGCTATGACATAATTTTACATCAGACAAAACCGGCAATCTTAATTGTCGCCGACCGGCAAAGATAGTTGACGTTTAATAATCCAGAAAGCAGTATATCATGGATAGGATAAAAAGTAAACAACTTTCTTTGAAAAAAGAGCGAGAATTCTTTATATCGACCTAAATTGACTTTTTACAAAAACTCAGTTATAATGACCGGTATGACTAGTTTTTAAGCTAAAATAGGAGAAAGCAGATGCATGTCTGGCAATTACAAGAAGCGAAAGCAAAATTGACAGCACTGGTCAATGAATCCAAACAAGGCCCGCAGATCATCTCTCGTCACGGCACTTATGAAGCGGTGATCATCAGTATGGAGAAATACCGAGAACTCACGGGCCAAAATGAAAATATGGTGACCTTTCTGCAAAATTCCCCTTTGAGAGGTTTAGATTTAAATTTGGAACGAGATCAATCTCCTATGCGGGATACGGACTTATAATGTATCTATTAGACACCAATATTATTTCGGAAAGCACTAAGAAAACGCCTAATGAAAAGGTATTAGCTTGGCTATCTTCTATTGACAGCCCTAAATTATTCCTCAGCGTTTTAACCCTGGGTGAAATTAGAAAAGGAGTTGAGAAACTGGGGGATCCATTTAAAAAGCAAAAAATCACTCAATGGCTTGAAATTGATTTACTGGGGATGTTCTATGGGCGAATCATCGATATAGACTCAGCGGTTTCAGATAAATGGGGGTATATCTCTTCTTTACAAAATATCCCCGCCATTGATGCTCTCATCGCAGCTTCAGCTTTAGTGCACAATTACAAATTGGTCACGCGCAACATTAAAGACTTTGAATCTATAGCCGGCCTGGAACTCATTAATCCTTGGGAGATTTAAAAATCTTAGGATCGCGAACGTAATAACTTCCTATTCTAGCGCGAAATGTGTGCGTTAGATTTAAACGCACCGGAAGCAGAAAAAACGCAGGAATACTTGTAGTCTTTCGAGTTTTTTCGACTGAGGAGCGTTTAAAGATGATGTCACAGTTTGATGCTAGAATAGGAAGTTATTACGTTCGCGATCCTTACCCCAGCCAAACCCGGGCGTTTTCAAATAAACGTCGCCAAGGCGTGGCTTCTAACCATTCTGCTGCGCGCCAAGAACATTGCCAGGCGCGAAAACAGCGTTCAGGATGCGGCATCATAATTAAAGCGCGACCATCGCGGCTGCTAAAAGCCGTGCCCCCCTGTTCACTGCCATTGGGATTGTAGGGATAATCCCGAGTTTTATTACCTTGATGATCGATATACTGTAAAGCACTCAAGGCTTGATGACGATCCGAGGCCTTGGCCCAATGGGTTTGCCCTTCGCCATGCGAGACTACAATGGGTAAACGCGAACCTTGCATGCCCTGCAAAAATACCGCCGGACTCACAGCCACTTCCACCATGACCACTCGCGCTTCAAATTGCTCTGAAACATTGCGCTTAAATAAGGGCCAAGCTTCGGCCCCTGGGATCAGCGATTTTAATTGCGCCAGCATTTGACAGCCATTGCACACCCCTAAAGTTAAAGTATCAGAGCGATTAAAAAATTCAGAGAATTGTGTTCGCACATTTTCATTCATTAAGATGGCCTCGGCCCAACCTCGACCCGCTCCCAAAACATCAGCGAAAGAAAAACCACCGCAGACCGCTAACAGTTTAAATTCATCCAAACGCCTACGACCACTGAAAATATCAGACATGCAGACATCTACCGCTTCAAATCCCGCTTGCATGAAAGCCGCTGCCATTTCAATATGACCATTAACGCCCACTTCTCGTAAAATAGCCGCCTTAGGCTTATGCCCAAAATTAAGATAAGGCGCAGCGATGCTTTCATTAAAATCAAAACTGGGTGAGCTGTATAAGCCCGGATCGTTTAAAACTGCGATGCGTTCAAATTCTTGTTGGGCACACAACGGATTATCGCGCAAGGCCTGCATGCGATAACTGAGTTCAGACCAATTTGTTTGCCAGGCTGCTCGATGTTCTTCTAAAATCTTTTGCCCTTGATGATAGAATGAAATCACATTATCAATGGCAATGCTGCCTAAAATATGGCTGCATTCAAAAAGATGATGTTTTTTCAATTGCTCTAAGACGGCATTTAATTTTGATTTTTCAATTTGTAATACCGCCCCTAATTCTTCGGAGAATAAACTGGCTAAGGGATCATCGCCCAGAGGATCTAAATCGATCTTAAGCCCCGTATGCGCGGCAAAAGCCATCTCTAATACCGTCACAAACAAGCCGCCATCGGATCGATCATGATAGGCTAAGATTTGATTGTGTTCATTTAAAGTTTGAATCACAGCGAAAAACTGTTCTAAATCATCAGCATTGTCCAAATCAGGCGTCAACACATTGCTGGATAAACGCTGTTCTTGACTCAAGTCTTTTGAAATTTCAACTGCCGTGCTTTGTCCATAAACTTCAGTTAAAATCGAGCCGCCCAAGCGATTTTTCCCTCGTCCTAAATCAATCAATAGCAACACCGAATCTTCATAAGTGATTTGCAATTCTGGCGTTAAACTTTTTCGCAGATCGGTGACGGGCGCAAAGGCGGAAACAATTAAAGTTAAGGGGGAGCTCTGGGTTTTAAGTTCATCGTCTTCTTGCCATTGGGTTTGCATGGATAAGGAATCTTTGCCCACTGGAATAGTTAAACCCAAGCGTGTACACAGTTCAGCACTCACGGCTTTGACCGTATCCCAAAGCGCGGCATCTTCCCCTTTGCGATCACAGGCCGCCATCCAGTTGGCGGATAATTTAATATCGCTTAATTTTGCAATGGGTGCCGCTGCGATATTGGTGATGGCTTCTGCTAAGGCTAAACGTCCTGAGGCAACGGGATCAATCAACGCTACTGGCCCACGCTCACCCATGGCCATGGCTTGGCCCTGATGATGATAAAAATCGCTGGCCGTCACCGCCACATCCGCCACCGGCACTTGCCAGGGGCCAACCATTTGATCGCGATAACTTAAACCCCCGACACTGCGATCGCCAATGGTGATTAAAAATTGTTTGCTGCCCACACTGGGATGCTGCAACACTCGAAGGCAAGCTTGTTCTAAGACAATGTCCTTACGATCAAAAATAAGCGTCGGCCGATCAACTCTGTACGCATCGCGTTGCATCTTTTCCGCTTTTGAAAATAAAAACTTCAAATCCATATCGATGACATTTTTATTTGTAGTTTCATCAAACACTTGCAATTGCGTTGCTTCAGTCACCGTTCCCAATACCGCTAAGGGGCATTGCTCACGTTCTGCTAAAAAGCTGATCTCATTTAAATGCTGTGCCTCGATCGCTAAGACATAACGCTCCTGGGATTCATTACACCAAATCTCCAAAGGCGATAAGCTGGGATCGGCACTGGGAATAGCGCGCAATTGAATCTGAGCGCCGCGTAAACTATCATACACCAATTCAGGAATAGCATTCGATAAACCCCCTGCGCCCACATCGTGAATGCTTAAAATAGGATTGTCTCGGCCTAAAGCCCAGCATTGATTGATGACTTCTTGCGCGCGTTTCTGCATTTCAGGATCGGCGCGTTGCACCGAAGCATAATCTTCCTCGGAATGATCTTGCGAGGATACGCGTGAAGACAGCGCCCCACCGCCTAAACCAATACAAAAAGCTGGGCCGCCTAAGACTAAAACCAAAGCTCCTACCGGTAAATGTTGCTTTTGAAATTGCGAAACGCGGATCACACCCATACCGCCGGCCAACATCACTGGTTTGTGATAGCCCCATAGGCCGCTTTCTAATTGGGCTTCAAAACTTCGAAAATAACCACACAGATTAGGGCGACCAAATTCATTGTTAAAACTGGCGGCACCCAAAGGGCCTTGTAACATAATATTCAATGCTGAAACTTTATTCTTAGGCGCCCCTGCCTGCACTTCCCAATCGTGAGTAAATCCCGGTACTTTTAAATGCGAAACCGAAAAGCCTGTTAAACCCGCTTTAGGCTTAGCCCCTCGTCCTGTAGCCCCCTCATCGCGGATCTCTCCACCGGGCCCCGTGGCCGCTCCCTGGAAAGCAGCGATCGCTGTAGGATGATTATGCGTTTCCGCTTTAATCACCAAAGCCAAAGGCTCATTGTGAGAATCATAATGCTGATCAGCGGCTCTAGGCCAAATAGAACGCGCCGATCTTTGGGCCACAATAGCGGCATTGTCTTTATAAGCTGAAAACACATCTTCAGAATGCGCTTCATAGGTTTTTTGAATATTTTGAAATAAACTGCCAGGCTGTGTTTCATAATCGATACTAAAATGGGCATTAAAAATATGATGTCGACAATGTTCTGAATTGACTGAAGCATACATCATGCATTCGGCATCGCTGGGATCGCGAGCTAAATGCTGATAATGAGCTTTAAGTTGCGTTAATCCTTGGGCGCTTAAACCATAATCGCCGATTTTTAGGCTATTGACAGGAATAAAACTTAAATTATGGCCCTTGGGTTTTAGAAACCAAGTATTGAGCTCTTTGGCCTCGCGCACAAAGGCTTGGACCAGGCGATCGTAAAACAATTCAGAGATTAAATCCCATTCCCTATTCTCTAAGCTTTGCCCTTCTTCACAACGGATTTGACAGCATATGCCTCGTTCTAGGCGCTGCACTTGTTTTAAGCCAATACGCGTAATAATGTCTTGTGCTTTACTGCTCCAAGGTGAAATCGTGCCCTTGCGGGGCAAGATCCAAAATTGCCCCAAGGCCGACTGGGCAGTGCTGATCTTGGCGTCTAACAATGTTTCTATACGTTGTAAAGAGTCTGCATTCAACAACTCCCCTTGTACGTTTTCCGGGAGGGGTTGGGGGGAAGAGCTTAGATCCTGACACACCAGCCAATAGCAGCATTGCATCTGTAGGCCTGCGATCTTAGGCACTCTATTCAGCAATTCATCCAAATAATGCTGTAATTTAAACGGTGCCAGCGCAGGGCCGCCGACGAGATAATAATGCTGCATAATGCCTTTCCTTTAGGGATAATGAGGGCTCTTATTTTACGGTAAAGAGGGGTTGAGTGCAAAGTTTCAAACAGGCACATCTCAAGGTATAGCTGTTAAAATTCAGAGTCAATGAAAGCTCCGCATCACGCCTGAGCGCAGGGCTGATCTGCTTGAAATTATCGATGATCGTTATGATCAACGTTCGATGATTATTGCTTCGCAATTACCGATTGAGCACTGGCATGCCTA
>VFKP01000097.1 GCA_009885495.1 Gammaproteobacteria bacterium | reverse complement strand
TATGACTAAAAATTAACCAGGAAGGCTTGGCTATGACATAATTTTACATCAGACAAAACCGGCAATCTTAATTGTCGCCGACCGGCAAAGATAGTTGACGTTTAATAATGGGAGAAGAAGTGGCTGTTTTAGGCATTTCAGCAGATGAGAAACTGCGGTCAACAAGCGCTATTAAACTACTAGGGCCTAAATCTTTTGGATTTGATTTTGACTATAGACCGATGAACTAATGCGTATAAGGATTCAATTCATTTTTTGAGTTGTCGCACTTGGGACGAGATGCTGCAATATATCCCTCGCTAAATTGTTATGCGAAAAGCATAAACGGTCGTTTATCTCAGGAACCCTTGCACTAGGCCTTCATGCAACACCCATTCTCAACCATTTCCAAATTGGCGTAACGATAATATGATATTTTTTGCCATCCCTTTCGATAGTTTCTCGACCCTCTTCATTCTCAGTAATAATCAATCCTTCAGATAGAGAAAATTTACTCATGGCTTCTATCAAGCCTGCGGTTTCTCTTTCTTGAGTTGATAGATCATATAATTCAATGCAAACTTGGATCACTTGCTGAGTGCATGAACCTTCCCTTACTACGAAATCACATTCTTTAGTACCTCTATAGTAAAATATTTCATAGGTAATCCCCCCATTAATAATGGAAGGATAAACTATAAATCATTCATTGCCAATGGATACCTGCTTTCGGACTTATTTTGCACACTCATATTCGAACTACATACCCCCCCATTTATGTATTCTGCTTATATAAATATATTATGCATTAAATAAACAACAGTATATTTGAAAAACTGACCCCGGGAACTGAAAAGCATAATCCCCTGCATATCAGTATAGCGATAATTTTTTCTTGGAATTTATTAAAAAAATTGTTAGGGGTGTCCTTATTTTAGGGAAGATTTATAAAATGAGTTTAAAATCTATAATAAACAATGAGTTATGATTATAGCGCTTCCCTAAATTTATTTCCGTCTTTGCAGATCTTCAATCATGGCGGCTAAAAAGCGAGAAGCTTCGCCACCGGTCGCCGCACGATGATCGAATGTTAAGGATAAAGGTAACACTCGACGTGCTTGACAGACGCCATCGATGAATTTGGCTTCTTCTCGTAATTTTCCGCTGCCGATGATGGCGATCATGGGAGGTACGATCATAGGGTTGGCATAGCGGCCCGCGAAAACACCAAAGTTTGAAAAAGATAAAGTCGCGCCTTGCAGATCTTCGGTGGGAATGCTGCGATCACGCACTTCTTCTTTATAACGATTGATCAAAGCGCGGATCTCAGAAGGCTCTAAGCTTTCAGCTTGTTTGATGACGGGCACAAATAAGCCATCACCAGAATCCATGGCCAGACCCAAATGCAATTCAGGCGATAAGCGTCTGGAATTGCTTTTGCCATCGAAATAACCATTCAAAGCGGGTTCTTCGCGGCAAGCATAGGCAATGGCGCGAATAATTCTGGCACTGATATCGCTGCCTTTAGGCCAGTTGCTCAGATCAGCATCGTCCACAATGGTGACTGCTGCCACTTCCTGATGTGATATGGCCATGGCTTGTGCCATCGCTCGTCTGACACCGCGTAAAGCCTCATAGCCTATAGGTGTTTCTGATTTCGTAGGAGTTCGTGGATTAGGAGCAGCCTGGAGTTCTGTGGAGATCAGCCTTAAAACATCGTCTAAACTAATTTCACCCTGTTGACCGTTGGCTTTTATTTTCGTTAAATCTAAATTTAATTTTTGTGCGATCAAACGGACTACGGGCAGCGCTTTGATCTGAGAACCCGTGCTGTGTGAGGGCAGCACACCCATGGCATTTTCTTCTAAGACCGTATCACCGACGATGATGTTTCCAGCCACGGTAGCACCACTGGCGGGGATGGCCTTTTTCTCGGGTTCTGGATCTTGTTCATTGCTTTCAAAACTGACTAAGGGATCCCCGGTATTGATCAAATCACCGACTTTACCATGCAATTCTTTGATCAGGCCATCGCAGGGGGCCGGCACATCAACCACGGCTTTGGCGGTTTCCATAGAAACTAAGGGATCATCGGTTTTAACGGTTTGGCCTACGCTGACATGCCATTGGTGAATTTCCGCATCCGGCAAGCCTTCGCCTAGATCGGGTAAACGAAATGTCTTCATGCAAACTCCAGAGTAGTTTTGACGGCGTGAACGATACGCGCCACGCTAGGTAAATACAATTTTTCCAATTTAAAATAGGGCATGGTAGTGTCATAACCCGTCACCCTTTGTATGGGAGCGAGCAAGGACAATAAAGATTTTTCGGCAATTTCAGCAGCGATCTCAGCGCCAATGCCACCAAAGCGCGCGGCCTCATGCACGATAACGACACGTCCTGTTTTATTGACTGAATTTAAAATAGTCGCCAGATCCAAGGGTTTTACTGTGGCCACATCGATGACTTCTGCTTGAATGTTTTCTTTGGCCAAAGCCTCAGCCGCTTGCAGGGTTTCATGCATGCTAGCCCCCCAAGAGATTAAGCTGACATCGCTACCTTCGCGTAAGACAAAGGCCTTTTGTAAGGGTAAAGCTTTGCCATCATCAGGGACTTCTTGTTTGACCAAACGATAAATGCGTTTGGGTTCCAAGAAAATCACGGGATCAGGAGAGCGGATGGCCGCTAACAATAAACCATAAGCACGAGCCGGTGAAGAAGGGATCACCACTTGTAAACCGGGGATATGCGCAAATAAGGCTTCGGTGCTTTCTGAATGATGTTCTGGAGCGTGAATGCCTCCACCAAAAGGCGCGCGAAACACCGCTGGGCAGTGCAGGCGCCCGCGGGTGCGATTGCGTAGGCGTGCGGCATGATTGAGAATATTATCAAAAGCAGGATATATAAATCCCATGAATTGAAATTCAGCTACGGGTTTTAAACCTTGTGCCGCCATGCCGATGGTTAAGCCGGCAATCATCGATTCAGCCAGAGGTGTGTCGCGGACTCGTCGTTCACCAAAACGGGCTTGTAAACCTTCGGTGGCGCGAAAAACACCGCCATTTAAACCAATGTCTTCACCCAATAAAATAACGTCTTCATCATGAGCCATTTCATAAGCCAAAGCTTGGGTAACGGCTTCTACTAAAGTGATTTTAGCCATGATGATCGCTCCCCAGTATATCCGCGCCAAACTGCAATAAAGTTTGACGCTGTTCTTTTAAATTTTCAGGGCATTGTGCATACATATAATCAATGATATCGGTAATGGGGGCCATCGGTCTATTCAAATAAATGTTGACTTCTTCATCGACGATTTTGCGACAATCCTGTAAACAGGCTTCTTCTTTTTTTGCATCCCATAATTTTTCGCTCGTTAAATAATGGCGTAAGCGAATTAAAGGTTCTAAAGTCCAGGCTTTTTCTAAGGCTTCTTTAGAGCGATAACGATTGGCATCATCGGCAGTCGTGTGATCGCAGAGACGATAAGTGATGGCTTCTATCAAAGTAGGGCCGCCACCTGTACGTGCTTTATCTAAAGCCAAGCGCACACGTTCATACACGGCGATGATATCATTGCCATCGACCTGTTCGCCTTCAAATCCTGCAGCAATCGCTTTTTGCGCAAAAGTTTGCGAATGGGTTTGTAATTCAGTCGGCACAGAAATGGCCCATTGATTGTTATTGATCACAAAGACTAAAGGTAATTTCCAAGCACCCGCTGCGTTCAAGGCTTCATAGAAATCGCCTTCTGAAGTGCCGCCTTCACCAATGCTGGTCACTACGCCGCGTTTTTCATTGCGGTATTGGATGGCAGAGGCCACCCCAGCCGCGATCACATTTTGATTGGCAATAGGAACGCAAGTGGGAAAATCTTCGGCTTGATTAAAATCAGAGCCGCGTTCATCGCCGCCCCAATATTGTAAGATTTGGCTAAAATCAACACCGCGTTGAAATTGTATGCCTTGATCACGATAATAAGGCACTAACACATCGTCTTTGTGCATGGCTTGGCCAATGGCCACGCCTACGGCTTCTTGTCCTAGAACCCCAGGATAAGTGCCGAGTTTGCCCACTCGCTGTAGATTGATGGCTTTGGTGTCAAAGACTCTGAGTAAAGTCATTAAGCGATACCATTCGATTAAACGCTTAGGATCGCGCAGCTCTTTGGTTAAATCCTGTTTTAATGTACCATCCGGTTTTAAAAACTGATGGTAATGGATCTCAAATTTGGCTACAGCCATGGCAATAGTCCTCAATCGATTTATTTTAAACGTTCTTCGGCCAATTGATTGGCGATAATATTCGTCGGTTGATTTAAACGTTCGGCGCGTTCGCAGATCGTATAAATAGCATCGTAAATATTTTCAATATGCTGAGCGGCTTTGGCATCGGAATGATGAAGGTATTGGGTTGCAGCGTGGATGAGGCCACCGGCATTGATGACAAAATCGGGCGCATAAGCAATTTTGAGATCTTTTAACATTTGCCCATGGCGATCTTCAGCCAATTGATTATTCGCACAGCCAGCAATCACTTTGGCTTGTATTTCTGGAATGGTGTGATCGTTTAAAGTTGCACCCAAAGCGCAAGGCGATAAAATATCGCAATCAACACGATGAATTTCATGAAAATCGACGACTTTTGCGCCGAATTCTTTTTCACAACGGGCCGTGGCTTCGGTATTCACATCGGCAACCCATAATGAGGCGCCCGCTTCATGTAGCGCTTTAGCCAAGGGATAACCGACAGCGCCTACCCCTTGAATAGCTACGCGTAGACCTTTGAGATCGGATCGTTTAAGACTGTGTTTTACAATAGCTTCTAGGCCGCGGAAAGTTCCTTTGGCGGTATAAGGAGCGGGATCGCCATCATCATTATTTTGACCCATATGCGTTTTAGACGCGACATAGGGTGTGACTTCAGCGGCAATATCCATATCTGTTAACTGCGTGCCACTGTCTAGAGCGGTGATATAACGGCCGCCTAGATCTTGCACGAAACGGCCAAAAGCACGGAATAAAGCAGGGCGATCGGCAATTTTGGCTGGTTTTAGAATAACGGCCTTGCCGCCACCTAAGGGTAAACCACAGACTGCAGCTTTATAGCTCATACCCTTAGCTAAGCGCATGGCATCGGTAATGGCAGCTTGTGAAGAATCATAATGCACAAAACGACAGCCTCCTAAGGCAGGGCCACGTTTGGTGCTGTGAATGGCAATAATCGCATTTAAACCAGAGATGGGATCGACCCTAAAATGCAATTCCCCAAAACCCTCATCACGTAAATGATCAAAAATATCTAAGCTTGCAACAGCGGTTGCAGCGTCTAATTCTAAAGTGGCCATGCTTTATATCTCCAAATTGAAGGGGTAGATTAAGCTTTAAGGCGAGCGTTTGAGCTTAGAGCCATCGTCCAAAAGTTTAATTCTAGGTTGATATCCTTGCGCAGAGATTACCAGAAAACAAGCGGAAGTAAATCTTTTTCTGTTTTGTTTATAGTCAATCAAAGTGGAAAAGGGCTAAAAAGGAAGTTTGTGCTCTTTTTTTGGACTTTTTTTAGGGATTCCGATACGAATGGAATGTTGCGAGAGGTGATGGGCTTGTTTGCATAAAATGATCGACCGCCCTTTACTGGAAAAAGGCAAGCCGATGAGTAGTTTCTCTTTTAAAACCGTGCATAATCGTCAATTTTTGACTAAAAACACCTTGTATTTTATTCAATAATTGATTATTATAAGGGGTAATTATGATCAAAAGGTGATAAAATGTACCGGACTATTGAATTTGAGCTCATCTCTTGGATGAAGATGGAAAAACGGCTGCCTCTACTCATCCGAGGGGCTCGCCAAGTGGGTAAAACCTATACCGTTCTGAAGTTTGGCAAAGCCTATTTTGAAAATCTCGCTGAAGTTAATTTTGAACTGATGCCTCAGTTTAAAGAATATTTTAAGTCTTTAGATCCTGAAATAATTAGCGCGAAGCTTGAAATGGCTCTTAATCTGCGGTTTATTCCGGGTAAAACATTATTGTTCTTAGATGAGATCCAGGAATGTCCCAATGCTTTAATGGCTTTGCGCTATTTCAAGGAACGCATGCCCAATCTTCATGTGATTGCGGCGGGCTCTCTGTTAGAATTTATGCTGACAGACGATTCATTCAGAATGCCTGTGGGGCGTGTTCAGTATCTATATCTTAAGCCCATGACGTTTAAAGGTTTTTTAGCCGCTATTGAGCAACACAGTTTATTAAGTTATATTTCTGAATTTGATTTTAACACGGAACACGATCCCGTCTTGCACAATCAATTGTTAGAGTATATTCGAACGTATTGTATTGTTGGCGGCATGCCAGCCGTTGTGCAATGTTATCTGGAGAATCGTAGTTTAATGCTTTGTCAGCGTCTACAGCTGAGTCTTCTAAATACTTTTCGCGATGATTTTGGGAAATACAGTTCGCGTACGCAACATAAATATTTGCAACAACTTTATCTGAAAGCACCAGAACTAGTGACTCATCAGTTTAAATATGTTGATGTGGCAAAAGACATACAGTCACGAGATATTAAAAATGCACTCAGTTTGTTATGTAAAGCTGGAATTTTACATTCAGTATTCTCAACGGCAGCGACGGGCTTACCTTTAAATGCCTTGTTGAATGAAAAGTTTTTTAAATTATTATTTTTAGACATAGGATTGTTGATGGCGGCAACTGAACTAGACGGAAATATACTCATTGCAGATGATATTACGCTCGTGCATCGTGGCCAATTAGCAGAACAATTTGTGGGGCAAGAATTACTGGCGATGTGTGATTTTTATCGCGAAGCTAATATTTACTATTGGCATAATGACAAGCGGGGTAGTCAGGCTGAAGTGGATTATGTCATTAATGTTGGCTCGACCATTTTACCGATCGAGGTGAAAGCAGGCAGTACGGGGCGGATGCGATCACTCAATATGTTTATCGATCAGCATCATTGCCGTTATGGGTTAAGGATTTCTCAAAGACCCTTCGAAATCAATTCTAAAATTGTTTCAATTCCATTTTATTTGATCAGTGAAATTACCCGTCTTTTTAAAACTTAGAGGACTTTCAAATTAATTTTTAGAGCGCATAATTCTAGAAATCAAGAAAAGCTAGGCTTGAACAAGCCTTCTATAGACTATCTTTTACAGCGCCTGCCATTCATAGACCACAAAAGAGGAGCTGCTGCAGTTTTGACAAGTGCTTTGACAGCCTGTTGCCGCCAAGACTTTCTCGCGTACCCAACCTTTATGTTGAAAGAATAGGATCTGCGCTTCAATCTCATCGATGGGTGCTTGGCAAGCCTGTGCTAAGGCATTTAAAGACAGGCGTTTTTGTGTAGAGAGAAGGTCTTTCATCTGATGTAAAATATTCATAATGACTGCCCCAGTCTTTTTTCCAGAAAAGCCAAATCTGTGCTTTGTCGTATCCCACTTAGGGGTGAGTTGTTAAGATTCATAAGGCCCCCGAGAGTTGAGCCGATTGCGGCGCGCTGAAATAGCGCAAAGTAAAAAACAATAAGCCTTGGCTGAAGACTAAACCTAAGATCCAAGCCAGAGCAGACACAGGCGTTTGCCATAAAATAGTGCTTTGATAAAACAGTACAGCAACGACATAAGCAATATTAAAACTCCAGGCCGTAGAAAGCCAAGCATAACCTTTACCCAGCTCGCGGCTTAATACGCCCATAGTGGAAATACAAGGAATATATAAGAGCACAAACAATAGATAACTAAACGCAGCATTGCTTTCACCAAAAGCATGTTGCATGCGCGTTAAAGCGGTTTCGGTCATGGCATGATCGGCTTCATTGACGGTGAAGGGATTTAAGCGATCAGGTGCAAACACATGGGCAATACCCGAGACGGTGGTGAACAGGGCATTTTTTAAAGCGGCTCCTAAATCAAAAGCCTGTGTATTCAAAGACTCGGTTTCATTTTGACTGTACAAAGAGTTTAAACTGCCGACCACGACTTCTTTGGCCATGGTGCCGGTGATTAAACTGACGCTGGCGGGCCAATTATCGGCTTTAATGCCCATAGGGCTTAAGATAGGCGTGATACTTTTTCCAATCAAAGATAAGGGCGTAGTATTATTGGCTAAATGCAGGCTGTTTAAGCCGCCAATGAGCAAACACACCGGCACGATCATTTTACCGGCGCGCAATACAAAACCGCGCAGACGCTGCCAAGTCAACAGCCAAATGGTTTTGAGTTGCGGCGTATGATAGATGGGTAATTCTTGAATAAAGGGCGTGGCAGCCCGTTTGAAAATCGTTTTTTGTAAAATAAAACCCGTCAACATAGCCACTAAAATGCCGATCAGATATAAACTGAAAATCACAAAACCCCCATGCTCTGGAAAGAAAGCTGCCGCAAAAACGACGAAGATGGCCAGCCTTGCGCCACAAGACATAAAGGGTGCCATCAAAGCAGTGACGATGCGATCGCGGCTAGAATCTAAGGTGCGAGTAGCCATGATCGAGGGCACATTGCAGCCAAAGCCGACAATCAAAGGAATAAACGATTTACCCGGTAAGCCCACGGCTTGCATCAATCTGTCCATGACAAAAGCCGCGCGCGCCATATAGCCGGAGTCTTCTAAAAAGGCCATGAATAAAAACATCAAGCCGATCTGCGGAATAAAATTAAGCACAGTGTTAATGCCAACACCTAGGCCATGCGCCAGAATCGCTGTGATCCAATGGGGTAAACCCAGAGCGGCTCCCCAATGCAAAGGGCCGTCGACAAATAAAGCGTTTGAACTGAGATCAAATAAAGGCTGCAGTAAACCTCCGATATTCATGGACAATTCAAACATTAAATACATGATCAATAAAAAAATAGGGATCCCCAGATAACGATCCATGGCAATGCGATCCACCGTTTCGGTGAAAGTTTTAGCCATTTTTGTGGGAGCCGTAATGCATGCGGCATAAATGCTGTGAATTTGGGTGTAACGCTGTGTGGCAATGAGAATATCGCTGGAGTCTTGATATTTTTTTTCGATGCTTTCGATCTGCGCTAAGATTGGGGAAGGATTGCTTTGTTGGCTTAGCCAACTTTCAGCCAAGAGATCTTTTTCCAGCAAGGATAGGGCGCACCATTCTGGATCAGGATGCTGCTGGCATAAATCACGCAAGGCTGCAAAACCTTTAAGGCTGATGTCCGGACGAGGACGAGTTTGCGCCGTGAGCACGGCCTTTTTGAGTTCTTTTAAACCTTTTTTCTGGCTTAAGCAAATGGGGATTACGGGAACCCCTAAATCCGCCGAAAGATGTTTGATGTCAATGCGCAATTGCCGTTTCTCTGCGATGTCCATCATATTTAAGGCGATGACAGTGGGCTGCCCGAGGGCTAAGACTTGCAAAGTTAAATAAAGATTGCGTTTTAAATTGGCGGCATCGACGATATTGATTAAAACATCCTGTTCTTGCGACAATAAAAAATCCATGGCAATACGTTCATCGATGCTATGATCGGGCTTGGCTACCGTTAAAGAATAAATTCCCGGTAAATCGGTGAGGCTACATTCTTGTCCTTCAGAAGAAAACAGACCGGTTTTCTTTTCAACGGTCACCCCAGGCCAATTACCCACTTTCTGCTTACTGCCGGTGAGGGCATTAAAGAGCGTGGTTTTGCCACAATTGGGATTGCCAACAATGGCAATTTTTAAAGCTGTCATCAGGGAGCTAATCTCAAAGAGATACAACACAGTTCTTCTGCCCTTAAGCTTACGGCCGATCCTTGAATGAAAATTTGCAGCATATCGCCTAAGGGAGCCTTACGGATCACTTTAAAGCGCGCACCTGGCACAAAACCCATGGCCAAAAGCTTCAATCGATAAGCCTTATCGATTAAATGGTCCATTTTTTCAATGATATAGGAGCAACCAGGATTTAACATAGATATTTTGACTCCAATGAATGAAACGCTTAAGCAGAGTTTATCAGAGTCAAAGCGATTTGTAAATGAGAATCATTATCAAAGAGAGGGTTTTGGGATATTTGTTTTGGCTTCTGGCGCCGAGCCTGTTGCACTCAAGCTCCCCTCGCTCAGTACTCCGCAGTATTGCCGGAGAAATTGAAAGCTCCCCTCGCCCGGTACTCCGGGAGAGGGGTTGGGGGAGAGGGCGTTTAAAAAATACAAAGTATCTCTTAAGATCCTATCTTGGGTCTTTTTGCTGGGGGCTGTAACTCTTGAGATGTCTGTTGCGAATTAGTGTTGGGAATAAAATTCAGGCAGTTAAGCTCATATTCATTAGGGTCTTTTTGACGAGAGCTGTGTAAATCGGGGTGTAGATAAACGTTCTTTTCCTCTCTGTATTTTCTTTTAGCGGTAGGCGGTACTTGTTCTCCGCTACTTCTAGAGGGTGGTGTTGGGGGATGTTCATGAGCGGAAACGGAAGAAGAAGATCCCGCTGAAGAAGCGCTAGGAGATGCATGAAACGCAAGCACGCTCGCTGAGAGTCTAGCAGGGGAAACGGTACTTGAAGTAGATCCAGTATTATCGATTATTGCGTCGTTTGGCATAGGGTACTCGCTTTTATTAAATGTCATACTTAAAGCCAATGATTATTGTTCAATACTCATAAGCTCATGATTAAACGTGCTAAATAAAAGATGGGGTCCTAAGAAATAAAATTCCATTAAATTCATTTTAATCAATGAGTTAATGAAGGCAAAGCTGAAATCCTATTAAAAATTTTCTAAATTTTAAAAATAGAATTCAGTTGAAGAGTCCCTTTCGCTTGCTTATTTTATTGAATATTTTATTTTTTCACAAAGAGGATTTTAGTGATATAGATCATCAAAGTCAACGAATTATGATCAAGCATGATTTTAGAGGGAAATAAAAAATTTATTTTAATCAAGGGGTTAACTGAAAATTTGAAATCGAGAAAAAAATATATTTATAAACCGGCATCTTTATCGGCGTTTTCAGCGCTGATTTTAAGATAATGAAATAAACGTTCATCGATCAAACCTTCTTTGAATTTGCGTTCAGCATCGACCAGCAAGGGTTGACCTTTGGCTTTTAACAGCTGGCGAGTGGTGGCGGTGACTTTTTCCAAAGGCGAATCGAGAAGGGTATCGCGAATGGCATCATCGAAGACTAAAAATTCACGAAGAGCCGTGCGTTGCCCATCCAGTGTAGGCACTAGACGTTGCCAAATGATTAGGCGCACGGTTTCGATCACATCCATGGTGCGGCCATGGCGTTCATCGACAGGAAAAGAAGTGATCAAGCGGCGCATGACTTCAGCCACACCATTGCTGTGTAGGGTGGTGTAAACAGGATGGCCAGTGAGTGCCGCTTCCATCACGGCAGCAATGGTTTCCGGATCGCGGGCCTCACCGACTAAGATTAAACGCGGTTTGCGCCTTAAGGCATTACGCACGCCGGCAGCAAAGCTCGGTAAATGGCGAGGGATTTCGGCTTGACTCACAATGGAGCTGGGCTTTTCAATGCTGTCAAAAACAAATTCAATCGGTGCCTCATAGGTTAAAACTTTACGATGGCCCTCTTCTTTTTCAACAATATCACGGATGATGGCTGCTAAGAGCGTGCTTTTACCAGAACCCGTCGAACCGGTGACATACACCACACCTTCGTCGGGCGTTAAGGCGCTGGCTAAATCGCCATCGATCCCTAATTGCTCTAAAGTAGGCGGTAGGCCTGGAATGGTACGCAGCGTAATTTGTATGCCATCATGACCATCGACCAAACAAGCACTGCCATTAACACGAAAGCGAAAACGTTCGGTGCGTGTAGGGCGGACCTCATAATGGGTATCGACATCACGACCACTTAATAATTGTGTGGTGCCGTTGGGACCATAAATATAATTCAGCATCTCGCTGACTTCGGAATTATTGAGCACTCGCCGAGTCAATTTATGCAATTGTCCGTGAATTTCAGCAAATACCGGCTCATTGGTTTGAAAGGTAATGTCTGAGGCACCCAATTTATAGCATTCAACGATGACCTGATCCATTTCGCCAGGAGTAAAACGCTGCGGTTCTTGTTTCAATAAGTATTGTGACATCATAGCCTCAAATGAAGAGCTCTAGTATAAGGATAGCTGTATTCTATTCTATTTTTGTGGGAAATAGCGATTGTGTTTGATTCTAAGGGCGTTATACGGCCTAGATCTTAAGAGATCCTTAAGGGAAAGAGATTTGGTAACTTATGAAAGCCGCATCGTACTTAAAAAATTCTTAACGCCCTATAGCGGGCGAAAAATCTAGACCATTTTTTCAGAAAGTTAATATATAAATCCTTGCTTAGCGCCTGTTAGTATTGACCACAGTTTAGGCGAAAACCCCTGGCCGTGGTATAATTTAGAACCATTTATCGCATCCTAATC
>VFKP01000153.1 GCA_009885495.1 Gammaproteobacteria bacterium | reverse complement strand
TCAGTCAGAAAAATGAGATGCCTTCACTGGCTAGTTTGATCCAGAGCTCTGGAGCCTACAACGGTGGATAGGAGGATTTACCCTGGGATTTGAAAGGGATACTGATTCTGCGTACGGCGATGCAACGATTTGCCGGCCGTCGCGGCAAAGCCGATCAAGTGGATTATCTATTTTACCCCTTGTCCTTTAAAGAATTTGCTCTGCTCAAAAATCCTGATTTAAATGCCTTGTATGCGTCTATTCAAGCGGCACCCTTAACTCAAGAAAATTCATTGTACAGCGCCACACATCCAGAATTGCTGTCTTTATTAAATGATTATCTGATCCACGGTGGTTATTTGCCCGCTATTGCAAACTATTGGCAAGAACAACTGATCCAGCCTGGCACGGTGCGCACTTATATTGAATGGATCATCGGCGATATGCTTAAATTTAAAAAAGCGGAAAAACATGTTTTTGAGATCTTAAAAGGGATCCTTTTAACCTATTCTTCACAGATCTCCTGGAATAGTTTGTTAAAACATTTATCCATCGAACATCATCAAACAGTCTCTGATTATTGCCATCTTTTAGAAAATATTCATGTGCTTTATATTATCGAGGCGTTGAATGAAAACACTTTAAGTGCAGCGCCTAAGAAAAATAAAAAAATATATTTTCAAGATCCTTTTATTTATCATGCTGTATCTGCTTTCATTCATCAAGATCGTAGCTTTGAACATCTTAAAAAAACACTGGAAGATAAAAAACAAATCGCTGAATTAATTGAAGGCATCGTTATCAGTGATTGTAAACGTCGGTATGATACTTTTTACATTAAAGGTCAGTATGGCGAAGTCGATCTTGCTTTAATCGATCAAGGCCATTTTCTTCCCCTTGAAATCAAATGGACCGCTCAATTACGCCCTGAAGATTTAAAACAGATCCAACATTATGACAATGGCCTTATTCTTTGGAACCGCGCAGAAGTGCAGATCTCTCAAAAAACGCCCGTTATTCCTTTGCCTAAGTTTTTGCTCAAGCAGGCGTACTAAAGCGGCCAGTATATCTTTCAAATTGTAGGGGCAATTCATGAATTGCCCCTACCCAAACTGTACAGCCCCAGTCAAAATTCAACTTCCCCGGGATTTGAAAGGGATGCGAAAATATGAGCTTTTCCGGAAAATTGACAACAGATCTAACGATTCCCCTGAGAAATCAGCGACTCTAGTGTCAATTTCCCGGATTTTGGTCTAAGTTGGGTTTTCTGAGTCATTATTCTGGTGTAACTTTTTAACCCCTCTCCCCCAGCCCCTCTCCCGGATTACCGGGCGAGGGGAGCTTACTGACAGAAGCAAAAGAAAAGATAACCTTGGATTATTGAATCCTGAGTACAAAAATAACCCAATATTTCTGAATCCAAAGTTCAAAAATACCATTGTTTTTTTGTATTCTATAGGCTATAATAAGATCCTATTTCATTATTTTGAGTTTGTAATGCAAAGAAGTTTACTCAAAGAGCTGATGCTCTGGAAAGAAAAAAGTCCTCATCTACCTTTACTATTACGAGGTGCTCGACAGGTCGGTAAAACTTTCCTGATCGAGCAATTTGGCAACCAATATTTTGAAAATACTGTGATGATTAATTTTGAAGAATCGCCCGAGTATCAGGCTTGCTTTGAAACATTAAAGCCCTTGGATATTTTAAGTCAAATAGAGATTTTGGGTAATCATAAAATCACCCCTGGAAAAACTTTATTATTCTTGGATGAGATCCAAATCTGCCCCAGAGCCATTATGGCTTTACGTTATTTCAAAGAGCAATTGCCAGAATTACATGTCATTGGAGCCGGTTCTCTATTAGAATTTGCTTTAGAGGAGAAAGGCTTTCATATGCCTGTTGGACGAGTGCAGTATATTTATCTTAAGCCCTTATCTTTTCAAGAATATCTGAAAGCATCTGGCTATGAGCAATTAAGAACTTTTATGAATGAAGCACAGATCGGCACCCCCATCCCCGAGCCAATTCACGATAAAGCCTTGGCTCTCGTTAAAGAATATATGATCATCGGCGGCATGCCCATGGTCGCCGATCATTTTATCAAGCATCATTCTTTGCGTGAATGCCAGAACTATCAAACCCTGCTGTTAAAAACTTATCGCGATGATTTCTCAAAATACGCGTCTAGCCCTCATCATCCCTATTTAACGCAAGTCTATGATCGCACCCCCGCTTTAATAGGGCAGGCGATTAAATACACTCATATCTCAGCAGAACTAAATTCTCGTTATTTAAAAAATGCTATCCACAATTTAAGCAAAGCGGGCGTTCTTTTCCCCATTTATTCTACTTCGGGTGCCGGACTTCCCTTGATCAGTCACATTCAAGAAAAGCAGTTTAAACTCTTATTTTTGGACATTGGCCTGTTGCAGCGTGCCAGCAAATTAGAAGTTGAGTTACTCTTTAGCCAAGATCTGATTTTATTAAATCGCGGAGCACTCGCTGAACAATTTGTAGGTCAAGAACTCTTAGCCTATCAGGATCCTTATGAGGAACCGCAATTATATTATTGGCAACGGGATAAAAAAAATAGCAATGCTGAAGTCGACTATCTTATTAATCTTGGCTCAAAAATAATTCCCATTGAAGTCAAATCTGGAAAGACGGGCCGATTGAAATCGATTCAAATGTTGATGCAAGAACGCGCTTTACCTCTGGGGATCCGCATTTCAGCTAAAGAATTCTCCCTCGAAGGCAAGCTTCTTTCAATCCCGTTCTATATGATTGGACAAATTCCACGGTTAGTTCAGGAGCTTCTTCCTTAAACTGCCGATAAAGCCCGCACGACAGCCGCCAAATCATCAAACACAGCCGGCGGTTTAATCAAAGTTTTAAGCGTATTCTCGCCATTGCCGGTGCGCACTAAAATAGGAGTGCAGCCGGCTGCTTCTGCCGTTAAAATATCTTTTGCTGAATCGCCCACAAATAAAACTTCCGGCCCTAAAGGACAATTTAAGGCACGGCTGATCTGTTCTAATAAACCAGGTTTGGGTTTTCGACAAGCGCAATCTTCATTAGGATGATGTAAACAATAGGCGATGTGATCAAAATGCCCGCCTTTTTCGGCCAAACATTTTTTCATATGAGCCGTGATTTTCATCAGCATAGCTTCATCGAAAAAACCGCGGCCCACCCCCGATTGGTTTGAGGCCAAAGCCACTAAAATCCCTTTCTGGTTTAAAGCAGCAATGGCTTCTAAACTGCCTGGCAAAGCACTCCAATCTTCCACACGGCTGATATATCCATTCGGATCGGCATTGATCACACCATCCCTATCGAGAATCACCAGTCTGGGCATGCTGAGTATTCCTTTCAAAAGTTAAGCTTCAAGCATAAAATTTTTCATAACCCTCTCCCCCAACTCCTCTGCCGGAATACCGGGCGAGGGGAGCTTGGAACTTGAAAAGAATACTGAAACACTTCTAGGCTCTCAATAATTTACCCGTTGTGGCGTCGTAGATAGGCGTAGGATTTTTTAAATCCCCGACATCACCCGGTAGAATATAATCAAGCTCATGATCAAAACGTGCGAACACTTCATCATAATTGCGGCAAGGTGTTTCACCAGAACGATTCGCACTGGTCGACACCAAAGGCCCACCAAAATCTTCACACAATTGTCTGGCCACAGGATGCGCTGTAACACGCACCACCACCGTATCAAAATCACCATGGATATAAGCTGGCACGCGAGAGTTCATCGGCCACGCCCATGAAACAGGCCCTGGCCAAGTGGCTAACACGGCGGCCATTCTATCGGCAGGCAATTCCTCTAATAAAGGTTCTAATTGCGTAAAACTCGCGGCAATTAAAATCAACCCTTTATACACAGGGCGATCTTTTAAGGCCAATAGTTTTTCAACGGCTTTTTCTGAAAAAGGGGAACAACCAAAACCATACACCGCTTCGGTGGGATAAGCGATAATGCCATCTTCGCTTAAGCTTTGTAAGGCCATTTGATATTCATGATCACTGGCTTGCATCTTGCTCCTCCTCATCCATTGAAAGACTGTAACCACAGCCGGTTTGTGGGCAAATTTTCTGTCTGCCATTGCGTTTGCTGATTTTTAAAGTCAAGAGCGGCCCCTGACATTTAGGGCAGGGTTCGTTTAAAGGTTGATCCCAAAGCGCATAATCACAACTGGGATACCGTGCGCAAGAATAAAATGTTTTGCCACGTTTAGATTGACGTTGTAAGATTTGCCCTTGCTGACATTTGGGACATTGCACTTGAGTGTCGCTGGGTTTAACCAGAGGTTCCAAATAACGACAATCTGGATAACCCGTGCAACCAATAAATTTTCCATAACGCCCTTCTCGCAGCGATAAGGGTTTAGTGCATTCCGGGCAAACACGTCCTTCTAAAATTTCAGCGGCCAAAGCATTTACGGCATTATCCACATTGCGCGTATAATCGCATTCAGGATATGCAGTGCAACCCACAAATCGCCCTTTGCGCCCCAAACGCACCGACAAAGGCTTGCCACATTTAGGGCAAGCCTCATCCATCGCTTCTTGAGTCACGTCTTTGCGTTCTACAGTCTCTTCAACCGTTTTCACTTGCTTTTTAAACGGCCCCCAGAATTCTCTCAATACAGGCACCCATTCTTTTTCGCCGCGAGAGACTGCGTCTAAATCATCTTCTAATTTTGCTGTAAAACCATAATCCACATAATCGGTAAAAAATCGCGTGAGAAAACGGCTGACCACACGCCCCACATCCGTAGGAATAAAGCGTTTTTTATCCAATAGAGCGTATTCACGCACTTGTAGTGTTGAAATAATCGAAGCATAAGTGGAAGGCCGACCAATGCCATGTTCTTCTAAAGATTTGACTAAACTCGCTTCTGAATAACGCGGAGGTGGTTCGGTAAAATGCTGCTCGCCGAGGATTTTTTCCAAAGGAATTTCTTGACCAACCGTCATGGCCGGCAATACAGTTTCCGCATCATCTTGAGGTTTGGCATCGTCTTTGTCTTCTTGATAGACGGCAATAAACCCGGGATCGCTGATCACTGAGCCATTGGCACGGAAAATATGCTCAGAGCCTGCCGATAAATCAATCGACACAGTGTCTAAGGTAGCGTGGATCATTTGACAGGCCAGCGTTCGCTGCCAAATCAAATTATAGAGTTTGGCTTGATCGGGACTCAAATGCTTTTTGATTTTTTCCGGCACAAATAAAATAGAGGTGGGGCGAATAGCCTCATGCGCTTCTTGTGCATTTTTGGATTTTGTTTTATAAATCCGAGCTTCATCCGGTAAATTTTTCTCGCCATATTGTGCCAGAATATAATCCCGAATTTCTTTGATCGCATCTTGAGCTAAGTTCACCGAATCGGTACGCATATAAGATATTAATCCCACAGGACCTTCGCCAATATCAATACCCTCATACAATTGCTGTGCTGTACTCATGGTGCGTTTAGCGGTAAATCCTAATTTACGCGCGGCTTCTTGTTGCAGCGTAGAGGTGATAAAAGGCGGCGCGGGAAAACGACGACGTTGCTTTTTCTCTAGTGCGGTTACCGTTAAATGATCACCCGCGGCGGCTAAAACGGTTTGTCGCACAATCTCGGCTTGTTCTGTATTTGTGAAACTAAACTGCGTGACTTTTTCACCTTGATACTGTTGTAGTTTAGCGGTAAAAGCTTGTTTCTTCTGCTGTAAATGCGCGTGAATAGTCCAATATTCCTCGCTTTTAAATCGTTCAATTTCTTCTTCTCGTTCAACGATCAATCGCAATGCGGGGCTTTGCACTCGACCTGCAGATAAACCACGGCGAATTTTTTTCCATAATAAAGGAGACAATTGAAAACCGACTAAATAATCCAAAGCTCGTCGCGCTTGCTGAGCATGCACCAAAGGCATAGACAATTCTCGAGGTTCTTTCATGGCTTGGTTGATCGCAGTCTTCGTGATCTCATGAAACACCACGCGTTGTACAGGTTTATTCTTCAGTAAATTGCGTTCAATCATCAATTCTTGTACTGACCAAGCAATGGCCTCACCCTCTCTATCAGGGTCAGTCGCTAGAATTAAATTATCGGCGCCTTTGATGACACGAGCAATCGCATCCACATGTTTAGAGTTTCTTTCCACGGCTTGATACTTCATGGCAAAATCATGATCCGGATCCACCGCACCTTCTTTAGGCACCAGATCGCGCACATGGCCATAAGAAGCCAAAACGGTATAGCCCGGACCCAAATATTTTTCAATGGTCTTAGCTTTAGCCGGAGATTCAACGATAACCAAATTTTTTGCCATAATTTTATGCCTTAATGAAAAGTCTCTGAGGGAGGATCCATAAAAATTAACCGTTCCAAATGATATCTGGATTCGTCTTCCAAGAGATCTTCATCTTCAGTTTGATAATGACTTAATACAATCACTATCAATAATTTTAAATCATTTAAACTCACTGCGGCCTCGCCTAAAGCGCTCAGCTGCTGTAACACTATTTCTCTGACCTCGGGCGAAATTAAACCCAGCGATTCTGAATAATAGAGAAAGCGCTGTGCTTTAGGCTCTAACATCCTTTTTTCTTCATAGCATAACACCCGCGTATGCTGAGATAAAAACGGCGATTCTAAAGCTTTCATTTGCGCCAATTCAAGCAACCATGAAAACATTTTATCGACTTCTTTCTCATGAAAACCCAAGCCCTGCAATTCTCTAATGAGTCCTCGGGCATCCATTTCTGATTTACCCATCCATTGAGCTTTCTGGCAACTTTGAAACACATGACGCAACATTTTTAACATCATTACTCGCTTCTCTCATTTTTTCAAGGCCTTATAGGCTTGCTCGCTGGTCCGCGGCAATTGAGCTCTTCAGCTAAAAGCTCAGATCCTTTCCTCAGAAAAGACGGGCATTAGCCTCGCTCTAATAAGCAAGAGGATGACGGAAACCGCGGCCAGCGTCAAGCCCAGGCATAAAAGCATAACATCGGGGCAGAAACTTGAAAAGCAAGGGCTTTAAGCTTTATTCACTTAATTTGTTCAAATTATACTCTTTATTGGGGTATCTCTTTCAAATCTTAGGCTAGAAACGCGATGTATCGCTTCTCTAGATCTTAGCGCAGCGCTTAAGACGCGATAAACTGCGTCTCTACAAAACAAGATTTATGTATCCCTTTCAAATCTTAGGGTTAAGACGCGATAAATCGCGTCTCTACAAAATAAGATTTATCGCATTAGCCTGAATTTTGAAAGAATTACCAAATCAATTGATTATATTCTATGACGCTAGAGCGCTCTCAGGCTCGAACGAGCTCAATCTCGGGCTGAACAGCCAAATCATATCCTTTAAAAAGTTACAGTCTCTCATTTGATACGATTCGCTTGAATAGTTTCAGCTTTTATAGTATATTATGGCGCCTAATCAAGATTCGCCTTACAGCAATATTGAATAAATATAATACAGATGTAAAAAGCGAGGAATACTCTAATGAAAAATTTAGAACAACGAATAACTCAGCTATTAGAAAATGTGCCTGAAGCACATAGAGATTGGCTCGAAGCCGCATTGAAAGAAGCGCTCTCTCAATCACCTCTGGCGAAGCTGTACATATCTATGGTGATATTGAGTCAGGATTTCAAAATCACCGTTGATACAGAAGAACAGAATTCAGGCTCAATAGCCGCTTACCGCTGTACAGAAAATATGCTTTCCATCTCTCAAGCGGTTACTTTTAATGGTATTCAATATTGGAGTTCAACCAGCTCTTCTGATTTAGCCAGGATCCTATTACATGAATTTTGGCACGCTTATTTATCAATCTTGCATGCTCCTCAGAATAGACCTCAAGATGTCTACGACTGTTCTTATCTCGGCATGCCCTTATATCCAGCTCCAGCCGAGATTGCTCCCTATAACAACAAACTTCTTGGAGTGTTCATTCAGGATTTTGTCAAGCTAGGTAAGGCATTAAATTTTTTACTGACTGAACCCAATCTTTTTTCGACTCGATATCCGGCCTTATCTGAATTCTTTAAAGAATTAGTGAAAAAATATATTCCAAAGTTTCAACAACGATCTGTGCCGCTTGAATTAAGGGATAGCTGTGAAGAAGAGTACGCAAAACTGCTTTCAGACTTAAAAAATAATCCGGAAGCTACTCTAGTTGTCAATGAGTCCCCTTGGATTGTTACAGCTTTTCTTGGAAAGAATAAGCAAAATAGGTGCTCCCTTTTTAGTCACGAAGGAGATACAACATGGGATCCCCTAATCTCTAAATTGTATGAGCTATACTGGCGTATAAGCGATTTTTCTGATCTTAAACAATTGGATTCATACACTAATCACTATTCAAGGGATCAATATCCGCATGAATTAGGTATTGGTGAATTAATTGCCAGAGCTTTTGAAATAGGGCCTTTTGTCCTAATGTTTCGAGACACCATGCTTATGCTGAACGCTGATTACTTAGAACATGTCCAGAGGATGGGACCATCTGCTCAGCCAGGAAATTTTTTAGAAGCAATACAGCTGCCTAAAAAAATCCAAAAAGAATTTACTCGTTTGAGTCATAAGGTTTACGCCATAAAACCAGAAGCAGAAATGATCAAAGTCATCAATGAGCATCAACTTCAAGCAAAACATCAGCCCCCTAATGATCATAGCGATGTATTGCCCACAGACAAACAAACCGCTGTTGTTTCTATCGTTTCTGAACAAAACGCTGCGTCCGTTGAGGCGGGTTTTCAAAATCCTAAGGGGTTGCTGCCCTATCCCTATAATGACAGTAGTACAGAACTGACTTTAATTCGTGAAACAAGCCAGCATATAAAAACAGGTGCTCCTGTATTTACTTTCCGCGCATTTGATCTCCTACAAAAAGAAGTCGGTAGTATTAGCTTATACGGGCACCCCATTTTATGTCGTTCACTCGATGGTTCCACTCATAATGTAATCCATGCAGAAGGCATTTTTAAGGATATGAATATCGAGACAGCGCAATTGCCAGAGATCTGTGCTGAGCTCCCTCCTAATGAATCCTTATTCAATTATCAATCTATTCTTTTTGCAGCAGCACATGGAACCCTTGTAGGAGCACTTCCTAGCCTAAAAAGAGCTATGCAGCAACAAGGATTTACTCCTAAAAAAGTTGAGTGCGCGGCTGCTCTAGTCTACTATTTTTGTTATGGGCTTCTCAGCTTTGTCCGAAACTGTCAAAATTATTAAACGTCAACTATCTTTGCCGGTCGGCGACAATTAAGATTGCCGGTTTTGTCTGATGTAAAATTATGTCATAGCCAAGCCTTCCTGGTTAATTTTTAGTCATA
>VFKP01000033.1 GCA_009885495.1 Gammaproteobacteria bacterium | reverse complement strand
TATAGGGGGGGAGAACGCAAGTATTCTTCTACCAAGATAGCCGATTGTAAACCCATTAAGGGATGTCGATACAAGGCCAGGATGTAATCTATCATGGCTTCAATATCGGAATGCTTAAAAAATTTAACCCCTTCTGCAGGGGCGAAACCTGGGCCGGAAGGTTTAATCACCCAGTCATGCACGGCGTATAAATTTAGAAAATGGGTCATCTGTCTACGGATAATGCTCCCCCTATCTTCGGCCTGCACAGGAAAAGCGGTCATGAAAGTATTGAGAGAATGCATTTTTTCCGGATTGCTGATTTCAGCCATTAAATGATGTTCGGGCATTAAAAAAGCGCAAGTGATGGGGGCTAGGATCCCCCGAGAGGAAAGCCAGAGTCGCATCAGAAGATTTTCGTTGATGAGATGTTCAAGCCTGAACGAACCACTCATGGGTGTATCCAGTCTATTTTCAAGGTGAAAAGTATTGGCATTTAAAGGATCGGCGGAAGTGTAGAAATTAGCAAAATAATGTATTAAACGCGGCACTTCATATTCCGCTAGAACCGGATCGCCTTCTCTATCAAAATAGAGGCCTTTTTTCAAGTATAAACGAGTTGTTGCATCTTCTTGTAGTTCACTTAAAATCCATGCTGAATCCAGAACCAAATAAATATTAGGACTGTTTTCTGTTCTTTCAGCTCTCACTTGGGCAATGTGATCATCGCTGGCTCTTGCTAGAAGGACAATGGTCGGCGTATTTTTAGACAGAGCATGATGAGAAATTTCATGTAAGGGCTTGGGTAAATTTTCAAATTCAAGGGTCTTGTTGAGTTCATCCAATTCTTCATTTTCGCTGATATAACCCAGAGGATAAGTGTGAAAGATATGCCGTTTAAACCAAATGACGGCGATGATATTAGAAATTGAACCGAGCAGCATAAAACCGGTCATGATTTTCATGGGCGCGTAAAGGCCTAAAGCAGTATTTAAGAAACTGCCCGAACCTGAATGTAGAAAAATAGCCCCAAATAACATGGCGCCTACGCCAGCGCTCAAACTTGCGCAGAGGCTCAATAGGCTGAAAATATTAGGGGCTTCTATTTTGGCTTGTTCATCACCATTGATTTCAAGCTGTAGTAAAAAATCGAATTGACAGCGCAGAGGCTCACAGCAGAATTCAATCAAGAGTGCTGCCGGGATTGCCAACCAGAGAACAGGATGAGCCCAAAATACTATGGAGGGCATAAAAGCACAGCTGGAGAGCAGTCCTAACCAAACAACATAACGATAAAAACCATATTTTTTTCGGATCAATTTACTGCGACTCAATAAGCCCAAAGCAGCCAGCATCCCACCGGCATTCAGAGCTCCCAGTAAGACCGCATTACCCGTGGCACCTGAATTTAGAGTGTCTAGGGCAAAACTGGGGATCACCACGACATAAAGAGGAGTGTATATGAGTGCCTCTATGCTGGCTAAGATAAAGCGTAAGCGCAGCGCTTTGTTTTTCCAGACCAGTTGTGCTGCATTCCAGAGATTTCGCGGACTTTTCATTAAGATTTTTTCGAAAAACTGTTTAGCATTGGTGATGGAGGTATCCAGTTTATCTTGCACAGGATATAAATATTTGATGTAAATAAGGTTACAGGCGAGGATAATGCTCGCAATCATTGTGAATAAAATTGTTAAAACCTGAGAGGGTGAGTAGAATTGTCTTAAAAAATCGAAAAATACACCAAAAAAAAGTGGCACGATAATTGAAGAAACATAGAAAAATAGATTAAATACATAATAAGCCGTTTCTTTTTTATCAACAGAGGAAAAAATTCGGTTAAAGCCGCCAGATTCTAGGTTGAAAAGTTGAGCGACTGTGGAGATCAAACCGGTTAGAATTAAAAAGAAGAGCAACCCGCCGAGCGTTAACAAGTTAAAGAAAAGAAGCAGCGCTATGGTTAAATAGCAGGCCATTTGCACCGAGCTTTGAAGGATTAAAACTTTGCGCATGGATAGGATCTTAGCGATATTCCCCGCAAACAAAGTGCCTATGGCTATAAACCAAATTGAAATCGCACTGATAAAGCCTATTTCAGCCGTTTTGCCGGTAATGGATTTCACGACGATTGGAAATAGGGTTGAAGCAGGCCCAGCGGCCATCAAAAATAGTAATTGAGCTAGTAAATATTTATGTTCAAGCTGCGTAAATTGTTTCATTTTCTGATAGGGCTGTTTTAGGCCATCAATCAGGCTAAAGCGAAAATGTAATGCTCTCATTTAATCATCCGTATTGCTTTCAATCCTAAGGTCTGAGCGAGTGATTGCTAAAATAAAGGGGTATCTTCATCAGTGCTTACTGCAGCGCTGTTTTTAACCAATGCGCTGGGAACAGTGCCGTCTTTAAAATATTCAAATAGAGTATTTTTATCATCGCCAGAGCTCGGCAGTCCTGAATGAGCATCAATACGGACGGATAAAATGCCCGGAGGAGGAGGATTATCGCTGATCGTATCTTGAGCCAGAGCTACGCGCATAAAATCGATCCAAGCCGGTAAAGCGGCATCTGCGCCATATTCATGTAAACTTTTAGGGGTATCAAAGCCTACCCAAACAACAGTGACCAGATGAGGATTAAAGCCTGCAAACCAAGCATCACGCTGTTCTTGCGTGGTGCCGGTTTTACCCGCAATATCGCTGCGATTTAAAATTCGTGCTTTACTTCCTGTACCCTTTTGAATCACATCTTTTAAGGCCGAAGTAATCAAGAATGCCGTTTGTTCTGAAATGGCTCGAGAAGCTACAGGATTACCCTTCACGGTTAATGGCGGAAATTTGGGTTTTAAATTGGGATTAGTATTTTGCACATTGAAATCGGCCAAGGCTTTTTCACGCGTGTCTAGGCAAGAGGCGCAGACCGTTAGCGGATGCGCTGAGTAAATCACTTTATTCTGCACATCTAAGATCTGGTCGATGAGATAAGGTTTAACCTCAAAACCGCCATTGGCGATCACCGCATAACCTTTGGCCATTTGTAAAGGGCTCACATCTGCGGTGCCTAAGGCCAGAGAAAGACTATGGGGCACTGCCTGACTGCTGAAACCGAAATGTTCCAGATAATGTGTGGCATAAGAAATGCCGATCGCATTGAGTAAGCGAATTGAGACTAAATTACGTGAATGCGTGAGCGCTACACGCAAACGCGTAGGTCCAAAGAACTTACGTTCATCATTTTGCGGACGCCAAACCGCGGGTTGTGAAGGATCATCTAAGACAAAAGGGGCATCATTAATGACAGACGCTAAAGTGAAGCCTTTGTCTAGAGCAGCAGCATAGATGAAGGGTTTAAAGCTAGAGCCCGGTTGTAAAGAAGCTTGCGTGGCGCGATTGAAACTGCTTTCATTATAATTAAATCCACCGACCAAAGCGCGAATGGCGCCATTTTGTGGGGAAAGCGCAAGGATAGCTCCTTCAGCAGCAGGTAATTGTGCTAAACGCCAGCTTCCATCTTGCTGAGGCAATACATCAATAATATCGCCTTTAGAGACCACTTCGCTGGCATTTTGCGGTGAGGGCCCCATCCCTGCGTCATGAGGCAATTGAGGGCGTGCAAAAGACAAACCAGACCAATCGATTTGAATATTGCGGCCATCCGCCGTTAAAGCACTGGCAGAACTGGTATCGACCGCTAAAATCAGTGCGGGGACTAAAGGTGAATAACGAGGTTCGTCTGTTAAAGTTTTTTTCCATACACTGTGATCAGGATTATCGTAAGGTAAGTGTTGGCGGGGCCCGCGATAGCCGTGGCGAGTGTCGTAGTTGATGAGTGCGGTTTGTAAAGAATGCTCGGCTTGCATTTGCAAATTGCAATTCAAGGTGGTGTGGACACTCATGCCTGAAGTGTAAGCCTCTTCACCGAATTGTCCGATGAGGCCATCTCGGATCATCTCACCCACATAAGGGGCGGGACATTGAATTAAAGAACCGTGAGGGCTAGCGGTTTCCGGTTCTGCAATTGCAGCATTATAGGCTGTTTTTGAAATATAGCCATGGTCTAACATGCGTGCCAATACATGATTTCGTCGGTCTAAAGCCGCTGGGCGATTGGCCAAGGGATTCAAAGAAGAGGGTGCTTTAGGGATCCCGGCAATCATGGCCATTTGCGCTAAGCTCAGCTGATTCAAGGGTTTGCCATAATAAACCTCGGCAGCCGCTTCAACACCATAAGCGCGATTCCCATAGAAAATTTTATTCAAATACAAATCAAGAATTTTTTGTTTACTAAAGGTTTTATCAATTTTGATGGCTAAGAGGATCTCACGTAATTTACGAGAATAAGTTTTCTTGCTGTTCAAGAAAAAATTACGAGCCACTTGCATGGTGATGGTGCTACCGCCTTGGGCTTTAGTGCCTGTGGCCACCAAAACAACGGAAGCGCGAATTAAGCCAATAAAATCGACCCCGCTGTGTTCGAAATAACGTTGGTCTTCGGTGGCTAAAACGGCTTGAATTAAGGTGTTGGGGATTTGATCATAAGGAACTGGGGTGCGTCTTTGTTCGCCATACTCGGCAATCAGGAGATTCTCCTGAGAGTATAAGCGTAAAGGAACTTGCAAATGAATGTCTTTGAGAACAGAAACATCAGGCAGATTTTTTTCAACTTCAAGAATTAAGGCCGCTGCGCCTATCGCCGCTAGGCAGAGAAGTCCAAATAAGAACAGAAATCCGCGGCGCAACCATTTTGTAAAAAAAATCATCAGTTAGACTTCATGAAGGGTGAATTGAGCTGCATTCTAGCATTTCTGGGGAGAGCTTTCAAATTTGAAGCTAAAATTTTCTAGAATAAGGGCCCTGAAATGAGCAAGACAGCACTCCAGGGCGCAAAAACCGATCGGATAGAAGGTAAAACCTTAAGGCATTGATTTTTATTTTTTTATTCATTAGAATGAAGCCTGTCTAAGTTGTAGCAACCCTGAGATGAGTATGCTATTGTTGGCCTTAAGATTAGTTAAAAGCAAGGAGTGGCTGTGGGCCTATTGTTTCCCAGAAAATCTCATTCGGTCCTCGGAGTGGATCTGAGTTCTACTGCCGCTAAGGTCTTAGAGCTGAGCTATAGCTCGGGCCGCTATAAAGTAGAGAGTTTTGGTTTAGCCACTATTCCTCCTGAGGCTATTGTTGAAAACAACATCAAAGACTTTGCTGTTGTCACTGAAGCGCTTAAGCTTGCCTTAGAGCGCGCCAAAGTCAGTACGCGTTATGCGGCGATTGCCATGCCCTCTACTGCCGTTATTTCAAAAATTTTACAAGTCGATGCCAGTTTAAGTGATGATGAGCTTGAAGCACACATTCAACTAGAAGCCGCGACTTTGATCCCTTTCCCTTTAGCTGAAGTGCGGATGGATTTTACAGTCTTGGAAATCAATGAGAAAGATGCTAGCAAGATGAATGTCTTGTTCGTTGCTTCGCGTACAGAAAATGTAGATGCGCGAGTTGATGTGTTAGAAGATGCCGGCTTAACGGTTGATTTTGTCGATGTGGAAACTTTTGCTGTTGAACGCAGTGTTAATTTTTTACGAACGCTTTTACCGGATCAGGGGGTTGATAAAACCATCGCGGTCATTGATTTTGGTGCAACGATGACCACCTTAACCGTATTACACAATATGCGAGCCATTTATTCTCGCGAAGAGGTTTTCGGAGGACGTCAATTGACCGAAGCCATACAACGCCGTTATCATCTATCCTATGAAGAGGCGGGGCGTATGAAGAAAATGGGAGGATTACCCGCTGACTATGAAGAGGAAGTTCTAAAGCCCTTCAGAGAATCTTTAATTCCTTTGGTGCGTCGTTCCATGCAGTTTTTCTTATCTTCAGGGTACAGTCATAATGTTGATTTTATTCTATTGGCAGGCGGTGGGGCACATTTAAATGGCTTGTCTGAGATGCTGGCGGATCGATTGTCCGCACCCTGTGTCATTGCCGATCCTTTTGAAAACATGAGTTTAGCGCGAGGCTTGAACGAAGACAGTCTGCGTTTAGATGCGCCTGCTTTTATGGTCAGTTGTGGTTTGGCTTTGAGGGGGTTCCCTGAATATGGTACAAATTAATTTATTGCCTTGGCGCGAAAAACTTCGGGAAGAATCGCAAAAAGAATTTTTAGTTTTACTCGGTATTGCTGCAGGCATTGCCATTTTTTTTCTAGGTTTGGTTTTTATTATCGTGAATGGTAAAATTAATCGTGTAGCGGATGTCAATACCTATCTACAAGCTCAGACAGCTTTGCTCGATGTTAAGATTGCACAGATCCAAGATATCAAATCCAAAAGAGCCGATCTCATCGCCCGTCGTAAGGTTTTGCAACAATTGCAAATTCAACGAGTGTCGATAGTGCATTTATTGGAACAGGTGGTCTATAAGGTTCCCGATGGCATTTATCTTACAAAACTCGATAAAAAAGGTGCTCAGCTCACGGTCTCTGGTGTGGCTGAATCCAATACTCGAGTCTCAGAGTTTATGCAGAGTATTGAGGCCTCTCGTTGGATTTCAAATCCGCGTTTAACTCAAATTAAAGCAGATGACACCCAAGGCAGTGATAGTAAAATTCGTAATTTTGAAATCACCATGACGGAACATTTGCCCGATATTGCCCATTTGGCAAAGGGAGGAAACAATGGAACTTAATGAGTTAAATTTTGAAACTGTAGGTTCATGGCCCGCCGCAACACGTTTAATCTGCTTGCTCGTTGTTTTTTTACTGATTTCAGTTTTGGGATATATGGGGTTAATTAAACCTCGTATGGCCAGCTTGGCACAGGCTTCAGCCACACAAGCGGATCTGCAAACAACCTATCAAGTCAAATACCGACAAGCGGCTGATCTGCCGGCTTATAATGAACAGTTAAAACAAATGCAGGTGCTGCTCAGAAATATGTTGGCGCAGCTAACGACACCTGCAGAGATCCCGCAACTAATCGATAGCATTTCTAAGCTGGGTTCAGCCAATGGTTTGGAGATTAATTTGGTGAAACCCGATCAAGAAGTTGAAAAAGATTTTTACGCAGAAATGCCCATTGATATTTCAGTAATGGGAGATTATCACAGTCTGGCTTTATTCGTCAGTCAAGTGGCTTCATTGCAAAAGATAGTGACTTTCAATGATTTTACCATCAGTTTGGCTAAACCGGTTACGCAGGCTAATGCTGCGCCCGGAGAGACGCCCAAACAATCCGTGTCTTCAAAGGGATCCAATGTCTTGGTGATGGATGCTACAGCCAGGACTTATCGTTATATTGACAATCCAGCTAAAGACGGGAGTGCGGCCAAGTGAAGCGCTTATCCTTAACCCATTTTCCGTTTTTCAACGGCCGATTTAAGATCTGTCTGGGGTTGATCGGTGTGTTATTGACTACCCCAGTTTGGGGCATTTCTTCTGAAATGAAACAAGCCCAAGCGTTTGTGGAAATCACCAGTCAAGGCCCTGCTGATCCTATTGAGCCTTTACCCGAATTTACAGATCCGGTACCGTATCTTTATTCGGCGGGTAATTTGCGCAGTCCCTTTGATTCGCCGTTACCACAAGCCAATAACAGTAAAGATGCTCCTGATGTCAATCGCCCTAAGGAATTATTAGAAGCGTATGCGCTAGATTCTTTGCATATGGTAGGAACCATTCAAAAAGCTGGGCAAAGCTGGGCTTTAATTGCAGCACCCACGGGTATGATTTACCGTGTGACTTTGGGCTCGCATATGGGTGAAAATTATGGTGAAGTCACATCCATTAGCAATGATAAAGTTCAATTGGTAGAAACCGTCCCCAATGGTGTCGGTGGATGGAGTAAACGCGACGCGAGTTTAGGCCTGAGTAACGAGTGAGAAAGATGATGAAATTAAAAAACATTTTGAAATTAAGAATACTATTTGTTAGCTTTGGGCTTTGCGTGTCGGCATTTCTTTGGGCGGCGACGGATAGCACACAAAGCACTGCGCCCTTGACGAGCAGGCAAACGCCGAATACGCCTGTAGCCATTTCCCCAGATGGCAGTACTCAAAACGCAAGTCCTGCGCTAGCAGTTCCCCCTGTTCCTTTAGTGCAGAATAGCACTGCCGCAGCAAACTCAGTACAAAATTCAGTGTCTGTGGGCAGTAATCAGATCTCTAATATCGCTTATAACGCTTTAACCCCTCAGAAAACCCAGGTTATTTTTACCCTAAAGGGCCCGGTTAAAAAATTAGAAAGTTTTAGCACCGATGCGCCTTCACGCATTGTCTTAGACTTCTGGGGCGTTCAAGGCGGCATTGATTTAAATGCTGCTGATTTAAATAAGGGTGTGATCAACAGTGTTCAAGCCAGTTCGGCAGGCGGTAGAACACGGGTGGTGCTGTCTCTGCAAGGCAGTGCCAGTTATGATACTAAAGTCATGGGATCTCAAGTGTATTTGACAATCACAGAGCGAACCCAACCCGTTTATACGCAAAAAACACCGCGTACCTTCAGCGGTAATACCTGGAGTAAATCGCAACATCAGATCAAAGCCATTGACTTTCATCGCAATGCCGATGGTGGCGGGCAAGTGATGATTAGCCTTTCTGATGCCAGCATGGGCATCGATGTCAATCAGCAAGGTCAAAATGTCGTGGTTGATTTTATCAATACTGTGGCCCAATCTTCTGTGGCTCAACGTAAGTTAGACGTGACCGATTTTGGTACGCCAGTACAAACGATTAATATAACCGGGCGTGGAGGCAATACTCGATTAACAGTTGCTGTCAAAGGCGATTATAAGCAAGCGGCTTATCAGATCAATAAACAATTTGTCATTGATATCGCCCCCGCCAACATCGCCGGTGCAAAGAATAATCCTAGTGCTGAAAAACAATACACAGGCGATCGATTGTCTTTAAATTTCCAAAATATTCCTGTACGTTCAGTGTTAGAAATTATTGCGGATTTTACCGGTTTAAATATTGTGGCCAGTGACAGCGTTAATGGGAATATTACTTTGCGCTTGAATAATATTCCCTGGGATGAAGCCTTGGATATCATCATGAAAACACAGGGCTTAAGTGAATTGAAAATGGGTAAGGTCTTGTTGATAGCGCCTTCTGCAGAAATCGCTGATAGACAAAAAGCCGATTTGCAGGCACAGCAAGATGTGCAACAATTGGAAGTCTTACAAACGGCGTTTGTGACTTTAAATTATGCCAAGGCAGATGATGTGGCGACCATCTTGAAAGATAAGAGCAATAGTCTCTTGTCTGAAAGAGGGGCGGTGACCGTGGATAAACGGACTAATGCCTTATTGATTCAAGATACCCCGGAGACTATCGATGAAGTCAGAGGCTTGATTGAAAAATTGGATGTGCCTGTCAAGCAAGTGTTGATAGAATCGCGTATTGTTGAAGTGACCAGCGATTTTGAACGTACTTTAGGGATCCGTTGGGGTATTTCCAAGGCCGATCATGTTACGGGTACTTTTAATGGTGCCAGCGGTATGCAACAAAATCTCATCGATGGCAATTCTATTTTTGACAATGCCAATGTTAGGCCTACAGATCGGCTGAATGTGAATTTGCCTGCAGCACCTGTCAATGGCGAGCAACCGGGCAGTGTGGGTGTCGCCTTAGCTAATCTGGGGCATGGCTATTTATTGGACTTGGAGCTCTCAGCACTTGAATCTGAAGGTCAAGCTGAGGTAATATCTTCCCCACGCTTGGTGACCGCCGATCAGCAGCAGGCTTTCATTGAAGCAGGGCAAGAGATCCCTTATGAGGAATCTTCGGCCAGCGGTGCTACCACGGTCGCTTTCCAGAGCGCCACTTTGAAATTAGATGTGACGCCACATATTACGCCAGATAATAATATCATCATGGCGATTAAAGTGAACCAAGATAGGCCGGATTTTACCAACCCCGTGAAGGGTACGCCGACCATCAATACGCGTAAGATCGATACCAAAGTCTTGGTGGGCAATGGGGAGACCATTGTTTTAGGGGGGATTTACAGCGAAGAAAAGAGTAAAGCCGTGGTTAGGATCCCTTTCTTGGGTGAGATCCCCTTATTCGGAGCCCTGTTTCGCAATACGGCTGTTGTGGATAAAAAAGCAGAGCTTTTGATCTTTATTACGCCTAAAATTGTACAGCAGGATACTTTGGCCTAGCGAGAAACCTGCCCTCTTCTTGTAGAGACGTCGATTCATCGCGTCTCAGATGGGCAGAGAGGCGTAAAAGCTCCCCTCGCCCAGTACTCTGGGAGAGGGGTTGGGGGAGAGGGTAAAGACGTCGCGGCCATAAAAAAATGAGAATAATAAAAATGTACAGATGCATAATAACAGTTAGAGAACGATGAAAAAAACGCAAAATATTTTTTTAGTGGGCCCAATGGGTGCAGGTAAAACAACGGTAGGACGCATGTTGGCTCGTGAGCTGAATCGAGAATTTTATGACACCGATGAAGTCATTGAATCGCGTACCGGTGTTGATATTCGCTGGATCTTCGATGTGGAAGGTGAAGAAGGCTTTCGTCAGCGCGAGATGGAAATTGTCGATGAATTGACCCAAAAGGTCGGTGTGGTTTTAGCCACCGGTGGCAGCGTGGTCAATGAGTTGCAAAACCGTACACATTTGGCGGCCAGAGGATTAGTGGTCTATTTAAAAACCACGGTCGATCAGCAATTAGAACGGACTGAAAGAGATAAAAAAAGGCCCTTATTGCTGCGTGCTGAAGATAAATCGGCCTTATTACATGATATGGCTGAACAATACGACCAATGGTATCGCGAAATTGCCGATCATATTTTTATAACCGATAATCGCGGCATTAGAGCCGTGGTTAATGATATTTTAAGTTGTGTCTAAAATGTCAAGCAATGATCAACAAAAATGGGAAGCCTTAGGATTTAAACGTAAACCCTTTATTGATTTGGGGCAGAAAGCACCCTTTGTGACTGTTAAAAGAGAAAAACAGCTGTGCTTACTGGAAGAGTTGGCGCAAGAAGGCGGGCATGTGCTGCTTTTGATGGGCGTGTCAGGCGTAGGTAAAACCTGCTTTCTCCAGATCCTCAAAAAAAGATTGAAGACGAATGTATCCGCAGATGATTCAGTTACTATAGGATTGGGCGAGATCCACGGACATGCTGCCTTGGATCTAAACATCATTAAAATTTCGCTCTGTAAATATTTGGGCTTAGAACAAAATGAGCCCGGTTTTAATTTTGACGATAGCCTAAGATTACGTTTGAAACAATTACATCAGCGCCAAGAACATTTTCTGCTTTTAATCGATGATGCTCATGAATTGGCTCCTGAAATTCTTCACACCTTAACCAATTGGGTGAATGGCTTAGATGCTGCAGAACAGGCCTTAAGCATTCTATTTTGCGGTAGGATGCAATTGGAGCACTTTTTCTCATCGGCCAGTACAGAACAGACTTGGGCCGGCGATCAGGATTGGGGAACGGGCAGTAGTTTTACTTTAATTTTAGAACCGTTAAATACCGAAGAAGTAGAAGCCTATCTGAAACATGGTTTGCGCCAGGGCGGTTATAAAGGTACTGCGCCTTTTTCGAAATCCGAATTGGCTGAATTATGCCGCGAATCTCAAGGGATCTTGGCACGTTTATTGGTGATGACCGTCGATAAATTAGAACGAAAATGGCGTCAGAGCCAGCCCCCCAAAAAATGGTTGAAACATCCGAAAATGGCTTTGGGCGCGGTGGCCACAGTCCTTATTCTAGGAATGCTAGCGGTTCAGTTTTTCACTGTAAAACCAACGGCTAGACCTGTTTTAGCGGATAATGATCGAGTACTTCAAGTTCAAGATCAAGGTCCTTGGGTACGAACGGTGATCCAAACCCCCAGCGATGCTGAGGCATCCGAAGCAGACGATACTGCCGTGGGTACAGAACTTCAAGACAGCCCAGAACCTACTGTGGCTGAAGAAACCACTTCCGCATTTACACCTCATCAAACGGTTGTGGTCGAAGAGAAAGTAAAACCTTTGCCAGCGAAGATCACCGTGGCTGCTCAAAATACGGTAGCGCCTGTTTTGTCAAAAATGACCATTCCCTCGAAGGTCGCGATGTCAACAGTACCTGCTCAAACCGCAACTGCTGCAAATGTTTTTAAAGCGCAAGGGTATACCCTGCAAATTGCCGGCGGTTATGATTTTGCCCAATTACAACATACCGTGTGTCAAATGTGGGGCGCCGGCCAATCGCAGGCTTGTGTGAATTTACCGAAAGATTTACATTATATTAAAACCCTGCGTGATAATAAGGCTTGGTATATCGCAGCCTTAGGGCAATATGATAATCGCGCACAGGCTAATACCGTCTTGCATGATCTGCCCGAATCTTTACTGGCACAGCATCCCTGGGTTCGCCCTCTAACGGATCTCACACAAGCCAGTGTCGTGACAGGAAATACGCATGAAGGCTAATGATCGCTTATTGCGTGCCTTAAAACGAGAGCCTTTAGATCGGCCGCCACTCTGGTTGATGCGTCAAGCGGGGCGTTATTTACCCGAATACCGTGCTTTGCGCAAAGAGGCAAAAAGTTTTATGACTTTATGTCAAACCCCTGATTTAGCCGCGGAAGTCAGTTTACAACCTTTACGCCGTTTTGATTTGGACGCAGCTATTTTATTTTCGGACATCCTAACCTTGCCCGATGCCATGGGTTTAGGCTTATCGTTTAAAGAAGGCGAAGGCCCGCAGTTTGCAAAGACAATACGAACTTTAGCCGATGTTCAGGCTTTGCCGGTTCCCGATCCAGAACAAAAATTAAAATATGTGATGCAAGCCGTGCAATTAATTCAAAAAGAATTGGCCGGTTCCTTGCCTTTGATTGGCTTTGCCGGAAGTCCCTGGACGGTGGCCTGTTATATGATTGAAGGGCAAGGTCATAAGAATTTTATCAGCGCTCGTCAAATGGCTTATCAAGCGCCAGAAGTTTTACAAGCTTTATTGGATAAATTAGTAGAAGCTACACATCTGTATTTGAGTGCGCAGATCGCTGCAGGCGTGGATGTGGTGATGCTTTTTGACAGTTGGGGTGGCTGGTTGAGCCCCGAACATTATCAGCAATTTTCATTGGCCGCTATGAACAGAATTATTGCTTTGTTAAAATCCGATCCTTTGACCGCCGCCACACCGATTATTTTATTCAGCAAGGGTGCGGGGGCTTTCCTAGAAAGCATGAGCTTAAGCGGTGCCGATGCCTTAGGTGTAGACTGGACACAGTCTTTATCGGCTGCGCGAGTACGTGTCGGTGATCGAGTGTGCTTGCAAGGCAATCTAGATCCGGCTTTATTATTATCCTCACCCGAAAAAGTGCAAGCGGCGATGTATGCACTCTTAGACGATTGGGGACCCCATCCCGGATTGATCGCCAATCTAGGCCATGGCATTGAGCAGACGACTCCTATCGAAAATGTCAGCGCTTTAGTCGAAGCTTTGAAATCGTATTCATTTACGCCTTAAAGTCAGTAAAAGCCCTCCCGCTATTCTGCAGTACTGTCCGAAAAAGCTGATAGCGCCCCTCGCCCGGTACTGCGCAACCCCGGGAGAGGGCTTACTTTCTGCAACACCAAGAATACCTCTTTTTTCTCTATTTCCCTTTACTTTTCAAAGACGAACGGTTACAATAATTTTCAAGAAAGCCCATTCTTGAATCATAATAATAGGGCGAAGGGACCTGTCTAGTTAAGTTATTGATTTTTAACTATTCTTTACAAAAGAGGCTTGCTTATTTCTAAGCACCACTTTTTTACAATGACGTATAAAAACGAAAGCGCTCATAATTTATGAGCTTTTAGATAATAATATTAAACGTTAAGGTAAAAAAGTATGAAATCCATAGTCTTTGATCTCGATAAAATAGGGGATTTGATAAAAGAAGGTCCTTCAGAAGAACTCGAAATTTTTGAGGCGTTTTTGGTTCAAGCTTTTGAGGCTCAAGGTATGTATCTGGAAACTCTTTATGGCAGTGAATGGGATCTGGCTAGCTCCACTTCAGCACAGAAAAAGCCGAATAAAGATTTGTCAAACAGAAAAGAACTAGTCAGAACAGCAAAAATTTCAGCAAAAGATCCCTTTGTAACCGTCAGGGACGAAGAGGATGAGCCTATGTGCGAAGCTAAAATAAAGAATGGTCAGCTTTTTTTTACCGAGAGTAATCAAGGAACCTCTTGGCTGTGTTGCATTAAGAATGAAGATTATGAAGCGGGCGCTTTTAAAAGAGTACATCCTATATCTTGGATCTTAACGATTAAAGATTCTGCTGGCCAAGAAGATTTGCCTACACAAGTGGTTTATAAAGATGTTCTTGAAAAATATGTTGCGGTTATGTTTAAAGAAAAATCTGCCTCAGTTCCAGCAACAAAATCTCAGATCTCAGAATTTCAAAAGACACATGAAAAAAATGAGAGAATCAAACCGTTGTTATACACTGAAACTGAAGGGTTGGTTGGATTTGTCATGCCTGATCTGGGACGAAATTTAACCTATTATATTGGCAAAGATTCTCCTTATTCTTTAGAAAATCAAACTAGAATAATGCTTCAATGTGTTAGCAAAGTACATCATTTTTTGAGTGAAGGATTGACTCATGGCGATCTTAAACTTGAGAATATGCTTTTTAAAACAACGAATGGAGGATCGTTCGAAATCAGTTTTATTGATTGGGCTGGTCAAAGAGCGATCGCAGATAATAGCAAAGGGAATAACGTATACACGAAAGAATTCACTCACCCAACTTTCTTAAAAAAGCGCGACTATTTAGACCAAGGCCAATATCGAATATTCCATGAACTTTGGACGACCCTTCACTTTTTAACACCCTTGTATCTGCAGTTGCCACAAAAAAATCAAGAAGAATTCATGGGCTTTATAAGTCGATGGAAAGAGTTACTGAAAAAATGTGAACTTTATTCTAAAGCCCCCAATATTATTGAAATGGCTCAGAAGAGCGCATTTGTTTTCCTGCATAGAATATTCGAAAACTTGCAAGATATTTTGAATGATTTCAATTCACCTGTTCAGAACAGCGCAGCAGTTCATGTTGAAAACGCAGCAGAAGAAAATAAAAATGATCCTGCTAATGTACCTACTGCTCATAATCCATATGGTTTTCATCAAAAAGGGCCAAAGCAAGAGGTTGAATCAGATATTGAGATGCAATCAGATGTTGAGATGGAAGACGTGAATCCGAACTTACAGATGTGAGTCAATGAGATCTTCGTCAGAGACTGTAAAGTATGATGTAACCCTCGATTTTTACCGGGGGTTTTACATTCCCAAATTCTCATATAGATAGCTGGGTGCTAAATCAGCTCCATTGGCCCAGCAGATGGTGCCGATATCAGGATTGATGGTTACGGCGTTAAAGAAAGCTCTGTCTTTTAATAATGCAAATACGCCAATGAAAGGAACTAATTTAGCGATATCCAGTTCGCCCGCTTTGCCATCTGAAAATTGCAGGTATAAACGATAATCATCTAGAACGTTTACTTTTACAACATCAAAATCACAGATCATCATTTAAGAACACAGCTAATTCATTGATTAATATGGTGGCAGAGCGGCTACTATTAAACGTCAACTATCTTTGCCGGTCGGCGACAATTAAGATTGCCGGTTTTGTCTGATGTAAAATTATGTCATAGCCAAGCCTTCCTGGTTAATTTTTAGTCATAT
>VFKP01000028.1 GCA_009885495.1 Gammaproteobacteria bacterium | reverse complement strand
CGAAATTTTAAAACGGCATCGATGTTCACCGCGGGCTGAATAACTTAGTGCTCTCGGGAGCCGGATGCGGGAAATCTGCACGTCCGGTTCTGAGGAGGGGTCTGCTGGGGTGACTCAGCAGATCTACTCAAACCGTCTAACGAATTCTTGCATTTTACTATCCCATTATACATTAAACAAGAAATGCATCACATCGCCATCTTGAGTAATATACTCTTTACCTTCAACCCGCAATTTACCGGCTTGTTTAGCGCCTTGTTCACCGCGATAGGCGATAAAATCTTCATAGGCGATCACTTCTGCGCGAATAAAACCGCGTTCGAAATCGCTGTGAATACAGCCTGCAGCCTGAGGCGCCGTTGCGCCCACGGGGACTGTCCAAGCACGGACTTCTTTAACGCCGGCAGTGAAATAAGTTTGCAAACCCAATAAGCGATAACCACTGGCGATCAAACGATCTAAACCCGTTTCGCTTAAGCCCATGTCATTTAGAAAGGCGGCTTTATCTTCTTCGCTTAAGTCTAAGAGTTCGGCTTCGATGGCAGCGCACACTGGAACCACCAATGCCTTTTCCGATTCTGCGCGCGCTTCAACGGCCGCTAAAAGAGGATTGTTTTTAAAACCATCGTCCGCAACATTGGCAATATAGAGCACGGGTTTATCGGTGAGAAAATGATAACTACTGAGTATTTTTTTCTCTTCAGTGGATAACTTTAACAAGCGAATGCTTAAACCTTCATTGAGATGTGCTTTGACTCTTTCTAATAAAGCCGATTCAGCCAAGGCGTCTTTATTGCCGCTGCGCGTATTTTTACTGACGCGTAATATGCCTTTAGTGACCGTGTCTAAATCAGCCAATGCCAATTCGGTATTGATAATATCGATATCATGCAAGGGGTTTACTTTGCCTGAAACATGAATGACATTCTCATCTTCAAAACAACGCACCACATGAGCAATGGCATCCGTTTCACGAATATGCGCCAAAAACTTATTGCCTAAGCCTTCGCCTTGTGCAGCGCCTTTAACTAAACCTGCAATGTCCACAAATTCCATCGTCGTAGGCAAAATCTGCTGTGGTTTTACGATCTCAGCAATGGCCGCTAAACGAAAATCGGGCACAGGAACAATGCCGACATTGGGCTCTATGGTACAGAAAGGATAATTGGCCGCTTCAATACCTGCGCGTGTTAAGGCGTTAAATAAGGTGGATTTTCCCACATTGGGTAAGCCCACAATTCCGCATTTAAATCCCATTTAATCCTCTTTAATCGTATGTAATTGTTGCATGGCCTCATCCCAAGATCCTTTTAAGATCTGAGCTAAGACGGTGAAGGTTCTTTCAATGGCAATGTCAATTTTCTGGCGTTCGCTGGCATTGGCTTGCCCTAACACATAATTGAGCACGCGGTCTTTATGACCGGGATGGCCTATACCTAAACGTAGGCGAGGAAAGTTTTGCGTTTTTAACGCTTGAGCGATATCACGTAATCCATTGTGTCCGGCGTGTCCGCCACCTAATTTTAATTTGACATCGCCACAGACTAGATCCAATTCATCATGGGCCACCAGAATCGCTTCAGGGGCTATTTTATAATAATGGGCTACAGCCGAGACAGAAACACCGCTGTGATTCATAAAAGTAGAGGGTTGTAAGAGCAAACAATCTTGGCCATGGATTTTTACATTGGCCAATTGTCCTTGAAATTTTCCTTCATTGCGTAAATGACAATTCAAATCTTTAGCCATAGCTTCTATCCACCAAAATCCAGCATTATGGCGTGTGCTGGCATATTGCGATCCAGGATTACCCAGACCCACAATGAGTTTAATAGGCGGGTGAAGATTCGACATTTAGCATTCCAGTTTTGGGGGCGGGCGATTCGTGAATCGCCCTTGCAAAAACCTATTTTGTTTTGGGTTCTACAGTTTCAGCTGTTTCTGCGCCCGCTGCAACCGCAGGTTCAGCAACCACTTCTTCCACTTCTTCAACCACCACTCTTGGCATATGTGCAGCCGCGACGGGAAGATCATGATCGCTACCATGGGTTAAGGCGACAATGACTGCATCCTTAGGTAATTTTAATTCAGATAAATGCAGGATTTGATCCACGTCCAAAGCACTTAAATCCACTTCGATAAATTCAGGGATATGTGTGGCAGGGCAAGTGACTTCAACTTCCTTGATTTGATGCGCGATGATAGCCCCAGCCTTAACGGCAGGAGATTTTTCTTCGCCAACAAAATGTAAGGGAATATGCATGTGCAGGATTTCTTTACCAGTAATGCGTTGGAAATCCATGTGCAGAATCCGCGGTTTATAAGCATGGCGTTGAATATCACGCAACAACACCGGATGTTTTTTTCCATCAATGTTTAAGTTGAAAACCTGAGTGAAAATTTGTTCGTTTTCCAAGGCTTTAATGATTTCACGATGCTCTAAGGTCACCGGCGTTGATGCTTGCTCAGCACCGTATAAAATAGCAGGCACTCTTTCTTCACGACGTAGGCGGCGGCTCGCACCTTTCCCCATGTTCGTTCTAGTAGAGGCGTTGAGAACGATTGCATTGCTCATAAAATGAACTCCAAATATAAGAATGATAAGGACGCTTAAACTTAAGCTTAAGCGCAAACAGCCATTTCGCGACCAAAATGGCTTCGTCTTTGTCTTTAAGGGCAGATCATGCGTTAAAATAAGGCAAAACTGACTTGAAGCACAGAAGGGGGTTATTCTATCAAAAAATCCAGCGTATAGGAAGCGATGCGATCTTGCTTTAGAATTATAAATCCTGTATACTACGGCGCATATCACAATCTTGTAGAGAAAACAGTATGCGACAATATACTCCCTTAGCACTGATCGTATTGCTGGCGCCTTTAGTCTTTAGTTTTGCCATCGGTCAGGATATTTTTATCCCTGAGGTCCCGCAACTCATGAGTATCTTTCACACTTCTCCAGGATTAGTGCAACTGACCTTAAGTTTATTCATGTTGGCTGTGGGAGCGGGGCAATTGATCATTGGTCCCTTATCAGACCGTTTTGGCCGTAAAGCGATCGTTTTACTCAGTATTTTGCTTTATGCGCTGGCTTCATTGGGCGCGGCATTGAGCAATTCAATCGAAGTATTGATTATCATGCGTATTATTCAAGGCATTGGTGCCTGCGGCATGATGGTGAGCGCTTTTGCCATTGTGCGTGATTTATCGGCAGGAGATGAATCGGCCGGGATCTACAGTTATTTAAATGGTGCCATCGCTGTTTCGCCTTTATTAGCGCCCATTGTGGGTGGGTATTTAGATGTGAGATGGGGTTGGCGGGCACCCTTCTTTTTTCTAAGCGCTGTGGGTCTTGCTATTTTTGTGATTATTTTTCTGAGATTATCTGAAACCCTCAAAGAAAAGCATCTTAATCATTCTTTAAAGGGTACGTTTAAAGATTATGCCCGCGTTCTCAAAAACAGACAATTTGTGACGTTTACAGTGATTGCCTCGAGTGCGCTGGCTTGCTTTTTTACGTTTTTTTCAGTGTCGCCTTATATTCTGATCCAGATACTACATGTGCCTGAAACTCATTTTGGTTATTATTTTGCAATCATTGGGATTACGTTTTTCTTAGGCAGTATGATGGCCGGAAAACTCAATCTAACATTGGGTATTACTAAAGTTGCGATCTTGGGTTGCAGCTTATTCTTCTTGAGTGGAATTATCATGATGCTTTGGACTTTATGGATAGGCACTAGCCTTTGGAGCTTTCTATTGCCCACCGCTATGGCGGGGATAGGCGGTGCTTTTATGATGGGTGCGGGTGCCGGTGGCGCGCTGGAACCTTTTCCAGATATTGCCGGTACTGCCGCAGCTTTACTGGGAGCCGCTCAATTTTTGCTGGCTACCTTGGTGGGGACGATAGCCTTATTACGACCTGTGGCTTCCAATATGCCTTTAGCCATCGTGCTGAGTATCTTTGGACTATTAGCCATATTATTAGTGTTACCTTATAGCCGCAGTATGAAGGTCGAAAAACAAAAGCGCTTGATGGGCGAGGCTGTTTAAGGGCTAAGGTCTTCTGGCCGTATGACAGCTTAGAGCACTGGGTAAATTGTCCATCAAGACCTTATAAAATCGATATAAATGGGAAGATACGGATGTAAAAGGATTTGTACTGCCATTCCAGGGGGTAAAGCAAGTCATATCATCGAAGTAACATAGTTTAAGTTGCTTTAGAGTCGTATTTTTCTTTCCATTAAGAATACCACGCAAGGGCCTTAATTCTTCAATAATCTTAGGATGGTCTTCTGCGGTTAAACTTCTGTATTGATAAGCTAAAGTAATGTGGAAACACAAGGGGATCCCGGCCTCACAACCATAGGACTCAGCAAGGGCTTGTATAACAAGCCTTTGTTTCTCGGAAAGACGAACCGCCAGCACAAGGCTATTGGCTTCACTGAGTAAATCAAAGACAATGCTTGGGAAAATTTTCTGCGCGGACAATGCTTCGTGCAGTTTTGTGTAAAAGGGTATTTTATCAGTCATAAACCTAGCCCAATCTTGATGACTAGGCAGATCCTCCAGGGTATCTAATGCAAATCCTGTCATATGATAACTTTTACAGGGTAGTAGGGCATAATACTGAAGAATGCTGGGAGAGTTGTTTAACTGATTATAAACAGCTTGCCAAAATTCAGTGTCGGAGTCTTGCATTGCTGCTACGACCGTTGTGCCAGGATATGGAAGGTATTGCCCATTTTCGTCAATTTTATCGCGCATAAATTAAAATCCATAATGGAAGGGATTATGTTTAGAGTCTTGGTAGAGTATAATCAAAATGATATCATTTGTGGATACTCATGGGATTGATATTCAATTTAAGGGACGGCGTAAATGAAATTTTATAGATGGGTTAAAAATACAATTTTATCTTTATTCAAACAGGCCGGTCATGGTGATTTATCCCGAAGGAGTTTGGTACACTTATCAAAATGAAGCCGACATTGATGAAATCTTGGAAAAACATATACTGCAGGGGCAGATTGTTGAGCGATTGTAATAAAAAAGCGCAAACGTTCTAAAAACAATTATAAAGAACTTTTACAGATCCGGTCTATTCCTTGACATGAGTATCCTGAAATGGATATAGTGCTATTTGTGGATACTTATGGGACAACCGTTATGCCGAACTTTTTAGGTCGAGAATATGAGATAAAATGTGTCCTTCCGGCAAGCTCGTGTCAGCAGCTATTTAGCTAAAAAAGATTTAAGCCTAAAGCTTATTCATTCCGGATCCAACCCATTTGTCGGGCATGCTCAGTATG
>VFKP01000087.1 GCA_009885495.1 Gammaproteobacteria bacterium | reverse complement strand
TGCTTTTCCTTTTGCTTGTAAATAGTACAAGATAGGTTAAAGCAATCCCCCCTAACCGGCAATCTTAATTGTCGCCGACCGGCAAAGATAATTGTCGCTCAATACAAAATAGCGAAAATTTACCACAAGAAGACGGATCATTTGTTTTTCAAGTGGTGAAAAGTGTATTTTACCTATTGGCTATGAATATTATGCTGGCTACAATTGTCAAAGGGATTCAAAATATTGCTGAACGAGCAAAAAGTTCAGGTTACACCAGTTTGAATAACGGATTGATGTTCTTCGGAAAATACGGGCCTCCGTTATTCGTCTATTCCAACTATCCGCAAACAACCGGGGCTGTAAATTGCGCACTGAATGCTGTGACTGGGTATACGACTCAAAAACTTGTTGAAGGTATTGGCGATTACCTTGTACCGACACCCCCACAGAAAACACATCGAAAATAACTGTAAAAACTTGATGTTCTACCCTGACTGTCCCACATTGATTGGACGATAAGCGGCGCTAATATTGGCGCCGCTTATGCTGCGTCCGAGCCCCCAGGCAAGGGTTTACGGCGTGTTTAAAAACATCACCCTGTTCTTTGAATGATAAACTGAAAAATAGAAATGACAATCTCGCATCTTCAGGTGTAACGGGTATAGACCCAAAATATGGCCTTGCCAAGATAATTTAGAGTGCGAGCTTGATTTTCTATTCTGGCTATTCTACACTGGTTTCACCCTATTCGCCGCAAGTACTTGTGCTCATGATGCGACTGAATACCGGCCTTTTACACTCACTACCCTCTTAGGATCTTCGCTTATGGACACAGAGAATAGCCCTCCTATTTCATTAGAGGCCATTGCGGCCAATAGAAGACTCATAGATGACTTATGGTCACAAAAACTCATTTCAACACCGGCTAAAGAGTTCGCACTGGATCGCATTTATCCTCCTAGAAATTGGGGGCTGTGGGCCTCAAGAATGCTTTTGGTCTTAGGAATAACTCTTATTTTATCGGGCATGATTTATTTCTTTGCTTTTAATTGGAATAAAATGACACCCTTAATGAAATTAGGGTCTATTCAGATGGCCTTAGCGGCTATAGTAATGGCTACTTATTTTTATAGATTAAAGCGCTTGCCAGGGCAGTTATTGTTATTAAGCGCCATGGTTTTAGTCGGTGTATTTTTAGCGGTATTTGGACAAATCTATCAAACAGGCGCTGATGCCTATACGCTTTTCTTAGTATGGGCATTGTTAACATTGCCCTGGGTGTTCATCAGTGACTTTTCTGCATTATGGCTGCTGTGGCTCGTGATTGTAAATCTGGGTGTTATTTTATTTTGGCTACAAACGGCAGCAGATGATGATCAATGGATGATGATTTTTAGTTATTTAGCTTTATTGAATAGCTTGTTTTTAGTTGTCAAAGAATATGCATCGCACAAAGGGCTGAGCTGGTTAAAAAAATCATGGACAACAGTGATTCTAGTATTGCCCATTCTAGGTTATGCTTTTATTCCCACAGTTTCCTATATCATGGACTTCAAGCATGCTCATGCGGCTATTGCCTTAGGAACGATGCTGGCTATCGCTGTACATATTGTGTTCTATTTGGTGTATCGCTATCGTTTGCCCAATATAGGGGCCTTAGCTGTCACACTGTTATCGGCAGCAAGCATTAGCATGGTGATCCTATGGAAAATTCTGGACATGCTCTATAACGATCCTTTCTTAGCGATCTTTGCCTATCTGTTGATGGGCTGTGCCACACTGGGGATATTTACGACCGTCATTGTTAAATTGCGGGCAATCGACAAGGAAATGAAGGGGGCATAATGCAAACAGAGACGCAAAATATTTCGATGCAAGAATTGCTACAGGAATGGCAGAAAGCGAACTTAATTTCTAAAGCAGAAAGCCCGGCAATAGCCAACGCTGGTTTAAGGTATCAAAACCCATTGCCTCTGTATTTACGGATCTTAATAGGGATCGGCGCATTATTTTCAGTCAATTTTTTCATGGGTTTCTTTTACGCAGCACATATTATAGATTTTAATTCCACCACAGCGCAAATGATCTGGGGCCTTATTTTTATAGGCTTAGCCATTCTCGCTGGCAGCAGAGCTAAAAATAGAAATGGCGCTGTGGCCCACAGCTTTTTCATTCAAACTTCCTTTTGTGCGATCTGGCTAGGAAAATTACTGTTTGTCATGGGGTTTACCCATATGTTTCGCCAGACGATAGCCTGGGATCAAGCGGTTACTTTAGCATTGTTGCTGCTGACTGTAGCGACTTATTTTTTATATCCCGTTTCTATAGATAGATTTCTGTCTTCCTTAGCAACACTGTTGTTTCTATTCATGAGCTTGATCGACCCAGTCTCATACAGCGGTATTCTGCCATGGATATTGAATCTATTTTTCTTGCTGCAATTAGTTTTAGCGACTTTTTTATTTTTGCATCCCAGGGTAAAGAAAGTCTATATTCCTTTAGCCTATGCAATAATTTGTTCACTGGCTAGCATAATCATTTATTTCTCATTAGTCTCTCATCTGTATTATGGAGTGCACACCTTAAATTTTAATCTGTTTTTTATCAATATTCTTTTAACGATATCTCTCACAGCTTCAATGGCCTGGGTCGTGGGTGACTATAAGACCTTGATCAAAGAACCCTTAAGAGCCATCGCCTTGGGTATTATTCTATTAGGGGCTATTGCCCAGCCAGGCATTTTATTGGGACTATGCTTTATGACAGTAGGCTATGCACGATATGAAAAAGCATTGCTGTTGTTAGGCATGATATTAGTCCCAGTATTTCTATTTTTTTATTATTATAATTTAGACTTGAACTTTCTAACGAAATCGGTCACCTTAATCGGCAGTGGAATGCTTTTTTTAGCTGCGCGCGCCTATCTTTCATTACAAAAATTAGACCAGGAAGCCTAATATGAAAAAAATAATTCTGATGCTTGCTGCCCTCTTTATTTTTTCAGTGTTTAACCTAAGCATTTATCAGAAAGAAAAAATAAAAGCCAGTACTGATATCGTTTATTTAAAATTAGCGCCGATTGATCCACGTTCTTTAATGCAAGGCGATTATATGGAATTTCGTTATGCGCTTTCCGATAACCATCATTGCCCACAAAAAAACGGCTATGCCGTGATCCGTTTAGACTCTAAAAATATTGGCACCTTTGCGCGTTGCTATGCGGGTGAAGCATTACAGTCCAGAGAAAAATTATTGCATTATACGCAACAATATGGAAATATTCGTATCGTTCCGGATTCATTTATGTTTCAAGAAGGGTTAGCGCCTTTATATCAGCATGCTCAATATGGCGTGTTCAAATTTGCAGGCACAAAAGATTATCTCTTAGTGGGTTTGGCGGATGATAAATTACAGATGATCGGAGGCGATCAGTAGAATATTCTATTTATTGAATGATATACTCCTCGCACCTGAAGATGCAAGATCCGTCATTGCGAACGGAGTGAAGCAATCCAGTGAACAGCCCACGATCTCGCAGTAAATTCTCTGGATTGCCACGTCGCTGCGCTCCTCGCAATGACGGAGACTCTGTTTTAATGATCTATTAAAATTTACAGTATAGGGGTTGCTATTATCAGGCAACCCCTAATCTCCCCGAACGCTAGCGCTCAACGTATGGGAGAAAAAACAACTTAGCCGCAGGCGCTGTTACAGCGCTTTAATACCATTCAAAAGGTTGAGAATCCGTAGTTACTGTATCTTCATCCGAACTCGCTTCGCTTCTATCAGGACTCTGAGGAGGCGTAGCAAAAAGAGCATTCCCATTCATTTGCCCATTATAGCTAACACTCGCTCCTCTTTGAGGTCTTCTTGCGGAAGTTCCTTCATCAGCAGCGCTGTCATAGAAAGAGGATAGCGGGGGATATAAAGGATCTATAGGACATGGATAACCCTGAGCAACTCCTGCAGGAAGAGGAGCGCTATTCATAACAGCTGCTGAGTATGAATAGGGTGGTGTTATTACTCGAGAACCAGAAAGATCCAATGCATCTTGCATTTCAGCGCCCTCTACCAGAGCTTTGTCGGGTGCTGAAGGTTCCCCCGCAGGCCCATCTGCTGCCTTCTGGACATAAGGATCTTCATCACTCATTTCATCTGACTCTCTTTCAAGAGAGCTGCTGGAATTCGTTTTAGAAAGAGAATCAGTTCTTTCAGGACTACCCATACCATCTTCTCTAGGCGCTGTGGAAGAAGAGCCGCTCTCGGAAGATGGCGCATCTTTAAGCACCCTAAAAACTTTTTCTCCATTCTCTTTAATTTCCTTTAATTTGCCTTGAAGAAAAGACGGCTTTATCGTGTCTATGGGCTTCTTATTATCTGTTAATATACCCAAGAAAACATCTTGATACACGGGTATTAAGCTTTCTTGGAGCATCGCTTTAACTTGTGGATCGTTGGTGGAGGCTGCTTCAGTCCAGGCATGAAGTTCTTTAATCCAAGCCTTTATATCTTCTTTCTTGACGGATCCCATTTTCAGGGTTGCTAAAACTTTGAATGCTCTGCCTACTAAATTCAGCAAGAACTCAACATCCTTTTCTGTGAGATTTTTACTTTTGTATTCTCTCTGTAATAACCTTGTAATCATTCTAAGAGATTGTTCTAAAATTTCTGGCTGTTGAGCTGTTTCTACTCTTTCAAAAAAAATATCCAATAACATCTTTCGACAACCATCCCTCAGAAGAGGTTGGTGAGTATCGCTATTTTTACCCCAAAGTAATGAGTCTCTATCAAAAAGAAATAAAAAACACATCACATCGCATAAATTTTTATCTTCAATAAAATATTTTAATAAATCCGTTAATTGCCTCTTCTTACCATACTCAGATGAACTTAATTCTGAAGCAATTTGCGTTAAAATTTCTTTTCCATCTTCCAGAACGCAGCTTTGCAAAAGTAAAGTAAAAATATCTTTTCTGTTTGATTTCACAGCTTTAGCTAATAGGCTAAAACCAGAAGATTCCCCGCTGGAATTTTCTTTCGGAAATGTTGCGTTCAATAAAAACTTGGATACTTCAGCTGGATTAACACCTTTAAGCCAAGTTTTTATGAGGGCGTAGCTTTGTTCTGGGGCCAGTTTACTGTCCCAGAAATACGAGTTAAACAATGGCAAGTTCTGTAATTGCATTGCACCTTCAAGGAAGGCCCGCTTTTTCAAGAGGCTATCTATGGAGCGTATGAAATCAGAGATATAGGGTACGGTATAATTCGGATTATTTTGCAATTCGATCCGGCTATAAGCACCCATAAGTTCATCTGTTAATATTAACCATGACAATATCACAACAGCTCTGTCATACCCATAATCAGTACTTTGTTCTTGAGTCTCAAGGTTTGGAATAACCTTTAAAAGAGTGGAAAGACTAGCATATAGCCGGAAATAATTATGACTCTTCTCGTTTTTTTTAGCGGCGAAATTCAATCTTATTTCTGCAAAAAGAGATGTTAATACTTGAACAAGCAGTGGATGTCCATGCTGATCAGTTTCTGCTAGACGAGACATACTGGTATTGAGGATTTCCTCAATACGTTTTTTTTCATTCAGCTTTGTCGCTGTGACGAGGTCGTGAGTGTTTTTGTTGTTTGCAGCCATGAGTTACCCTCTTATAGAATTGATGGTTAAATATATCATCTGATGTGATTTGCACAGCATTTTACCATTAGGTAAAATAATAGTCAAGTTATTATTTTTTTTGCTTAAAAAAAATCTGTTTTTTGTTCTTAAATGCTTGATCTATAAGTGGTTTTGTATAAAATTTCCTCGCGGGTCTCAATGCTGGAAGGAAACATAATTTATTCAAGGCTTCCTCTGTTCTATCATTAACGAATATTTATTTTTGTACCGTCCTGAAATTTAACGGTTAATTCTAATTCGCCACCCAGAGCATGCAAATAATTTCTAAGCGTAGAAATATAATTGTCTTCTCGGCTTTCCATCTGCGCTATGCTGGGCTGTTTAATATGCATTTTTTCGGCCAAATGGCTTTGTGTAATAGCACGTATTTTTCTGACCTCTGCTAAACTCATGGCCGTCAGCATTTCTGCAGCTTTAACATTTGCAGCAACCTTTACTTTTTTCGATATTTTTTTTGTTAATTCTGTTAATGGCTTTGCCATAATGCACCTCTGTAAATTATTTTGATTCTTCAGCTAAATGATTTGAAAATTCACGTTCTGCTATTGGAATCATTTTTTTATAAAACCGATTATCCCCTGTTTTATCTCCACCACACAGCAGCACTGCTTGGCGTTTTGGGTCAAAAGCGAAAAAAACTCTATAGGGCCTACCTTTGTGCTGTACACGCAGTTCTTTCAAATTTTTTACGTGCTGAGTACCTTCGAGACTATCCGCATAAGGACGCCCCAAGTTCGGGCCATATACCTGTAAAAGCTTGATATATGAAAGCACATCTATTTGTTCCTCTTCTGTTAAAGGCAAGAACCAGTTATCAAACTCTTCAACTGTGACCACATTCCACATCGATTATTCTCATACCTAAAATATAGGTTAAAAGCTATATAATGTCAAGCTTATATTTCAACTCTGAGCATACTCTATTGCCTGGAGCATCCATTCTTAGAGATTCGCCTTAAACGCTGCCATTCAAGGCTTCCGTTCATACCCTTGTCCAGCAACAGAAACACTGCCCTTTAATTCTAATTCGAATAAAATAGCCGAAACTTCGGGCACCGTTAAACCCGAGCGCAAGATAATCGCATCTAAAGAAGTCGGCGAAAAATCAATGCAATTGAGTACATGCAAAGCTTTATCATCTAAAGAATTTTCTACTTTTAAATTTGAAGTCTGTGTAGGCTTCTGCTGTTCAGATTGTAAAGCGGCAAAACCGCTCAATTCTTCCAAAATATCGTCTATCGATGCAACCAATTTTGCGCCTTGCTGAATAAGATAATGGCAACCTTTGGCTAGAGGATTATGGATAGAGCCCGGAATAGCATACACTTCTCGCCCCGCTTCTAGGGCATAGCGCGCCGTAATCAAAGAGCCGCTTTTAAGCGCCGCCTCAATCACGAGCACCCCCATGGATAAACCACTGATGATGCGATTGCGTGCGGGAAAATGCTGTGCCAAAGGTTTTGTACCGATGGGATGTTCTGATAACAACAACCCCTGGGCTGCGATCGCTTCAGCTAAAGCCTTATGTTGATGAGGATAGATCTGATCTAAACCCGATCCCAGTACCGCGATGGTTTCTCCACTGCCTTTTAAAGCGCCTTGATGGGCATGACCATCAATCCCTATGGCCAAGCCACTGGTGATAACCCAAGCTAAACGCGCTAACTCATAGGCAAACTGTAAAGCCAATTCACGACCAGCGGCACTGGGAGATCGCGTACCCACAATAGCCAATTGCGGTTTATCCAGTAAACGGATCTCCCCTTCCATGAATAATACTTTAGGAGGGGCAGAGATTTCTTTTAACAGTGCAGGATAATCAGGATCGGATAAAAAACGGATGGCGCGGCGAGCACTTTGGTTTTGCCAATCCAAACAGCGATCAACAAGCACCCAAGGAGGTGCCGCTAAATATTCGATGGCATTGGCTTTAAAGCCCAAAGATCGCCAGAGCCCCGGCCCTTCTTTCAATACAGTCTCGGCATCGATTTCCCCCCGATTGATTTTGAAATACAGGGCGCGCGGAATACCTGGGCTTAAAGCCAGGGCTAAATCGGCTCTGTGGCAAACAGGCATAACAGTATAAGTCCATGAGTATTTAATTTATAAATACTAACATAAATTTTAAATGGATGCCATGTTGTGAAACTAGAAAGAATGTTCGTGTCCTTCCGGCAAGCTCGTGTCAGCAGCTATTTAGCTAAAAAAGATTTAAGCCTAAAGCTTATTCATTCCGGATCCAACCCATTTGTCGGGCATGCTCAGTATG
>VFKP01000066.1 GCA_009885495.1 Gammaproteobacteria bacterium | reverse complement strand
CATACTGAGCATGCCCGACAAATGGGTTGGATCCGGAATGAATAAGCTTTAGGCTTAAATCTTTTTTAGCTAAATAGCTGCTGACACGAGCTTGCCGGAAGGACACGAATTAGTTGTTCCAGGAGCTTTTTGAGTAACCTTCCACTGTTGTCCTAGAAGAGTGACGGACTTGCCCACCTCATTCAGAGCGGAATTTATTTTATAAGATGATCCTGATATCAGAGTTCCAAAACCACCCTCATTCATTATCACCTTATCACAACCATAATCCGTTGCAAATGCCGTTTGTGCTGAAAAAAGAAGCGAAGCACCCAATATACCGGCAATCAAAATTGTTTTAGGTCGACACGTAGATATTGTTTTCATGACAGATACCCCTAATTAAAAGACACAGTTGAAACATTTCAAAAATTTAAGTCTAATTAAACTTTTTCATATTCGTATAACTAGCGCTAATTTAATGATAGTCTAGCCAGCACGTTTTGTCCATATTTTACGCAGGCCGTATTGTAGAGGATGACTGAATTGAAAGCGAAGTAGCATTGTCTTGAAGGTCATTCGGTATAGACAACTCTAGAATTTTCCTTATATAATAAGACTTTAAGACATAAATGGATTTTACTTATGACTATCACTTCTCAATGGTATGATGAAGCCTTCAGCGTGCTGCAACAACAAACGTTTAAAAAATGCGAGGCGTATGTTCTGAGGCTTATTTTAAAAAGTAGTTATATCATACATCTGAATGCAGGCGAAGTCTTATTTCGCAAAAATGATTTATCAGATTACGCGTATGTGATACTGCGCGGTCGAGTCAGTACGCAACTCTTACAAGAAAATGGCAGTGAGAATATCCCCATGGTGTTCTTTTCTAAGGGGGCGTTGTTAGGGGAGATCAGTATCATCAGCGATACGGCGCGCAGCATGCATGCCGTTGCGCAACGCGATACCATCCTTATTTGTATTCATGGAACATTATTTAAAAAGATTTACAATAAGTATATTCTTTCAAACTTAGAACAAATGAAACTATTTTATTCTGAGTTATTGGATAGAAATAGAAGGCTCTTAAGCAGCACACAAAAACTGGTTTCTCACGCGATTACGGTATTGTTTTCATTCGATGCCGATGCGGAATTGAATTTCTTAGCCGAATTTATTCATTCAATGAATAGGACTGAAAAAAAATTATTTATAGTCAGTCAAGAGCAACTCCATGACAAAAATATTTATGATGTACTGCTAGCGCTTGAAAAAGAGCATAAGCATATTCTTGTGTTGTTGCCTTTTTCTAAGAAAGATTTACTGGATAGTATATTAGATATTGCAGATAGAGTGATTGTTTTAGCAAAAGGCACGGTTATTCCATTTGAGCAATCTTTTTTAAGAGAATTGTTTTCTAGAAAAAACAGCCATACATTTAACATAAAAAATATAGTGTTGGTCCACGAAAACTCTTCATCTGTTAATAATGCCACTGAATGGGTAGCGTTGAGAAAAACTTTACGTGTTATTAATTATTTCAAAGAAGACCCCACTGCTTTGCCTAGACTTTATCGTGATATTTGTGGCACTTCCATTGGTGTTGTTTTAAGTGGTGCGGGCTATCGTGGCTTGGGCTATGTCGGCGCATTAAAAGCATTACAAGATTATCATATTCCTATTGATATAATAGGCGGAACCAGTCTTAGCGCTATTATTGGTGCTGCGTTTATTGTCTGTAAAACGCCCGATGAATTTTTTAATAAAATGGTACCTATGATTAATAAGTATATACGCATTGCGTTGTCTTGGAAAGAAATTAGCTTATCTGGCGGCGCGCTCTTAACAGGACGAGGCTTGGCTACTATTTTAAAACGGTTTGATTCATTTATGATAGAAGCCTTAAGAATTCCTTTTTTCTGTGTTTCTTGTGATTTATCTGCAAAAAGAGAAGTGCATCATTTTCACGGACAATTGCATAATATGTTAGAAGCGAGCTCTGCGCTTCCTGGGTTATTGCCTTCGGTGCTATTAAACGATCACATTTTTGTGGATGGCTCTGTTGTCAATAATACCCCCGTTGATGTGATGCGCTCTATCGTAACGCAGGAAGGAATGGTGATCACTTTGGATTTTGGTACTATTGAATCATTAGAAAAAGGTAATCCGGCAGAGCGATTTACACAGAACATGAATGACAAAGCACGCCGTATAAAACCTGATTTACGAAAGATTTTATTAACTTCGCTACTCATGCATGGGCAATCAAAAGAAGAGATGAATATCAGTTTATCGAATATTTATATAAGACCGGACTTAAGACAATATTCATTTTTACCGGATAGGGCATCTACTCTAAATAAGTTAATAGATATCGGCTATAAAGCAACGGTTGAGGCGATTAAAGGCCATCCAGATCTGCAAAAATATATATCCTTACGAGATACGACCGCAGATCCTGTCAATGAGACCGTAGTATAAGTCTATTGACTGAATAAAGCTGACTTAATAAACCCATAATGCCAATCTAGGAAAAAAGCACCTATAATAAAACCTGAGACCTAACTACTCTCTCTGAGGGAGGGTACGACAAAGCACAGATTTGGATGCCGGTTACAGGCAAAAGTTAGCGAAAAAAGTGGAGTTAACAAGAACGTTAATGAGCATTTTCTTGATGAATTTTGCGTGTAAGATGGGCCAAATATAGGCTTTTCTAGAAAAGAGGCCCGAATAGTTACCTTAAGACAATACAACTACTGAGAGGATCATTATGAATAAGTTTACCAAAGCGTTTGCGACTGTTGCCGGTGTGGCCGCATTATCATTGGCTATAAATTCTCCGGCATTTGCAGTTGAGGGAACACCCTTTACGATTGAATTTGTGACGCATGCAGAGGGCCACGATGCGAAAATGAACATACACCAAACGGGCAATGTCACGATTTCCGATGTGGGATCAAAAATCATTTTTACGGCACCTAAAGATGGTTTTCCAACAAACCCTATGAGCGTTGATGTTGTTGTAGATGGTGTTAAAGCCTGTCAGTATGGGCTCCTTTGTACGCGAGCCTATGAAAAAGATGGCCACCTCATGCAAAATTGTGGTTTGCAAAAACTAACCTATGGTGAAAGCGCTGCTAAAGTAATGCTAGGCACCATTGATTATGGAACTAGAACAGGGTGTACTCTGGATATTGCCATAAGCAAAGGGGAAAGGAATGACTTTACCTGCACGGGAACAATCACTAAGCGATAAATAATTTCCTCGGTTGACAATGAGTGAATATCCGTTAGCTTAAGCCCCGCAACTGCGGGGCTTTCAGGGGCTTGCCTACGAAAACCGTCAGTGCTGTAAAGGCCAAATAATTCGTCTGAAGCATTCTCAATTCTTATCTCTACTCTAACTATTTGAAAAGGGTACTAAAGTACTGCGAGGCAGCATTGATTATGGAACTGTAAAAGGCTGTACTCTGGATGTTATCATAAGCAAAGGGGAAAGAAATGACTTTGTCTGCAGATTCGCAGGCACTCGACACATAATTTAGGAATGAAGACGGTGGCTGAAGGCGTAGAGCAAGAAGAGCAACTGGCTTTTTTACGAGAACAAAGCTGCGATATTATTCAAGGATATTTACTCAGTAAACCATTAACGCTGGCGCAATTGCAGGAATTGATGCAGAAGAAATGAGGTTTCTTATCAAGACGGTGGATAACTACATTTAGTATTATCTCCTGTGATCGTACAGCGATTCTTAGGATTTTGCCAATAAGCGCAAGTGTCAGCATACTTAGTGGCATCGGGTGATGATAAATTTGCTGATAAGGTATTCACATAAGACAGTGCCGGGTTTAATTCTGCGGGCGTTAACTGAGTGTTACCTGGGCCAGCGCTCCAAATAAAAGTATAACCGCTAGTGGACGTTGGTTTTAAGGCACCCGCTAAAGTAGACAATATATCTTTTGACATTCCTTTGGTAAATGTGGTGCTGACTTGTAAGATGGGAAAATCGCCGGTAGTATCTATGGTATATTGATAATTAGCCAAACCAACTGCGGCAATATAAGGGTTGCCAATGATTTTAGGAGTGGCCACATAAGGGCTGAGAGTGCTAACCGCAACCGTACTATTTTGATATTTTGATAATAGATTATAGCAATTGCCATAATAGTATTGTTCTAAAGCGCTGATGAGGATCCGCACGCTATTTTGCATTTGCGCAATATTGCGATGCAAAATGGTTTTTTGATACTGTGAAATAGCCATGACGACACCTAAGAGGGTGATGGAGATCACCAGCATGAGTTCTAGCAGGGTGACGCCTTTAATAGAAAAATTACTTTTTAGATGTATATTGTTTGTCATCTACTATTCCTATGCATTTTTGGTGCAGCGAACAAGATACATTAAATAATCACTCTGATAGTTTTGAGAGCTTGTTAAGAAATGATCGCCAGAAGTAGGGGAGATACTGTAGTATACTCCAAAGATGCTTGCAAAGATCGCTTTGTTTGTAGCACTATATGCATCATCATTTTTTATAGTTGCGCGTGCGTATATTTGTGATGCATCAGTTCCAATGTGTCCTTCCGGCAAGCTCGTGTCAGCAGCTATTTAGCTAAAAAAGATTTAAGCCTAAAGCTTATTCATTCCGGATCCAACCCATTTGTCGGGCATGCTCAGTATG
>VFKP01000073.1 GCA_009885495.1 Gammaproteobacteria bacterium | reverse complement strand
CATACTGAGCATGCCCGACAAATGGGTTGGATCCGGAATGAATAAGCTTTAGGCTTAAATCTTTTTTAGCTAAATAGCTGCTGACACGAGCTTGCCGGAAGGACACGATAAAGCCGCACCAATCACCATAGCATCTACATTAAATTCACGCATAAATTCTTGAGTCATCACGCTGGGTGAAACTTGTAAGGTAAATTCAAATACTAAAAAAAGGCCTGCAATGGCGCAGACCCCAAAAGCGTATATTTTATGCTTCATTCCAACAAATCTCTAATCATTCATGGGTGAAAAGAATATCATAAAGTAAATTATAAGACAAGAAAAGGGCGACACTTTTCGTTCAGGAAGAGGCAAAGTCAAATCTTAAAATCTTACAGCATTTCCTCTTGCAAATAAGAAGGGATCTGACAGGACCATTTTAACTCTGATTCAATTCTCGCTTTCAGGGCTCTGGCTGCATTAGGTTCACCATGTGTGATAAAAACTTTCTTAGGACTATGGCCAGATTCCTTCAACCAAATCATCATTTCTTCATAATCAGCATGCGCTGAAAGATTAGTCAACAGTTGAATCTCTGCTTTAATCGGCAGCCATTCACCATACATCTTAATGACTCGTGAGCCCTGTAACAATTGAGCCCCTCGCGTGCCTCCCGCTTGAAAACCGGTCATGAGAATCGTATTACGTGGATCATTGCCAAACATTTTTAAGTGATGTAAAATTCGGCCGCCCGTGATCATACCGCTGGCGGAAATGATAATTTTCGGCGTCAAATCCGCCGTTAAGGCTCTGGATTCTTCGGGTGTATTGACATATTTTGCAACCGCACAAGCTTCTTGACATTCTTGATCCGTCAGTCTCGATTCTTCTTTATATTGATGCAATAATTTTGTGGCATTGATTGCCATTGGGCTATCGAGATAAATCGGAACTGAAGGAATTAATTTTTCTTTTTTGAGTTGTGCCAAATAATACAAAACACTTTGCGCTCGCCCTACTGCAAATGCGGGGATCAGCAAGGTGCCTGCACGATCAAAAGTGCGGTGAATGATTTCAGCCAAAGGAATTTTGGGATCCGTCTTATCATGCAAACGATCACCATAAGTCGATTCTAAAACCAGATAATCTGTAACCGGCCTCTCAACAGGGGCATTCATCACGGGATCGTGCAAACGTCCTAAATCGCCACTGAATAAAACACTCTTTCCCTTGGCTTCTACTTTCACTAAGGCAGCCCCTAAAATATGTCCCGCCCGATGCCAAGAAACTTGTATTTCATTGAATAAAGTGAGCACTTGATCAAAATGAATTGCCTTAAATTGCTTTAACGCTTTTTCAGCATCTTCCAGAGTATACAAGGGCAAAGCAGGCTTATGCTTGCTATAGCCATATTCATTGGCACGCCTTGCATCTTCTTCCTGTAAATAAGCGCTGTCTTTCAATAAAATCTCACACAGCGCATACGTGGGCCCTGTCGCGTAAATCAGGCCTTTAAATCCATTCTTAACCAACAAGGGCAGATAACCGCTGTGATCAATGTGAGCATGGGTAATCAAGACCGCATCGATAGAAGCCGGATCCACCGGCAATGCCGCCCAATTTCGTAACCGCAGATCTTTATAACCTTGAAACAGGCCGCAATCGATCAAAATACGGCGATCATCAATCATCAGTAAATGCTTAGATCCTGTTACAGTGCCATTGGCCCCTAGAAATTTTATTTTCATCGCTTCTGCCTTACTTTTAAATTTTGGGTAACTATTCGTGTCTGTTTTCCAGAAAGACCAAAGGTCTCTTCTCAGGCGATGCTAGAATACGAGATCGGCTGCTTAAAATCAATGGGCTCTATGTTCACGTCTTTTGAACCGGGTATACTCCGCACCTCTTCAAGTGCGGAAAGTATATAATTGCCGCAAAGCTTGCAGGCTATCGACTAAAACCTCTGCATTAAAAACAAAAGCATTATCATACAAGCCATTTTGAGAGCCTTCTTCTATGCCTAACTTTGCAATGACAGACGCTCTGCAACTGTCTTTTTTTAACTTTTTTTGTTCAATCAGATCAGAGATAAAATCTAATTCTTCTAGTACCTGTTGATGAAAATTCTCCAGTCTTTCAGAGGTTTCTTTCATTTCATTGTGTTCTTGCAGTTTATCTTGCGCCAGCAGCATAAAGGTCATAGCCCTTAGCATTTGACGCTCTAAAAATAACACTTTTGCAACTCGTTGAAAATCAAGATGAATCCCGAGCAGCTCTCTTTTCGAGCCTTTGGCCAATTCACGTTGCTTTAAAAGCAATTGCACAATATGTTCATCAGCGCTATGATAGTCTAGAGCGGATACCACCGGCTCTTGCCGCATCACATTCTTTTTATAAAACTTTTTTAACTGAACTAAAGTTTTAATTTGCGCTTGTAACAGCTGTGTTTTAGCATGGATCGGAAATAAAAATTGTGACACTAAAGTGGCAATCAAAATACCTAAACTAATTTCCATAAACCGTTCTAAGGCAAAAGAAACCGTGGGATCATCTCCTAAAATAATAATGGCAATGGTGGCTCCCGCCATGGTGCCCGCATAACTTAAGTCTTCCCGACGCGTTGAAAAAGCGCTGCTGATCACACCGGCTAAAAATAAACCCACAGCGATGATCCACAGATTTTGACCTAGGAATTTAATGATAAAAATAGCATACAAGCAGCCACAGACAGTCCCTATAAAACGAAGATAGCCCTTTTCAAGTACATTTCCAACATGAATTTGGGCTGACATGACCACTATAATGGTGATCACCACCCATTGCCCTTGAGCAAAGCTCAACCATCGTGTTAATACCAAACCCAGAACAATCGCTATACCTGTTTTAAGGCTATGAATTAAGTACGGATTTAAAAATTTTTTTCTATCAAGCTTCATCACAAAATTAAAAGCCTATTATGAATTTTTTCATTTCTTTCAAAATACTGCCTAACAACCGGAAGAATTGCTGTTAAAGATCCTAATAATTTAGATTCTCCTTTATCGACAACTTCTTTCCCAAAAGTTTCAAAAACCTTCAGCCCAGAACGCAAACTCTCTTTTAAATCAGTAATCAATACCTTATCTGAGTGTATCAATTCTTTGAGTAAAGGCTGATATGAGCGATACGCTTCGCTTAAAGACAAATCAGACTTATGAATTTTTTCTATTTTATCCTGGCAGAGCAATACTAAAGCACTGTTTTTTTCATAGGCTTCACTGAACTGAATAATTTCATATTGCTCTCTTAAAAAGAAAAGATCGGTTTGAATACTACACATCGATGCAGTCACTGCCCAAAGTTCAACAATATGATTGAACGCTTCTTGTAGATAATATCGAATGAATGTATTATGGCCATCGGCTGTAGCTTGCAACTGGTAGGCCATCAATTTTTCGCAAGGCTCATTCCAATACCTTACAACACAATCATAATAAGAGAATAAAGTATTCACTGCATTTTCCATTTCAACCAGCAAAAATACTTTTTTAGTCCATAACATCCAGAAATCTTTAAATAATATAAATTGGTATTGCCCCGCCACTGGAGCAATCCCCCACCGAAATTCAAAATCAATGATTCTAACATGACCTATTTCATAAGCAGCTAATTTATTTTGAATTTTCTCATCTTTATGATGCTCTATTTCTTGATATTCTTCCGTGGCATCCAAACCTGATTGATGTCGTAAAATCAATGCCCCACCTTCATGCAGATGCAACAATCGAGTGATATCATACACTCGCTGATTAATGATCATCCAATATCCTTGAATATCATTATTATGTAAGGTCACTTCTGAAATATCCCAAACCACGGGAAGCTCAGAGGTTAAGTCTGTCTCCGGTAAAACAGAAAATTCATATCGGTTTTCACCCTTCATCACAGATATAAATTGTTCAGCTCCAGTGCTTTTTTCTTCACTTTTATATTGTTTTAAAACAAATTGATATAAAGATTGACGGATAGTATTTACGAATTTTTTTGAACCACAGAGATACAGAGCGGCTTCTTCTCCTTGATCGAGCTTAGTACGCAGTTTCTGCCATAAAACAGTCTGTTCACGGCTGTATTTAAGATCAAAGAATACAGACTCAGGCACTTCAAGGTCTAAAATAAAAACATTTAAATTAAGCCTGCTTTTCCAGCATTTAAAAAGGGCGTGAATACTTTCTGCTGCGATATCACGAATAGAATAATAGAGGATAATCTTTCGCTGCCTATTTTCTATTAAGATTTCTTCGAGCAAACCTCTAAACGCATTTAAGCCATTGTCTTCAGCAAATAAAACCAAGGGAATTCCGACTTCGGGTAATTTAAATTGTGTTTCTGGCTGTAATTGTGCGTAAAATTTTCGATTGAGGCTGTGTGGATCTATTAACAATCGAGTCGCCTGGACTTTAAAGCTGTCTGCGGAATTTTCCAAAACTTGTTTTTTTAAGGGCAATATCAGAGTAGAAACCCTATGGTGCGGCCCTTCTTCAGATTTCCTGAAAACAGGATAAGACACAAAATCAATCGGCAAAACCCATTTACTCATATTATCATCTCGCCAAGCTTCAGCATAGATGAATCGTTTAATATTATAGCCAAAATTTTCTTTAATGTTTTTCAGTAACTGATAAAAATCCCATTTAATGGGGGAATGATTGGTTTCTCTTAATAAAGCTTGCAAAGCAGGAAATCGCGTTAATCTAAACAAATTTTCCAACATCCGTTTTGAAGTGGGTGAAAAATGAGCCACGCGAAGGAAAAAAGACAGTTTGATTCTATCCGTCTGAGTTTGTTCCAGATGAAATCGTTTAAGCCAAGCTTGCCATTGTGAAGTCAACTTGATCTCTTGTTCAGGATCAAGTTCAAAAAGTTCAATTAGTTTTTTAACTTTTGCATCATCATTAAAGACTAAAATTTGTAATTGATTTCTGGGTTCCAATAAAATCCCAGTCCCGTTCAAATCAAAATCAAGTAAAAAGGGCTGTTCTTCTATAAAAGCCGATTCTGCTAAAACGCGCGTCACCCAAGGATAAACAGGATGATAAGAACGAATCCGTTCCTCCCCAGCTTCTTTCAAGAAGCGGTATATTTTATGCCAGGCACGATGTGAAAAAGCTTCTGTCGCGGACAAACCCCCAGGAGTCGTGGTAACACCCACTTTCATCGCTGTTTCTAAAAAACCAAATACTTTCCGCCGATGGACACCTAAAAACCCTTGTTCGCCCGTATACAGCTCTAAGAAATGCATAAAACTACCCGAAAGCTCTTTATTATTTCTTTTTTCAAGATATGCGCCTAAAGGCATTTTCTCTACGGCTTCTAGAAACGACTTTATATGAGGAGGATCCGATAAATAGATGAGCCGTTTTTCTAAAACCCCCAGTCTGCTGTCATAAAACTTCCGCCCTAAAAACGCATCAAGCACATGAACAAAAGACACCGCACCGCCGCTTAACCCCGCAGAATGAGCCTGCAATGATAAACTAAAAGTTCCACTTGTTTTAGCCCAGACCATAGGATGTAAACGATAATTCGAATACGTTTCCATCTGCACTTTCTGAAAAGTTTCTACCATTTTTCGAAGCACATCAATCATGATAAACAGTTCAGCCTGTATGGCATTATCATCTTCTCTTAGCATCGCTTCTTGTGCTCTGACCACCGATGAAATCAAGGGTGCTGCTACATAATAGAGCTCAACAATACTGAGGTTAAATAGACGGTCTTCAGGGACAGCAAAAACATCCACTAAAAGATCGAGATTGTCTAAAGTCCGTTCTGGTTGATTGGGATCTTTTAATTTCCAATTGCCAATCGTCAGATCATTTAAATTTAGACCCGCTCTGGGACGTTTCAAGCGCTTAGCTATTTCTGTTAAGGGTTGCATTAGCGCTGGAGGGATTTGCTCTACTTGCCCAAACTGGGCATAACTGTAGGCTTGCGCCAAGATCCCCAGCACCGTGTTTGCACGATGTAAATAAGGATCGGCCAAAGCCTCTTCTGCTGCACTCAACATAGGCAGCGTATCCAAGATGCGTCGAATGCTGACACGCTTATATAACTCAGGCAACTGCAGAGCCCATTCATCCCAAAGCGCATGGCTTTTAGGTAAAGCCAACAGCGGCGGATGCTGTGGCATAAATCCATATTGAGCAGAGAGGAACCCTAAATTCTCATGCCCCAATGCTCGATTCTGTTGCTCTGCTTGTTCAAGGATAATGCGCGCGGGTGCGGTGGATGAAGACATCCCTATACTCCTAATTAAGCCCTATCCCTGCATAAAACGGCTTGGCAAAGTTCGCCGCGAGAGACTGTTCCCAGTAACCGAGTACGATTCACAATAGGTAAAATGTGAATTTGCTTACTCACCATGACTGTGGCCGCAGAAAATAATTGTTCTTCTGGATGTAATACAATAGGATGTTCAATAATCAAAGGGATAATAGAGGCATCCACATTCTTTTTGCCGGCTTCAAAGAATAATTCTCCGGCCTGTTCTCGCGTTCGCACTGTGCTTAAAATAATATCATCATAATTAGGTAAAGTGTAACGGATTAAATCGCCCTCAGAAATTACCCCCTTAAAATGGCCTTCTTCATCTACAACCATAAGATCGGTCACTCGACTGCTCACCATCAAAGAAATGGCATCGCGAAGAGACCCTTTCAATGAGATGGTCACCGGGGTCTTATTCATCACATCTTTAACCACCAACACTTTCGACTCCTAAAAATTTCCAATGAAAAACCCTCTACATTCTGAATAGAGCATCCCCGATGAGTATAGCTCAAATTCCATCTAGGCACAAAAAGGCCTTGAGCTATGCAGCCAGCCAATCTCGGGGTCTAAGATAGTCTTGGTAAAGCGCATATTCAGGCGAAAGCTCTTGTGGCTGCCAATTATAACGCCAGGCCACTTGTGGCGGCAGAGACATCAAAATAGATTCCGTGCGTCCCCCGCTTTGCAGGCCAAATAAGGTCCCCCGATCGTAGAGCAAATTAAACTCCACATAACGGCCACGGCGATAGGCTTGAAATGCACGCTGCTCTTCGCTATAAGCCTGTGCTCGCCGCGCTTTTAAAATCGGCTCATAGGCCAATAGAAAATGGTTCCCCACACTTTGCACAAAGGCAAAAGTTTTTTCAAAATCCCATTGATTTAAATCATCAAAAAATAATCCACCAATACCTCTGGTTTCTTGACGATGCGGTAAGTAAAAATATTCATCGCACCAACGCTTAAAGCGTGGATAAATCTCTTCTCCAAAAGGAGCACAGGCGCGTTCAGCCATACGATGCCAATGCACACAATCCTCTTTAAAAGGATAATAAGGCGTTAGATCAAACCCCCCGCCAAACCACCAATAGGTTTCGCCCGCAGGCGATTCGGCAGTGAAAAATCGCAGATTAAAATGAGTCGTGGGAACATAAGGATTATAGGGATGAAACACCAAAGAAATCCCCATGGCCTCAAAGGCACAACCCTGAAGTTCTGAACGCTGTGCTAACGCGGCTTGCGGTAAAGCCGCACCCATCACATGCGAGAAATTAACACCGGCTTTTTCAAAGACTTTACCCTGCTCTAAAATACAGCTGATACCACCGCCGCCTTCATCGCGCTGCCAACTTTCTTTTTGAAAAAGATGATCGCGATCAAAAAGCTGCATACGCGTGCAAATATCGCGTTGCAAAAATAAAAAATAATCTTTAACATTCGCTATCCATTCTTTTTTCATGATTTAAACCTATTCTAAATTTAACACGGGGCTGAAATACGCTTTAACTTCACTGTCTTTAATTTTGTCTAAACTATTGGGCTGCCATTGTGGATTTTTATCTTTATCAATGACCTGAGCGCGCACCCCTTCAATAAAATTAGAGCTGAGTGCAAAATGCTGTGCTAAGCGATACTCCATACGCATGCAGGTTTCAAAATCCATATCGCGTCCGCGGCGCAATTGTTCTAAAGTCACTTTCAAACTTAAAGGTGATTTTAATTTTAAGTTTTCATATTCTTTTTGAATCAATACATTAGGAGAGTCTTGAGCGCGTTTCATTATCCACTCAAGATCATTGCCCGCAAAAATTTCATCTATGTCTTGACGATGCTCGGCTAATAATGATCTTTGCGGATTTTTTTCATATCGATTAAAAAGCATTGAAAGACTTTGTATGGCTTGTTGTTTATCTCCTGAAAGATCGGTTGCAAAAATATCTTGCAATACTCTTTCATGATCTTCTACCGCTATCGCATGATCAATCAAACCACAGTATTGTGCATCCGCAAGAGAAAGGCTAGCGCCCGATAAGCCCAAATAGACACCTAACTCTCCCGGGCAACGAGGTAAAAAATAAGAACTGCCCACATCTGGGAAAAATCCAATTGCACATTCTGGCATAGCCCAGCGTAAACTTTCATTGGCCATGCGATGGGTAGCATGAGTTGAAATCCCTACACCACCGCCCATGACAATACCGCTTAAATCTGAGATAAAAGGCCTAGGAAAATGATGAATGGTTTGTATCAACTGGTATTCATCGGCAAAAAACCTCGAAATAGCGCCGCGATCCGCTTTTTGGGCCAGAGCATATAAAGCTCGAATATCGCCGCCAGCACAAAACACTTTAGTTGAAACAGAGCGGATCATCACGGCTAAAAGCCTCGGGTTTTGAGACCAGACTTGAAGCTGTTGATGAAGTGCTAGAATCATTTCATGGCTTAAAGCATTATAAGCCTCTATTCTATTAAGGCTAATGAGCCCTAAAAAACCATTAAGGCCTTGCTCCTCACTGAAAATAATGTCGGTCGCAGCCATTGATACCCCCATTGCAAACTCTGGGGGAGTTTACCATAAAACCTAAAAAGGCTATACTCTGCCCATATATCTTTCGTTGATGCAAACCGCTATGTCTACATTGAATAATGCTCCTATCGCTGTGTTTGATTCTGGTGTGGGGGGACTGACCGTACTCAAAGCGCTGTGGCAGGCTTTGCCGCAAGAATCCTTCATTTATCTGGCTGATACGGCCCGTATTCCTTATGGCACCAAAAGTCAGGAAACCGTAGAAGAATATGCTCGCCAAATCTGCGCAAAACTCATCGATGAACATGCCATTAAGGCTTTAGTGATTGCCTGCAATACCGCTTCAGCCCATGCCTTACCCGCCTTAACGGCACAGTTTCCAGATTTACCTATTCTGGGTGTAATCGTTCCCGGCGCACGTAAAGCCATCGCCGTCACGCGCAATCAGCATATCGCCGTGATTGCCACAGAAGGTACTGTGCATCATCAAGCCTATGAAAAAGCGATTAAGGCTTTAAACCCTAAAATCAAAGTGGTTTCCCAGGCCTGTACTCTGCTGGTTGCTTTGGCCGAAGAAGGTTGGATTGAAGGTGAAATCAGCGATCGCATCATTCAACGTTATTTACAGCCTCTATTCGCTCATCCGCCCGCAGAGCGACCTGATACTCTGGTATTAGGCTGCACGCATTTTCCTTTACTGCGTCAAGGGATCGAACATTATTTGGGAAAAGATATTACCGTCATTGACTCTGCCAGCACCACCGCCGAAGCTTTGATAGCGCTTTTGCAAAAACACCATTTAGAAACCCAAAGCTTAACCGCAGACACTCAGTTTCTCGTCACCGATTCACCGCAACGCTTTATTTTAACTGCGGCTCTATTCTTAGGAAAAACTTTGAATGAAAACAAAGTCATGCATATTAGTTTAAATTAAATCACTCTTCCTCTTCGCTTCATTGAAGTCGCTTGACAAGAAAATTTCTCAAGAGCAAACTCTAGTCTCATGAATAAACTTCAGAGGAAAACCTCCATGACACAGACTCTTGTTATCAGCATCGATTTTATCAATGATATTGTTCATCCCGAAGGTAAAATCGCGCGATCTTCTGCCTATGTTCAAAAATATGGCACAGTGGAGAAAGCCAATCGCTTGCTTCACTATGCCAGACAAAATCATCATTTGATTGCTCATGTCAGATTGGGTTTTAGTCGGGGCTATTTAGAATGTCCGAGCCATTCTCCTGTATTTGGCGAGGCGAAAAAAAATGGCGCTTTGCAATTAGGAACCTGGGGCACTGAATTTCACTCAGAACTGGATGTACAAGCCGAAGATATTCAAATCATCAAACATCGCGTTAGCGCTTTGTATGGCACGGATCTTAGCACTTATTTATCAGCCAATCGAATCCAAACCCTAATATTATGTGGTGTGTCCACCCATATGGCCATCGAAGCGCTGACACGAGAATTACACGATAGAGATTATTCTGTCATTGTTGCCAGCGATGCTTGCGCTTGTATGACAGAAGAAATGCAAACAGCTTCTTTAACTCTTTTACGCCGCTTGGCTCAAGTCAAGACCGTCGATGAGATTTTAGGGACTTCAATACTTTCACAGTAAAAAAGCTATCCTAAAATTCGAAACCTGGATCTAACCCGGTTAAATGGAAAAATCTTTTTATATCAATAAGATAGCTAGCGCTTTCCTGCGAACTGCTTAAAACTCTACTTGGAGGTATGTTCCAGGTAGAACTTTAAACTAAAAATCTGACAGGAAGTTCTACCTGGAACATACCTCCAAGTAGAACTTCCTGATAAAAACTTGACAGGAAGTTCTACTTGGAATATTATTGCTGAAGAGACAATTCACTCTGATAAGAGGTTATATGGGTCTTATAGGTAGAGAAGAAGAACAACGCATATTAGAAAAAGCACTACAATCCAATAAAGCTGAATTTTTAGCTGTTTATGGCCGCCGTCGAGTGGGTAAAACTTTTCTCATTCGTCAATTTTTTAAAGCCAAAAAAGTCGTGTTCATGGATACCGCAGGAACAAAAAATGCGCCTCTCAAAGAACAAATCGAACACTTTATGGAACAAATGGGCGAAGCTTTTTTCAGTAAGGTGACTCCAAAATCAGGCAAAAATTGGAATGACACCTTTCGGATCCTAACAGAAGCTCTACGCTCTGTCCCGAAAAATAAAAAAATAGTCTTATTTTTTGATGAATTTCCCTGGATGGCCACAAAAAATTCTAGGCTGTTACAAACACTAGACTATTACTGGAACCAGCATTGGTCTAATGACAATCGCGTTAAACTGATTATCTGCGGCTCATCCGCTTCATGGATAGTCGAGAAAATTATTCACAACGCAGGGGGATTATACAATCGAGTGACTGAGAGCATTCACTTAGAGCCTTTTAATCTACGAGACACGCAACGCTTCCTGATGAGCAATGGGCTCAAACTCAATCACTCACAAGTTTTACAAATCTACATGGTCCTTGGTGGAGTTCCTTATTATTTAAACAAACTGGATAAAGGATTAACGGCAACACAGATCATAGAACAACTCGCCTTTAAAAAGAAAAGTTTTCTATTAGATGAATTTGATATTTTGTTTTCATCCTTATTTGATACCCCGGAAATTTACGCAGAAATAGTAAAAACCATTGCTACAGCGCGTTATGGTATTGGACAAGAAGCACTCTTCAAGAAACTTGATAAATCACTTAAAGGTTACAGTGGTTTAAGTAAACTGAACGCATTGGAAAAATCGGGATTCATCATAAGCTTTATCCCGCATTTTAATAAACATAAAGGTCTTTATTATAAGGTGATTGATGAATATGCTCTCTTTTATTGTCATTGGGTTGATCCCATCAAAACCACGCTTCTAAAACAAGGTTTACGTAAAGGCTATTGGGAAAGAATACAAACGTCTCCCGCATGGAGAAGTTGGTCAGGATATGCTTTTGAATCCATTTGCTATAAACATTTGAGACAAATCGGACAGGCGCTAAAGCTCAGTCCAACGGCTATTCCAGATACTTGGCGATATGTTCCGAGCAAAGGTTCTTTGGAGAATGGTGCGCAAATTGATTTACTCTTTGATCGAGACGATGGAGCCATCACGCTGTGTGAAATAAAGTACACGCTCTCTCCTTTTAAAATCGACAAAGAATACGCTAAAAAAATACAGCAGAAAACGCAGACCTTCGAAAAACGAACCAAAACGTCGAAACAATTATTCCTGGCTATGATAACTTCATCGGGCTTAATGCCTTCAATGTATGCCGAAGATTTAATTGATCAAGTGATTAACTTGAATCACTTGTTTGAAAAAGAAACTTAAAAAAATTGGCTCAACCCCTCCCTTCTTGAATACAATTGATCTTGCCACTGCCCTTTCTCACCTGCAAGATCACATGATGGATCTCGAATCGATCCAGCAATTCATGGCTGATAGGATGAAAATCATCATCGCTTAGCTCACCAGGAATACGAGGTTTGTACCCCTTTCAAATCTGTATCCCTTTCGTGGGGTAAAGGGCCGTATTGAGCGACAATTATCTTTGCCGGTCGGCGACAATTAAGATTGCCGGTTAGGGGGGATTGCTTTAACCTATCTTGTACTATTTACAAGCAAAAGGAAAAGCAAT
>VFKP01000062.1 GCA_009885495.1 Gammaproteobacteria bacterium | reverse complement strand
TGGTTATTTATTGTTCATATTTGATTTGAATGCTTCTAGCAAAAGCGGACATTTTAACTTGGGACAAACCGGAGATTACAATTTTGGGCTAACAGCTTTGCCTTGCCTCTTGACAAAGCCCTATAAAATCAGGCATAGTATCTCTTTTAATGATCATTTTTTAGCATCTATCCCCAGGAGGAAACTTTGGCTAATATTAAATCCGCGAAGAAACGCGCGGTACAAAGCGAAAAACGCAGACAACATAATGTGAGCTTACGCTCTAAATTCCGTACTTATGTGAAAAAAGTACTCACTGCCATCGCAGGTCGCGACGAAGCGGCAGCAGGCGAAGCCTATAAAACGGCGGTTCCTATCATTGATGGCATGGTGAACAAGGGCATTATTCATAAGAATAAAGCCGCACGTCATAAAAGTCGTTTAAATCAGAAAATCAAAGACTTAGCAAAAGCATAGTGTTTAGGGGCGGTTTTAAATCGCCCCTACATTGGGCATTTTGTGGCTCTCCCCTAAGATTAGGCGGAAATCCATGGCAAAAACCCTGGCACAAACCATCATCTATGAAAATAAGCAGGCTGTAGCAGCGCAAATTGCTGCGGGTGCCGACGTCAACGAGCAAGATGAGTACGGCTATACACCGCTCATTGAAGCGGCTATCATGAATAAAGAAGACATCGGCTTAGTCCTATTAGAAGCAGGAGCGGATGTTCAGGGGCGAGATCTCACGGGCCGTACGGCCTTACACTGGACCGTCGACAACAACAATATCTCCTTCAGCAAAGAACTCTTAAATCGCAGCGCCAATGCCAATGCTTATTCCACAGGAGGATTATCCGTCCTCGTCATGCCCTTATTGCGCCAGCAACAACCGATTAAAGAACTTTTATTTCATTATGGAGCCAATTTAAGTTTTGCTCAGGATTTTATTTACGCCAAGCTCTTAGGACATCGTTTTGAATTGCAAGGCAGTTTAGACATTTACTCGCCCGAAGGCCGCTTTGTAGAAATGGAATATGAGGGATTTTTCTTAGAATTTACCTTTGGTTTAGTGCGCGATTCCATCGAACGTTTTTTACAAAATTTTGCCGCTAAACCTTATCGCCAGCATTTTGATCAGTTAAAGCAATTGTCTTTTGCCTTAAATAACGCGGCAGCACTCACACGCTATCAGCATTTTCAAATCGATGTACAAGATTTCAAACCGCAGATCCATGCGCTTTTACAACGTCAACCTTTGATTATGCCCCTAGGTTATGAAGGACATGCCATTTCCTTTCTGTGGTATGGAAATTATTGGATCAAATGCGATCGCGGTGAAGCGCGCAAACGCCATGGCAGCATTGTTCTGTATCAAATCTTACATCCTGAGCGTATCAACTTTGATTTTTTAACCCATCTCCTCTACACCCCCTTATCGCGACAATTTATCGAACAAGATCTAGAAGAATTATTGGGTTTAAGCCCGATCGGACAATTGCCCATCCAAGGACAAGTCATCGGCAATTGTTCCTGGGCCAATATAGAAGCCAGCGTTGCCGCTTATCTGTGGTTTTTATTCAATTTGGAAAATCCTAAAGAACTTCATGATGATAATCAAGATCTCAGTCTGGATCTTTTCGAATTTTGGCGAGAATGGGATAAAGATCGCGCCTTGGAAGAATGCATCGACCGTTTTCATCATGCCGAACCCGCGCGCCAATATTCTATTGCTGCACTCTTGGCCAGTATTCTCTTTCAAACTTGCACCAAAGCCGAAGCTGTTGATTTAGAACGCGCTGAAAAAATTCTGCCTATCTTATTACAGGCTGAGCACAGTTATATCTTAAAATCTTATGTCGACACTTATGTGTATGGCTTACGCGATGAGCGAGGCCGAGCCTTTCATCATCTTTTAGATCTCTGTGGAGTGGATCTCAAACGATTGCGAGAGAATCGTTAATTAAAACAACTTATCCACAACTTATCCCCAAGATATTCACTTGCATTTAGACTAAAAACCCTTTATCTTGTACTCATCAGCGCGAAAACAACTACATCTAGTGTTTTTTATGCTCACAAAATTGCGTCCTCACCCTAACCGATGGAGAATTTGATGGATAACATCACATTAAACCCCAATCCAGTCCTGCAAAATCAAGAGATGGAAATGAAACAAAATAATACTTTTAGTGCCGTTCCCGGACAGCTGCGCGTGATTCGACGAAATGGCAAACTCGTCGCTTATGATGCCAGCAAAATTGCTGTGGCAATGACCCGTGCCTTCCTAGCCTCTACAGGCCAAGAGGGCGATAATTCAGACAGTATTCACGCTAAAGTCAGCCTATTGGTGCAAGAAATAGACGAACGCTTTAAGCGTCGCCTAAGTGAAAATCCTGTGATCCACATTGAAGACATTCAAGATCAGGTGGAATTAAGCCTAATGCGCACAGGTGAACATAAGGTCGCCCGCGCCTATGTGCTGTACCGCGAAGAACGCCGCAAAGCCCGCGAACACAGCCAAGAACCCAGCAAACCGCTGCTGCATGTTACCTTGGATGATGGTCTACGTGTTCCTTTGGATATGGGCCGTTTGCAAGCCCGCGTCAAAGCCGCTTGCCAAGGCTTAAAAGATGTCGATGAAGCCGCCATCTTAAAAGATGTGGCGCGCAATTTGTTTGATGGTGTCACTTTAAATGAAGTCAATCATGCTTTAGTCTTGGCTGCACGTACTTTAATCGAACAAGAACCCAATTACACTTATGTCACGGCACGCTTACTCTTAGATGATTTGCAAAATGAGGCTTTGACTTTTCTAGAATTAACTTCTCATTTATCAACTGAAGAAATGAGTAAAGCCTATGCCCGTTATTTTAAAGCTTATATCTTGAAAGGCATTGATTTAGAACGTTTGGATCCACAGTTGAAGAATTTCGATTTAGAGCGCTTAGGCCAAGCATTGATTGCCAATCGTGATCAACAGTTTACTTATTTAGGCTTACAAACTCTATACGATCGCTATTTCCTACACGCCAATGGCATTCGCTATGAATTGCCCCAGGCGTTCTTCATGCGCGTGGCCATGGGTTTGGCTTTGAACGAGGCCAATAAAAATGAACGTGCCATTGAATTTTATCTGTTATTGTCTTCTTTCGATTATATGAGTTCCACGCCAACCCTCTTTAATTCAGGTACGGTGCGCTCACAGCTGTCCAGCTGCTATTTGTCGACTATTCCGGATGATCTCGATCACATTTATGGCGCCATCAAAGACAATGCTTTAATGTCTAAATTTGCCGGAGGGCTTGGTAATGATTGGACACCCGTGCGCGCCATGGGTTCCTATATCAAGGGCACCAATGGTAAATCTCAGGGTGTGGTGCCTTTTATGGTCGTGGCCAATTACAGTATGGTAGCGGTGAATCAAGGCGGTAAACGCAAGGGCGCAGGCTGTGCTTATTTGGAAACTTTCCATAAAGACATTAAAGAATTTCTAGAATTGCGTAAAAACACAGGGGACGAACGTCGCCGTACGCATGATATGAATACGGCGAATTGGGTACCAGATTTGTTTATGAAACGTGTGGTTAATGATCAACCCTTTACTTTATTTTCTCCTGATGAAACGCCTGATTTGCATGAGCTCTATGGCCCAGCCTTCGAAAAAGCCTATTTGGCTTATGAAGAAAAAGCTCGTCAAGGATTAATGCAAAACTTTGAAACGGTCTCTGCTAAAACGCTATGGCGCAAAATGCTTTCCCTGCTATTTGAAACAGGCCATCCTTGGATCACGTTTAAAGATCCTTGCAATATTCGTTCGCCACAGCAGCATGTCGGTGTAGTCCACAGTTCTAATCTGTGCACAGAGATCACTTTAAACACTTCTGTGGATGAAATTGCGGTCTGTAATTTGGGAAGCATTAATTTGCCGGCCCATATTCGCGACGGACAAATCGATATTGCTCATTTGAAAAAAACGGTTAACACAGCCCTGCGTATGTTAGATAATGTGATCGATCTTAACTATTATCCAGTCCCGCAGGCCAAACGTGCCAATATGCGTCATCGTCCTGTCGGTTTAGGTTTGATGGGTTTCCAAGATGCTCTATATCAATTAGGTTTAGACTATGATTCCGATGAAACTTTAACCTTTGCCGATCGTTCTATGGAAATGATCAGCTATTTTGCCATCAGCGCGTCTTCTGATTTGGCCAAAGAACGAGGAGCTTATGAAAGTTTCGCCGGTTCTTTATGGTCTCAGGGTATTTTGCCGATCGATTCTATTGAATTATTGTCTCAAGCACGCGGTGCACAGTATTTAACGATGGATCGCAGCCAAACTTTAGATTGGGATAGCTTGCGAGAAAAAGTTAAACAACAAGGCATGAGAAATTCTAATGTCATGGCTATTGCCCCTACTGCCACGATCTCTAACATCGTAGGCGTCAGCCAATCGATAGAGCCTACGTATCAAAATCTTTATGTTAAATCCAATCTCTCCGGCGAGTTTACGGTGGTCAATCCTTATTTAGTTCAGGATTTAAAGGCTTTAAACCTCTGGGATAATGTGATGGTCACGGATCTCAAATACTTTAACGGTAGCGTTCAATCGATTGCACGCATTCCTGAATATTTGAAGAAACGCTATGCCAATGCTTTTGAAATTGATGCCAGCGCTTTAGTACTGGCGGGCGCCAGACGTCAAAAATGGTTGGATCAATCGCAATCTTTGAATTTGTATATGGCAGCCCCTTCCGGTAAAAAATTAGATGAACTGTATCGTTTGGCCTGGACATCGGGACTTAAAACCACGTATTATTTACGTTCGATGGGCGCAACTAATGCCGAAAAATCAACCGTCGAAGACAGCGTTTTAAATGCTGTGAAATTAGACAATACAGCGCCTCAAGCTTGCTCGATCGATGATCCCGATTGTGAAGCTTGTCAATAAATTTAAATGAAATGATACGCCCTGTATTGATTCAATCAAGACAGAGCAAAAGGAAGATCAAAAATGAACTTTGCAGAAATGAGACAAAACACCATGCCAAAAGAATCACATCAGGGGCTAACGGGCCTTGAACAAATTGAAATGGGTGCTACACGCATTCAAGTGGATGATAAACAAATTATCAACTGTCGCGCTGATCTCAATCAATTGGTGCCCTTTAAATATGAATGGGCTTGGAAAAAATATTTAGATGCTTGCGCCAATCATTGGATGCCGCAGGAAATTAATATGTCGGCGGATTTGGCCTTATGGAAAGATCCCAATGGATTAACTGAAGATGAACGCTTGATGATCCTACGCAATATGGGCTTCTTCTCTACAGCCGATTCTCTGGTGGCCAATAATTTGGTGTTAGCCGTGTATCGACACATCACCAATCCAGAATGTCGCCAATATCTATTGCGCCAAGCCTTCGAAGAAGCCTTGCATACTCATGCGTATCAATACATCATTGAAAGCCTAGGCTTAGACGAGGCTGCGGTCTTTAATATGTATAGAGAAATCCCCAGTGTGGCACGTAAATCCGTTTGGGCTTTGAAATACACTCAAAGTTTAGGCGATCCTACTTTCAGCACGGGCACGCTTGCGGCGGATCAGCGTTTATTGCGCGATCTGATCGCTTTCTATGTAATCTTTGAAGGTATCTTCTTCTATGTGGGCTTTACTCAAATCCTCTCTATGGGCCGACGCAATAAAATGGTGGGCACCTCTGAACAATTTCAATATATTTTACGGGATGAATCCATGCATTTAAATTTCGGTGTGGATGTCATTAACCAAATTAAAATTGAAAATCCTCATTTGTGGACCAGCGAATTCCAAAAAGAAATCATCACCATGGTCAAAGAAGGTGTGAGCTTAGAGCATCAATATGCAGTAGATACCATGCCTCGCGGCATTCTGGGCATGAATGCCGAAATGTTTAAAGAGTATTTGCATTTCATCGCCAATCGTCGTTTAGCACAAATTGGTTTAGCCGAAGAATATCCAGGAGCACAAAATCCTTTCCCTTGGATGAGTGAAGTTTTAGATCTCAGAAAAGAAAAGAATTTCTTCGAAACCCGAGTCATCGAATACCAAACCGGCGGCACTTTGAGTTGGGATGATGAGAAATAATCATGCCTTTTCTTAAGGTTTAAGAACCTCCCACGCCCCTCACCCAGTAAAACACTGCTCAGGAGGGGCCTGTCTTAGCAATTATCCTGCACCTACGATGCCCAAAGCTATAGACCACGATTCTATTGTAAATTGACTTTTTTTAATACTGCTGTATACTAGCCCTTCTCCTTAATTTTGAAGTATAAGCTATATCAATTTGAATACAAAAAGCAGGCCTGCATTGTATTGAGGCTCTTGGCCTGTAGTTACTTTAGCGGATATATCCTTGCTGAATACAATAATCATAGGACTAAAAAATGAAAATAGAAGGTCTTTATTCTAAATTAGGCTTGCTCATGCTGGCTTTAAATGTTTTAACCCCCTGCTGGGCAGATCCCGCGGTCACACTGCAAACTGCTCCCAATGAACAGCCCCTGGCAGGGCTTAATCTTGGAGCTTCTAGCACTGAACCCGAAGAATCCCATAGTTTCGCTTCAAAATTATGGGGAACAGCCGCTCCTCCAGCTATTTATTTAGGTATGGTCACCTATCATTTTGAACCTGGCAGTCGCGACGATCGCTGGAATAATAATTTAGTTGCTGGAACTTATCATGGCTTTTTCGCTGGAACTCTGATGAATTCCTTTGACGATCGCGCCTTTGTCGGCGGTATTCAACGGATTTGGGCTTCTCAATACCCTTCCGATAATTTCAACAATACTGTTGGCTATCGCCTAGGTTTGATTTCAGGCTATGACGAGCGGATGGCGCCCATCGCAGCACATACGCCTGTATTGCCTTTTCCACAAGTGTATGATGATATGGTCTGGCATCATGTTGGTATAGAATTCAGTTGGTGTGTGGTCACAGCATCGGCTGGTTTAATGTATCAATTCTCATAGTGAATAACCTGCATCCAAATCTGTGCTTTGTCGTACCCTCCATTAGGGGGAGAATAGTTACAAATTTTGTTGCAATTGAGTGATTGGCGCGCCCGGAGAGATTCGAACTCCCGACCGCCTGGTTCGTAGCCAGGTACTCTATCCAGCTGAGC
>VFKP01000107.1 GCA_009885495.1 Gammaproteobacteria bacterium | reverse complement strand
TACTATTTTGCCGTCTATTGGAGGCAGCCTAGACCAGCGAATTAATGATAATTTTCAGATGTTAGAAACTTAGCATTTTGAAAGATCTTGGGTATATACCACGGAACTGTTGGTTTTTGACTGGATTGCAGCAAAGCTGTGCCCCTCGAAATGACAAAAGAATCGCTTAATGCCGTTTCGGCGGTAGACTGTAATGTGGTGGAAAGGTGAATTTTTTATCTAAGGCCCAGAATTGATAGATGTCTTGGATCTCGAAATGGCAGCGTTGATAAAGTGATAAAGCCCGAGATTGATTACTGGCTACGGTAAGATTAAAAACGGTTTGTCCTTCGTTCATAAACAAATTGATGGCTAAGCGGATCAATGCTAAGCCAAAACCACGGCCTCGTTTTTCTGGGTTAATGCTGATATCGTGTAAAAATAATGCTCCGGTGTTATCTACGCGCGAATGTAAGGCGCCGATAATCTCGCCTTGATGCATGGCAAAATAAGAACGACGATTGGGCATTTCCAAGGTATTTGAAAAACGCAAGGTCATTAATTCCAAATCGGAATTAAAACAATCGTGGTGAATTTTGCCTAATTGTTCTGCCGCAGCGGAATCGCTAGCACGCAGGAGCTCGATGGCGGCAGCTTCATCGATGATTTCAGGAGTGGTCAGAGTGCGAATGAGATTATATTCTTTATAGACGGATTGTGCGCCTAAACGGCTTAAAGACCCCTGTAATGGCCGATCTTTATCATGGATGGAAATTAAAATAGAATCATAATGAATGGTTTGCACAGCTTGTAAGGCATATTCCAAGAGATCTTCAAATAAACTTTGATTTCTAAAATCAGGGTGGATGGCGAAAGAAATTTCAATTTTATCTTCTTCAAAATAAAAGCTGCTGAGGTATCCCACCATGCTGTTTTCTTGATATAAAACATAATCCCCTGGCATGCTACGAGTATTGTGTAAAACTTCCCAATAAATAATAGGTTCGTAATGGTCGACAGCACGGCAACAGTCGATTAACTGACGCAAATCGGCGGTTAATTTTTCGTTCATCCCATTATATTCGTATAAGGTAATCATCATTCAACTCAATGTAAATTAGAAGGTAAGGAGTCATTATGCCAGCCTTTTTCCAGAACAGTCAAAATGGGTGTTTGCGCACTCTTTCTTAATGATGAGTCGGGGCCGCAGGGCCTGTGCTCCCATGAAAAATACGATGTACATCAATTTTATCAAATTCATAACTCTGATTGCAAAAATCACAGTGAACGACCAGTGCTAGATTAGTCATTAAGATCTCTAAACATTCAGTCTCACCAAAAGTCACTAAAGCTTTTTCACTTTTTGTTTTAGAGCAAGAACATTTAAACTGGACTTCTTCAGCATTAAACCAAAGCAGATCTTCTTCATGAAATAAGCGGTGTACTAAAGTTAAAGGATCTAAATTCAGCAATTCATATTGAGTTAAAGTTTCAGTTAAGCATTCCACATGTTGCCAGTCTTCTGGATTACGGGTTTCGCTGGGCAAGGTTTGCAGCATAAATCCCACAATGGTATCGTGAGTGGAGGCAAAACAAAAATAAGAAGGCAATTGCTCGGATTGTTCAAAATGTTTTTTTAAGCATTGCGCTAGATCGTTTTCATCTAAGGCAATGATGCTATCATAAGTTTCTTTACTGGCGGCTTGGCTGATACTCACCAAGCATTGCGCATTTTTAAAAGGTTGGGTTAGAGTTTTTAATTCAGCCTTTTCATCCCATCGCGCCAATCCTCGCAGATGAAAATCATCACTGCATTGCGCCAGCAATAATTGCAGAGGGCCTGTGCCTTGGATCTGCAAGGTGGTGCGTCCCTGATATTTTAAGCTGCCCGAAATTAAAGCGGTAGCCGCCAAGGCTTCGCCAATCAACATTGCCACATTCATAGGATAAGGGTGAATGGCTTGAATGGCGCGATAAGAGCGATTCAAACAGATCCATTGCCCGCGGATATGGCGTTCATTGAGGATAAATTTTTGTAAACAATCTTGAGGTAATGCCATATCTACTTCTTAAATTCAATTATGCACATAAGCCTTTCTAAGCGCAGCCCCTGAAAAGGTCCAACTTAAAGTTTGGCTTTGTGCCTGAGGATTGGGTGTGAGTATAAGATAATCGCCCAAGGTGGTAAAGGCATTGATGTTTTTGGGAAAAAGATAAATGATGCCTTTGCTGACAAGCAGCCATTGAATGGATGAGCCATTTAAAATATTGGGGGGTACGCCGTTTTGCCCACCATCACAATCCTTTAAGCTATGTGTAGTTTGATAACATAAAATCACGCCTGCTTTATAGTCTGAAACGATTTCAATCAATTGGCTGTAATTGACCTTATGCCGATGCTGCAAATATAAAGGGGTAACCAGGCCTAAGAGACTCAGCACAAGAATAAAACCGAGTATCATTTCCAGCCGGATAAAGCCTTGATTATTTCGTTCCAAACAAACGATCTCCTGCATCGCCTAAGCCCGGTAAAATATAGCCCTGCTCATTAAGTTCTCTATCTAAACTGGCGGCGTAAATTTTAACATCGGGATGTGCTTGGCTGACCACGGCCACTCCTTCTGGAGAAGCCACGAGGCAGACCAAGGTAATACGATGGATACCCCGTTCTTTTAACAGTTCAATGGCTTTTGCGGTGGAGCCGCCAGTGGCCAGCATCGGATCGCAGACAAAATAAGCGCTGTCTTGGCTATTGTGTGGGATCTTAAAATAATATTGCATGGGTTGTAGAGTTTCTTCATCACGATAAAGACCGACATGTCCCACGCGCGCTTCAGGGATCAATTGTAAAAAACTTTCTGTCATACCCAGACCCGCACGTAAAATCGGCACGATCACCGGATATTTATCTTTTAATGTGGGGGTTGAAATCGTTTCCAAAGGCGTGGAGACAGTCACTTCTGTCAGCGCTAGATCCTGAGTGGCTTCATAGGCGATAAGCAGTGTGATCTCTGCCACCAATTCTCTAAAAATCTTTGAAACCGTGGTTTTGTCACGTAGCAAAGACAATTTATGGGCTAACAAGGGGTGTGAAACGCAATAAAAAAGAGGTGAAGCGGGCAAGGGGGAGGTCAGCGGCATTGTGGGATTATCCTTATGATTGACTATAAGGCAGAGTATACCATTTCTTTGAATAACTCGGTAGCACTAAAATCATCAAAGAAGCGGCGATTAAATAAGGGTAAATAGGTGTGATGGACACTAGAAAGCCCACGCTGGCGCCGGAGAGTGTCCAAGCCAGCGCCATAATGCTTAAGCTAAGCCCTAAGACCAGGCCTCCTTTGAGCTGGCCTGTTTCACTGGTGAGTAAGGCCAGGCTCGAACAATAGACCAAAGCCACACCGATGATCATGGGTAAGGAACTCAGACAAATCAGAACTAGGCTATGACTTAAGAGAATTAAGAACGAAGAGAGGATCATCAGCGAGGAACCCCAGAAAATCAGCGCGGACAAATTTAAACGTTTTTCGAGGAAGCGAAACAGGACCGTTAGGCTTAAAGACATAAACAACCCTAAAAAAATTAAAAATACGGTGTTGGCGTGGATATTTTCGGCTTCAATGGGCAGTAATTTTAACAAAGTAGCGTGAAAATAAAAGCTCCAGGACAATTCTAATAAAAAATATAGCCATAAATAGGGCAGGGCTTTGCCCAAAGAAGCGTGATTTTGGGACAAGGTAGGCCGAGTGTGTTGATTCGGTTGATTGCTATTCTTAAATAAAAGGATAATCAGGGCCAAACATAAAAAAGCCAAAAGGCCGCAAAAATAAAAGGGTGTATTGGTTTGAAATATGGACAGCGCTGGGGTATTGGCTAGAGTATCGCTTAAAAAGGGGCCTACGACCATGGCCAAAGTTAAGGCTAAACCGATGAGGCCAAATTGCCGGGCGCGGGCTTTTTCATCCGCGATATCGGTTAAGATGGCCTGCGCAACCACGGTGCTGCTCATGGCCACTCCGCCTAACATGCGCGCCAGTAGAAATAAACCTAAATGCGCACCTGAATAGGCATAGATCATCAAGACATAACTGGCCAACATCGAAAACAAGGTGAGGCAGAGAATTTTTTTACGGCCCAAGCGATCAGAGGCATAGCCCAGCACAGGGGCTGTTAACAGCACCGTGAGGGTAAAACTGGACATGAGTAAACTATAGAGGCTTTGCGGCGAGGCTATAAAATGGGGTAATTGGGGGCTTAATTGCTGGATGAGTTGGGGTAGCAAGGGCAAAACCATCTGATAGCTGATTTCACTTAACATTACAATGATGAAGATTAATCTAAGCGTGAAAGTGGATTGTTTGCTTTTTGAGCTAAGGTCCATGAGATCAGGCCCTATCAGAATGAATTCGCGCTATTAAAGCATATTTCTTGCAAAAAATCCAGGGTTTTTGCGAGAATTTAAGATTACCTTAAGATAAAAAGTGTACAATTCTTGACTTAAATAGTTTAAAATTTAGCGAGGAATATGAAAATGGCAGTGCCACAGAAAGAAATGTCGGAGTTTTTAAAAGCGTGCAGGGATTGCGATGAAGATAAAGTTCTGGCGATTATGAATAGTGGCCAAGAAATTGATCTCAGCGAATGCAGTGAAAATGGAAATACGGCCTTACATTACCTCGTGACTCATGCAATGGGAACATTATTGAACCAATTAGTAGCAAAAATCCCGGATTACTTGAAGAAGTTCATTAATACGCAAAATGCGCAAGGAGACACTGCCTTGCATCTGGCTGTGAAAATGCGTACCGACAACGATTTAATACAGAAATTATGTCTTTTAGGGGCAGATGTCAATATCCGCAATAAAGAGAATCAGACCCCTTATCATCTTCTTCTACAATACCATCAAGGAGAAGCCCAATTGATTGATGAGCCAATGGAGCTCGCGCTTAATCCCAAAAGCGTGGTGAATGTTGCAAAAATTCAGAAAGGATCCGATCGGCTCTATACTATTCAGTTGTTATTACATAAAAAAATCACTGATCTTGAGAAAACTAACGCCTCTCATTCCTCCTATACTCCTGATTTTTGGAACCAAACTCCGCTTACAAAAGAGCTACTGGCAGAAATGGCTGAGGCACAGAGGCTAGAACAATCATTAAAGGAATTAAAATGGATTAGCAACGGTCTCGCTAGAGCTGATTCTCTATTAAACTATTTTTTGGAGGCTCTTTTTACCTGTAAGACGCCAGAGGCTAGGCTTGTTTTGGCTGATTGTATCGAAATTTGCTATAGGCCAGATATTCCGCAAAATACACCTAAAACTTAAAATCAGCCCTGCTTATTCGCTGAATAAGCAGGGTTTATCCTTGTACAATAAACCGCAATTTTCTGGAAAAGCAGTCCAATTTTCAAGGTCAAGCAAAAACTTCAAAAAATAAGCGCCAAGCTCTTGACGGCAGGCTTTATACTTGATATAAATAGCGCCTCTTGTCTTTGGGTGACGCCAAAGCAGGGCTCTTCACCAAACGGTGAGTGCAGGGTGCTTAGCTCAGTTGGTAGAGCATCGCCTTTACACGGCGAGGGTCGCGGGTTCGAACCCCTCAGCACCCACCAAGAGATTGTTTTTGCGGAGTGGTAGTTCAGTTGGTTAGAATACCGGCCTGTCACGCCGGGGGTCGCGGGTTCGAGTCCCGTCCACTCCGCCAACCATTTCAAAGCCACCTGCGAAGGTGGCTTTTTTCTTGAAGAGGCCCGCGTGGCGCGGGGTTCCGGGCGG
>VFKP01000063.1 GCA_009885495.1 Gammaproteobacteria bacterium | reverse complement strand
TGCCCGACAAATGGGTTGGATCCGGAATGAATAAGCTTTAGGCTTAAATCTTTTTTAGCTAAATAGCTGCTGACACGAGCTTGCCGGAAGGACACGGTTTATCTAAGTTGCCGGGTATTCTTTGGAAGGTAATGAACATACAAAGGATGGGCAAAGCAGCAAGAGAAACAGCGCTTAATAAACTTAAAATGGTTTTGGATGATTGATATTTAAATAAAAAACAATTAAATGTCTAAATTTAAATCATAAGTTAGTATAAAATTATAACTTTTGAAACGGATCTTAAGACGATCCCGGTGCCACACCCATACGCTCTAAGATCCCTTCTAGAATCTCTAAATTTTGAAATTGAATGCGCAAGAGCCCACGCCCTTGTTCATCATATTCTACGGCTACTGGAGAGCCTATTTGTTCAGAAATATTATTTTCTAAATGCGCAATATTAGGATCTTTAGGCGAGGCCGGTTTGTGTTGTAAGGCTGTGCGCGTTAAAGTTTCCAATTGCCGTACGCTTAAATCTTTTTGAATGCATTCTTCAGCGAGACGATATTGCTGTTCATAAGCTAAGCCCGCCAATAGTTTTCCATGCCCTTCTGTTAAACGGCTTTCAATTAAATGAGCTTGCACACGAGGGTCTAATTTTAATAAACGCAAGAGATTGGTGATGGCTGCGCGTGATTTCCCGACCATGGCGGCAATCTCATCATGAGTGCAGAAAAATTCCGTTTGCAAACGTAAATAGGCTGTCGCTTCTTCAATGATGTTTAAATTGCTGCGATTAATATTTTCAACGATGGCCGCTTGCAAGGCTTGTGCATCATCATAATCACCTACCAGGCAAGCCACTGTGGAAAGCCCCACTTCTTGGCAGGCGCGCCAACGGCGTTCACCGGCAATGATTTCATAACGATGGGCATCTATAGGACGCACCACAATCGGTTGCAAGAGCCCACCCATTTCGCGAATAGATTGCGCTAATTCAGACAGTGCCTCGGCATCGAAATGTCTACGCGGTTGAAAACGACCGGGTTCTAAGGCATGCAAGGCAATTTGTTTTAATTCAACTTTTTTAGACATGATCGCTGGCAGGTTTGGCTCGAGTTGCCGCCGGCTTAATGCCATTGGCTTTATCATAAGCGGCAAGAACGGTATCGACGGGGCCTAATAATTTTACATGCCCTTTTTCCAGCCATAAGGCTTTAGTGCAAAATTTTCGAATGAGTTCCACAGAATGAGATGAAAAAACAACGATATCGGATTGTGCAACCAGTTCGCTCATGCGCTGTTTTGATTTTTCAACAAAAGAAGCATCGCCTACACCCATGACTTCATCTAATAATAAAATCTCGGGAGAAAAACAAGTGGCGATGCTAAAGGCCAATCGCAATTGCATACCACTTGAATAAGTGCGAACGGGCATGGCTAAATAATCGCCGAGTTCACTGAACTCGGCAATATCGTCTTTTTTAGCATCGATGTCTTTGCGCGATAAGCCGCGCAAAAGGCCGCTTAAATAAATGTTTTCAAAGCCTGTGGATTCACTGTCGATCCCTAAACCGAGATCCAATAAAGAAGAGATCCGACCTTTAATTTTAATGTCCCCAATCGCCGGCGTATAAATTTTAGAGAGCACGCGCAGCAAAGTGCTTTTACCAGCACCGTTATGCCCTATTAAACCTAAGGTATCGCCCGAAGACAATTCAAAAGACACCTCTTCTAAGGCTCGAATAAAAGTAATGCGATTGTCTTCAGCACGGATGGCGCCACCGGTCATCAAAGAGACTAGGCTTTTTTTCAATGAACGCGTATTGGCGCCATAAATGGGAAAATCGAGGGTGACTTTAGACAATTGAATTTTTGACATCGGCTACACCCAAAACGCAATACGATGACGGCTTTTAGCAAGCACGATCAGCATTAAGCCTAAGCCAAAGCCAGCTAAGCATAAGCAATATAGGATAGTAGAGGGCGCGGGAACTTGGCCCAAGAAAGGGGCCCGTAATAATTCCACCAATTGATAGAAAGGATTGAATACAGTCCAGTGTTGCATTCTTTCAGAGAGCATTTTATGCTGCCAGAGGATAGGCGTTAATAGAAAACAAATTTGCACGACACTGGCAATGATGGGTTTGATATCACGAAAACGGCTGCCCATGATGGCCAAGAGGAGACCATAGCTGTAGGCAATCAGCAATAATAAGACAAAGCCAAAAATAAGATAGGCCAGACTCAAGAAAGAAGGCGTTATTTTATAATAAATGAGGATGGGCAATACCGGCAAAATATTGTGCAATAAAATGATAAAATTACGGGTTAACAGCCGTAAAATATAGATGGAGAAGGGTAGCGAAGTTTGGCGGATAAACCCCGAATTTTCGATAAAGGTTTCGGTAGACTCCAAGATTAGAGAAGAGATAAAAGTCCAGACCACCAGGCCTGCGGCTAAATAGGGATAATAGGATGAAAGATCGACTTTAAATAGTTTTGCGTATACAAAACCCATGCTGTAAATCATAATCGCAGTGCTGAGGGTGATCCAAAAAGGCCCCAATTGCGAGCGGCGATAACGCAGGCGAATATCCTGATAGCCTAAGGCCAACCAAATACGCCAGGATAAAAACCCTTGGCGTAAATCATCCACAGCCGTTTTAAGCTTCAAGGGAGGAGCGGTTTGGGTGGCCGATATACTGGTCAAAAAAGCCTCGATGTTAGGGGTTTTTGGTGCTAAGTTGGGCAAGATTATAGCATGCGGAGGGGGGGAGAGGCAATCGGGAGTCTCTTCCAACAGCAATTCCCGCTAAAAAAATAAAGGTCTTTTTTAGCGAGAATTGCTGTTGTCCTGAATAATAGTATAAGGGCCTATTTTGACATTGTTTCCTAATCTTGCCTTGGGTGAGACCAGAGCAGTAGGATGTTGTAGTTCGGTTTGTGCGGTTGATTTTGAAGGCATAAGCACTCCTGAAAAGATATTGAGGTGATTAAATGATATCTTTATTCTTTTAATCTTACGGTCAGTATAAATTTATTTAGGAAATAAGTGACCGGAATAAACAAAACAAGGGTGATCAGGGGCGCTAAATTTTTATGAATATCAAATAGTTTTACCAGCACTTCTATTGAAACAGCCGAAAAAGCGTATTGTATCAGGTAAATGGAAGGGTAAGTGGAAAGTCTAGCCCAGGATAAAGGAGTATGAAAAACGATTCTAGCATTAAACCAATAGGAAAATAGGATCCCTAGACTATAAGCTAATAAATAAGAAACTTGGTAAGGGAGAATGAAATTGAGACTCAAATAAAGACTATAAGTAAATAGGGTATTTATTCCGCCGCCTAATAAAAATCGTAGCCATCTCGGTACTTTAGGATTGGAAAGTATTTTTTTCATTTAGAGCTCTGTTCTTTAACGCAACGTAAAAAATCAGAGTAGTCGCGAATATAATCATCCGCATCATAATAATCAGAAGCAAATGCCAACAAAACAGCATCTGCTGAATATTTATATTCAATTCCCCAAATGAGAGGAGGAATATAGATCCCTTCATGAGGAGATTGAAGTAAAACTTCAGCTCGACATTCACCATCATCTACCACCACGGAACAGCTGCCTTTGATACAAACTAAAAATTGTTGACAAATGCGATGCGCATGTTCCCCTCTGGTTTTCTCGGTGGGAACATTAAAGATAACAAAATAGCGTTTAGGAGAAAAGGGAATATCCTTTGGAAATTCAGCAAAAGATAAATCTCCTCTCATATCAGCAATTAAATCTAAAGGATGTAATGATACTTTTCCAACACCCAGTAAACTGGATTTTTTATGCGTTGGAAAAGTAGCGCGAAACTCTGGTGTGGCTTTATTAGAAGGGTCATTGGTTTCTACATAACCGATAATTTTGGCTGGAGAACCAATGGCAATGGCATAAGGAGGAACAGATTGTGTGACCACTGCACCTGCTCCTACCATCGCTCCTCTACCAACAGAAAGTCCAGGTAAAATAACCGCACCGCCGCCAATGGAAGCACCTTGATGAATATGAGTTTCTAGAAATTTAGAAGGGCGTATTTTAGATCTGGGGAATTTATCATTGGTGAATGTAACATTGGGACCGATAAAAACATCATCATCTACACGAAGGCCATCCCAAAGTTGTACTCCGGATTTAATGGTAACGCGATCTCCAATAATCACTTCATTCTCAATAAAACAATGAGAACAGATATTGACATTATCTCCAATCTTCGCGCCTGCAAGAACAACTACAAATTGCCATATCGATGTGCCCGTGCCGATAGACGTTGATTGCACATCCGCCGTTTGATGTATGTAAGCAGTGGTGGTCATTTAAAATTTCTCATTTGAAAATTGAAGGGCGATAATACTAAGAGGCCGACGTTTGCTGTTTTCATAGGCTCTCCATGCGTAAGTGCCTACTAAACCCAAACCGAATAAGTTAAACGCACCTAAGATCAGAACCAGAATGGTTGTAGTCGTATATCCAGGAATTGCTATTTTTCCAGAAAGTCGTGCTAATAAAACAACAAGACCTAAGGCAACAGAGAGGAAAGAGCCTATAGCGCCTACTCGAGTTAACAGTTTGATTGGATAATCGGTAAAGGCAAAAATGCTGTCCATCATATATTCTATTTTTTTATTTAAAGTCCAAGACGATTTGCCTATTTGCCGTTTTTGACGTTCATAGCCCACCAACTTACGGCGAAAGCCTAGCCAAAAGATTAAAGCAATTAAAGAAGAACGAGATTCTTCAAGCAGAATGAGTTGATCTCGAAATTGGCGATTGCATCCAAACACATCCACTCCGCCTTTGGGCATATCAGCGACAATGAAATGTTTATATAAGCTCCAAAAAATATTTGAACTTAAGCGTGATAGAAAAGGATCTTCTCGAGCGATGCGTGTTCCGATAACAACATCACAAGAGCGATCATTCAACGATGTGAAAAAAGTTTTGATGAGTTCGAGAGGTTCTTGTAAATCCGCGGCCATAATGGCGTAGTATTCTCCTTTGGCAGCTATGAGGCCAGTACGAATAGCGGCAAAAGCGCCGAAATTTCTAGAATGTGCTAACAATTGCGCGGAAAAGGGTAAATCATTCAGTGCTTTGGCCAAGATCGCATAGGATTGATCGGGGCTGCCGTCGACAACGAACACCAGCTCCAATTCCTGATTTAATTTTTTGTTTAGATGGGTAAGGGCTTTCAGTAACTCAGGAATAGAAGCTTCATTTTTATAGAGGGGAACAATAAGAGAGTATTTCATAATGTGAAACTATTAATGGAACGAATCACATGTTCGATTTCGGCATCCGTCATTTCAGGATAGCAGGGCAGTGTCAAAATTTCACGGGCTAATTGCTCAGTGCTTTTTAAATTGATATGTTCAAAACGGTTTTTGAATACCGGTTGAGCGTAGTCTGGAATAGGGTAATGGATATCGGATAAAATATTATTCTTGAACAGATGTGCTTGCAGAGCTTCTCGATGCTGGGTGCGTATCACATACAGATGTGCCACATAGTCTGAACCTGCGTCCAAAGCAGGAATAAGCTCATTGCTGTGAAAATTTGAAGTATAACTTTGTGCGATTTCACGCCGTCTAGCATTATCTTCATCAAGATGGGGCAATAACTCTGAGAGAATGGCTGCCTGTATTTCGTCAAGGCGACTATTGCGCCCAGCCAAAGTTTCTACTCTATACTTTTCTGTCCAGCCATATTGACGCAATAATTTTACTTTTGCAGCTGTTGAAGCATTATTTGTGACTACAGCACCCGCGTCACCCAATGCGCCAAGATTTTTGGTGGGATAAAAACTAAAACTGGCTGCATTACCAAAACCACCCACTCTGCGAGCGTGTATTGTTGCGCCATGGGCTTGAGCACAATCTTCTAATAAGGGGATTTTTTGTTCGGCGCAATATTGTGCAATCTCAAGAATTTCGGGGATAGCCAATCCATATAGATGAGTCACGATGATAGCGTTAGCCCCTGCTTTTATCGCTGATTTAACTTCTGAAAGAGTGGTGTTTTTAGTTTCCAGTGAAACATCCATAAAAAGGGGTTGCGCGCCAAGGGCCAGAATAGCGATAGAGGCATACATGCCGGCATTGGCTACAGTGGCCACAAGATCACCTGCTTTCACATCTAGAGCTTTGAGGGCTATTTCAATGGCATCGGTACCATTGGCGACCCCAACACAATGATTTACCCCTAAATAAGTGGCAAACAGCTCTTCAAAATGATTGAGTTCTGGGCCTAAAATAAAGTGACCACTGGCAATCACGCGTTCAGTTGCCGTTCTAATGAGGTCTTGGTGTTTTGCTATTTTAGACCTTAAATCGTTTATTTTTTGCACAATTAATATTCCAAATGCTTTGCTTGTTTGAGCTATAAAACCAGTTTTAAGTCTACGAGCTGATTAGTATAGCAAAATTACAGTTATGTTGCAATGAATAGTCGCTACCTAATTTGATCGAAAAATAAATGCACAGCATTTTCTCTGAGCAAAACAGCTCCTTTTTTAAAACTGCCTTCCAATACACCTGATTTTTTATCTCATTTTACTTTTTCCCCCTAAAAAATAATTATCATCCTTCAAAATAAAGCATCAACCTCAAATTTACCCCGAGACAAATCATTTATCCTTAACAAAGCTCTTTTGTTGCCTCCTGATTAAACACCCTTATACTATAAGAAGTGTTCGCTATACAAAGACCTAAAGCCAGCGGCAGATCCCCTATCTTTTTTCCGGTCGAAATATATAATTTGTACGCCGTTTCTTCTACGCGTAGTTCGGTTTGTGGGATTGATTTTGAGATATTAGTGATAAATCCTCCTTACAATTTTAAAGTACTTATAGTACGACTATCATCAGTGTTAATAACCCCAGCGTTGAATGACGCCAGAATATACTTTTTCGATATCATTGAGTTCTGTTTCTGTCAATATATTTTTGTACGTTCCTATTTTTTCTTGAGTAGTGGGTTGAAAGTATAACTCTGAAAAGAAAGGGTCCGCACTATTTATTTTCTCTTGTATTGATTCGTAGTTGGTTTGCTTTAGATTTGTATCATTCTCCTGCTGTAGGAATTGATGAACTTTTTCTAGGCCCTGAACCACCAGGTCTTCATAGCGCACGAACAAAGTGTTTGGGCTGGCTTGCTCTATATGTTGATCGATATGGTAATAATACTTAAATATTTGATTTGAAATATCTTCGACATTCCAAATCTGTTGCTTTCGAATGACTACATTTTTCATTGATGCTAATACATCTCTTGGATCGCGTATTAGCACAATGAGTTTATGTTTTGGAAGTAACGGTATAAGTTCACCTAGATATAAAGAGAGTTCAGGATCTTTGAGAACGAGAATGCCATCACCTTGATTTTTATTGATCTTGACAATTAAATCAATCATTCTCATTATATTGTCTTGATAATAAGAAACGAGGTTCTGTGTATTAGAAAAATAAGCGGAAAATCTTTGTGGATCAGTATAATGTAATATTGTGCTGAATAATTCAATTTGTTTTGTCAGCAGACTACATTCCGGAAGAAAATTAAAAACATGATTTCCATTACAAATCTCTCGATTAAGCCAAGTAGTTCCACTGCGTGGAGGGCCAGTGAGAAGAACGAGTGTGGAATAAGATGGATTAACGATGTTCATAAGTCTGATGTGCCAACCTTTTTCCGGACATTATTCTTAACATTCAACGCTATTTTCTTCAGTCTTCTTGATCCTTTGAATTCCTTGGAGATGTATTTCTTTTAACACCATTCCAAGCAATGCATATAAGTTGTAACACACTAAACAGCGAGAATATTTTTACTGCATAAAAATATCGATATTCAAAACTGACAAATGTAAAAATAACTAAGAAGCAAGAATAAAATGAAATGGTTACCCAAGAAATAATTAAAGCGTTCGGAGCGCGGCGTATCAAGCATAATAAAGGGAAAGTAATGAATAAGAGGATCAAGAAAAACCAATTTACGACGATATCCATAGGTGAAAGGCTAGTCCTTCCACCAGAATAGCTTTGTATAGACGAAAACCAGAATTTCCCCACAATATTAAATTTGAAGCGAAGCCACTTTATAGGATGTCGCGCGAATACTTTATAGAATTCTAGTCCATTTTTCTTGCCACAATAGCTCGGATCCACAATACAAGCCGCATTCACACCACCCTCTACAAGCCATCCAGCACCCCTTTCTAGAAGCTGAGTATTTGTTAGTCCTGCATCGTAATAATAGAGTTTCGCTGTTTTAACCCAGGAGAGAGTGGAATTATGAATTCTCCAGGGAAGCATAGCCAAATGTGCGGCAAGCAAAAATAGGGCTATTATTTTAAGTTGCTTAATAAGTTCATTTTTATTTAAGGTGTATTTTTTACCAAGGGTCTTGATAGAGAAAATAGACATTACTATCAATAGGAATATCACGGTAATGACTGAGATAATTAACTCAAATTGCGATCTAAAATAGGCAGAAAGTGCCAGCATTAAACCTGCAATTACAGCTTTTTTCCATGAGTATTCTTTTGCTGCGATTTGTAACATAAAAATAGCGGTTAAAAGAAATACGACTGAAAATGCTTCTCCATATACTATTGCTCCCGGTTCCAATAACCAAAATCGTGTTAATGAGAAAACAAACGGTAGCAAAACCAATAAGGATGAAATTTTTTCGGGAATTACCCAGCTCAAGCATTCTCTAAATACCAGAAACAATAAAGCAATGAGCAGTGAATTAAGCACAATTAAAATTAAAATAAAAGGCGAATTGATGCCAAAGATATCGAGTATATATCCCTCTAACATCATAAAACCAGGGGGCCATAGATCAAAGATCCATCGATGTTGATCTGTTAACCATCCATAATTATGAATATCCAGACCTGCAGTAGCAAAAGACCCTGGATCGCTTGGCCCATATAGCGTCATAGCGTTGGTTAAAGTCAAGAACAAATTGGGTTGCGCAGATACATCTCGAACAAAAATACCAATACACAAGGCTATAAAAAAGTACACGAAAAAAAGCGCGACTTTTTCTTTATATTCTATCATGTATATCCTTTGTTCAAAAATTTAGAGTATGTAAAACTAGCCTGAGCATTGCTAATTTTACATATAAAGGTATTTTTGTCAATACTCAGAGCTATTTATTTGATTATAAATTAAATATATTTTTTCTATCGTGTGATATCTTTATCCTTCATCTGTGCTTGATTCTATATTCTTACTTCGAGCTAATCTATAATAAAATCGCAGAGCCCAAATGGTAGGTCTTAAAAATTTTAAAATATTACCTTTGCTTGCTTTTAAGCCTGAAAATAAAAAATATAGGGTTTGCTTCAGCTCCAATTCATGCAGTGTTTTAAAAAAAGCAACACAGCAGAAATCGGAAATAGAGGTATCTAAATCAGTTTTATATTCAGGGTATTTATTTTGAAGAAGCCGAATGGCTTCAATATGTTCCTTATAATGGCTCTTTGTGATCACTGTTAAGTTAGACTTATGCTTATTATATATATACAACACTTGTGGAAGGTATTGTATTTTTCCATTTGGTGCAGAGAGTATCATGACTTCTTTGTGAAAAGCCAAATCAGTCGCATGTTGAATATTGAAATATATGTTTTCAGGCGGTAAAAATTGTCTACGAAACATTAAGGTAGGAGAATAATATATGGAATCAGAAAGTGCGGTTTTAATGCCACCTGATTTATTGGGGGCTTTATCGCTTAAGCGATAAAGCGGTTTTTGTGTGGATGTGTTGACCACTAAAGCATCGCTGTAACATAGGGTTATATCAGGATCACTTTCCATAAGGCGTACCTGAAGGGATATTTTATTGGAGAGCATTGTATCATCTCCCGCAAGGCCTGTAATATATTGACCTTTGCAATGAGCCAGACAGTTAAACCAATTTTTTGTAATGCCTACATTCGTATTTAGAAGCAATAATTTAATTTTTTCTGGATATCGGTCTATATAAGTTTCTATGATTCTCACAGTAGTGTCTATTGAGGCATCATCAGAAATGATGATTTCAATGAAGGGATAATCTTGAGCGAGCGCGCTGTCTATGGCTTTAGCAATAAAATTAGCACTATTATACGTAATGATAGCAATTGATACTAAAGGGAGATTTTGATTACTCATCGTTACAGCATTTCTTTGTCTAAATAGGCTGCCAATAAGTCAATATCTACATGAAAGTCACTATGAGGCCCATATTTCTTTAACACTGTAGCTGTTTTGCCCATGATATATTCTAACTTAATCCCTACAGCTTCCGCCAACGCATTAAATAGCTGTAGATTACTTCCAGGAGCATCACTTAGCATCATTAATATTTTAGCTGTTTTGGGTGCAAATATAAAATTAGTCATGCCTGCACCACTTTGCCCTATTATCATTTTGGCCTGCGAGAATATTCTTATTTGGGATAAGAAAGAGAGATTTTCTGGAAAAACGATTTCAAATCCTCTAGAAACTAAAAGATTCTCTACTTCCACAGAGTTCAGCAGTTGCCTGTAGCTAGAATTCTTCCTTGAAATAAATATTTTTCGACTGGGTTCAAGGCCGCTGTTATTGGTGGCGGTTAAAATAGACTCTCTTACAAAATGGATGCCTTCGGCTGAATAAATGACATCTTTATCATAGACAGGGGTACCATAATTGTCATGAATGATCGATAAACGAGAAGGATAATACAGCTCTTTAACTTTATAACTATGATCCCTTCCTATTCTTATTATTTCTCGTTTTTGAGTGTTTAAATAGTCTAAGGCATCATAAAATTGCTGCGGTAAAAAATCATCTACCAGCAAAGGAATATCAGCACTTAAATCAGAAATTAAGCTTAATTTGGGGAGGCATTCCACTAACCAATGGAAATAATTCATGGAATGATCTTTCGTTAAATGAATTCCTGTTTTAATTTGTCGAGTGACTTTAGGCATATTAACGGTTACTTCATCTTTATGGATAGTCGAAATAACAGGGGATTTTATGGCAAACTGTTTTAGTTCATCTTTTTTCATTTCATCGTAGATGGCTAGATGGCCGACAACAATTAAGTCTGTGCCTGCGAAAAGCAGAGCATTTTTTATTTTGGCCAAATAAGTGTCCGGTAAAATAGCGGTACAAATATAATTATCGGTCACTGTAAAATGAGTGTTAAAGACTTTTGGTTTAGATAAGGTAACAGTTTTAGGGGTATCAAAAAATATGATTTCCTCTGTGGCTTGCTGGTATATTTCATCAATTGTACAAAGCTGAAACCTCTTCTTTTTAACGTTAATTCTGGTATTCTTTAGATTTAAATCAGTTAAATTCTTCCTGAAGACTTCTCTGCTGGGATCTAACGTCCATGCCTGTAAAATTAAACGAGAAGCAAATTTAGAATACAAATTCAGTGAACGCATCGCGAACCAATTTAGAAAGTTGGCTAACACTTGCTTTTTGTACAGCGATTTGAGTTTATGTTTACATTTTGAAAATGTTAATTTCTTATACATGAGTTTCTCTCAGTTATTCAAAGAATTTTTTTATGGTTTGTACGCAAAATAGAGCTTCTTCAATTTCCAAATGTGGTCCCATGGGTAAGCTTAAAACGGTAGCGCAAATTTTATCGGTATTTGCGAAGCGCAATCCATTAGGATGTATATGTTTATAAGCCTCTTGATGATGGATGGGTTTTGGATAATGAATGATAGTTCCAATGCCTTCTGTCGCTAAAAATTTTTTTAAAGCATCTCTGTGAGCGCTTAATACAGGGAAAATATGCCAAACATGGCCTGGAGTATCCTCTGGCAAAACCAAATCACCCACGCCCTGGAGTGTCTGCAAATAAATTTTGGCAATTGCTTTCCGTCGATCATTCCATTCGTCTAGATGTTTTAATTTTATAGACAGTACTCCGGCTTGTAATTCATCTAAACGGCTATTTTTTCCAATGACTTCATGCTCATAACGAATTTTACTACCATAGTTACGCAGTAACTTTAATTTTTGAGCTGTTTCATCATCATTAGTCGCTACGCAGCCTCCATCACCGAAACAACCCAAATTTTTCCCAGGATAAAAGCTAAACGTAGCAGCATCGCCAAACGAGCCCGCTTTTTTATGAGGGATTGAACCAAAGCTGCCGTGAGCTTGAGCAGCATCTTCAATTACTCTTAGATGATAATTTTGTGCTAATGCGGATATTTTAGACATGTCGCAAAGACGTCCATAAAGATGAACGGGCATAATGGCACGAGTATTTTCTGTTATTGCAGATTCAATTTTGGATGGATCCAAAAGATAAGTTCTGAGATCGACTTCGACAGGAACAGGTATTGCGCCAGTTTCTGAAATGGCCAGCCAAGAAGCGATAAAGGTATGCGCGGGGACGATGACTTCGTGACCCACGCCTATGTCTAAAGCTTGTAGACTCAAAGTTAAAGCATCAAGCCCATTGGCCACGCCAATAACATGTTTTACGCCTAAATACTTGGAAAATTCACGTTCGAAATTTTCTAGGCGAGCGCCTAAAATATAGGAACTGTCAGCATGCAGATCTTGCCATAACTGATCCAATTCGGGCTTTAATTCAGTATAAGCTTTTTTTAAGTTTAGGAATGAGACTTCCATTGTTTAAAATCCTCATATGAGTTGATATAATCTTCCTCTTGATAGAGATTAGACGCCAGCACAACCAGTTGGGGGTCGTTTTCGAAACGAGACATTTCGCGCCAAAGCGGTTCATAGATATATAAACCTTGATTTGGAGAATTGAGAGTAATGCAGTTATGGTCACGGCCATTATCCAATAGAATATCGATGTTTCCATGAGTGCAAAAAATAAATTGCTGCAATTTCTTGTGAGCATGCCCACCACGCGCTTTTTTAAAATCATAAAGCCAATAAACGCGACGAACTGCAAAAGGTAGCAGTTGCCCGCATTCAACGAATGATAGCCCTCCTCGCTCATCGATGAAACTGGGGATTTCAATGAGTTTATATCCAGAGATCATGCTAGCATATCCTCTGCTTGAAGTTCTTTGGTGGTTATTTTATTCTTCGATATAGGATGTTTGAGTACAGACAGTAAATATTCTGAATAATTCGTATTTTTTAAACTTTCAGCGAGTTTCATAAGTTGTTGATCGTCAATGTAAGCCTGTGACCAAGCCACTTCTTCAGGACAACCTACTTTTAAACCTTGGCGAGATTCTATCGTCTCAATAAAATGTGCCGCTTGCAGCAAAGAAGTATGCGTACCTGTATCCAGCCAAGCCGTTCCACGGCCTAAAATTTCAACTTGTAATGTTCCTGCTTTTAAATATAAATCGTTGATATCAGTGATTTCTAATTCGCCTCTAGCAGAAGGCTTAATCTTATGAGCATAATCAATGACTTTATTATCATAGAAATACAGTCCTGTCACGGCAAAATTTGATTTTGGATTTTTAGGTTTTTCTTCTATTGAGATGGCTTTTTCTTCTGCGTTGAATTCGACAACCCCATATCGTTCAGGTTGCGTTACATAGTAAGCAAATATTTTTGCACCTGAAATATTTCGACTGGCAGCTTGCAAGGTGGGAACTAAATGCGCACCGTGAAAAAGATTATCTCCTAAAATTAAAGCGACATTATCATCAGCAATAAAATTTTTGCCGAGAATAAATGCTTGTGCCAAACCTTCTGGTGCAGGTTGTTCTAAATATGAAAATTTGATGCCCCATTGAGAACCATCGCCGAGAAGTGCTTTGTATTGAGGTAAATCGCGTGGTGTCGATATGATCAAGATATCGCGGATCCCCGCCAGCATTAAAGTTGAAAGAGGATAATAAATCATGGGTTTGTCGTATACGGGTAACAGTTGTTTACTGATGGCTAAAGTTAAGGGGTAAAGCCTTGTGCCGCTTCCGCCTGCTAAAATAATACCTTTCATGAGAAAATTTCTCCACTTTTGAGCAATCGTTTCACCAACGATACTCCGGGTTGATCGAAGGGGTTTATACCCCACAAAGCTGCTGTGATGACGGTTCTATGCTCATAGAGCGCCAATAGAGAGCCCAAGGTGCTCGGACATATGGTGTCGAACGAAAATAAATGATGCGGTTGCCCTTTACTACTCTCTGCAAAAGCGAGCGCTTGAGATTGAGCTAATCCATGTCGCACTAATTGAGAATGTTGCTCTTTAAAAATAGTATCCGTTGTCCGCGGTAGAATAATATCCACGGGAACAAGATAAGTTCCTTGCATTAACAGTTGTTGAAAGGTATGCTGGCTATTAGTACCGATGCCTCCCCAAATGATAGGGCCTGTATGATAGTCTAAGGGAATGCCCGTTATAGACGAAGACTTTCCGTTACTTTCCATAATCAGTTGTTGTAAGTAATTAATGAGTCCCGGGAGTTGACTGCTGTAAATAATGAGTGCGCGGCTATGGGCGTGTAAAAAATTGATATACCAGCAATCAAGTGCTGCAAGCAACAAGGCTGGGTTTTGTAAAAAATCCGCTTCTAAGCAATGCTTATCCATGAGACGAGCACCCGACAAAAAGTTTTCGAAATTTTCTATTCCGATCGCCAACATCAGTGGAAATCCGATACTCGACCATATAGAGAAACGGCCTCCAACCCAATCGGGAATAGGCAAGATATGCTTTTCACTAAAGCCATAAGACAGAGCTTTTTCTTGATGAGTCGTAATAGCGATGCATCGATTTTGTATGGACTCTAGATCAAGGTTTAAGGCCTGACATAAGCTCGAAAAATTGGCCTGCGTTTCTTCTGTATCAAAAGATTTTGAAGAAACGATGAATAAGCTAGTTTCAACAGTTATTTCTTCTAAAATGCGATTGAGTTCAAAAGGATCAAGATTTGCAATGAAATGAAAAGATAGATTGCCCACATGATATTTGTCTAGGCTTTCTGTTAATAATTTTACTCCTGTACTGGAGCCACCAATGCCTAAAGTCACAATATGTTGAATCGAAGAATATTCATGTTGAGCATGGATTGCGCGTGTTAAATGCTTCATTTTTTGTAAAATGTCTTCTACAGTCTTTTGAATAGACAATGTAGGATGGTTGGGATGACGCAGTGCCATGTGCAGAGCTTGTTTTCTCTCCGAAAGATTGACAATATCACCCCGCTCCATACTTTGAAAGTATTTCATGGCAGCACGTGTTTGGCATAAACTTTCTAACAAAGTCAAAGTTTTTGGAGTAATATAGTTTTTACTGAAATCGCAATGAATATTGGCGACATTCAGATGCAGCTGAGTTTCTGAAGTTGCCTGTGACACAATATCACTCAAAGAGTGTTGGCGAATTTCTGTGGCATGTTGTTGTAATAATGGCCATTCAGGACTTTGTGAGAGTAAAGAAGCATTTAGCATAGGTTGGTTTCTTTTTGATTAACATAGTATTCAACGGTTTTTTTCAATCCTAGCAAAGGATCTGTTTGAGGTTGCCAAGAAAGGTCGCGATAGATTTTTGTATTATTGATCGCATAACGAAAATCATGTCCTTTGCGGTCGGTGACAAAATGGATGAGATTTTCGTGTGGAGCATAGTCTGGAAAATGATCGTCCATAATCTGGCAAATGGCTTTAACTAAGGTCAAGTTATCGACGGCATAACCGCCACCAATATTGTAAACGTTACCCAAGAGTCGATGTTGTAATATTTTATGTATAGCTTGACAGTGGTCAGTGACATAGAGCCAGTCACGTTCATTACGACCACTTCCATAGATAGGGATCGGTTTTTGCTGTAAACAACAGCGGATCACAGTTGGGATCAGTTTTTCTGCATGTTGGCGTGGCCCATAATTATTTGAACAATTGGATATAGTGATCGGCAGTCCAAAAGTATTACCATAGGCGCGCACTATATGGTTAGAGCTGGCTTTTGATGCGGCATAAGGTGAATTCGGTTCATAAGGCGTTGTTTCAGTAAAAGGCTCAGCCTCGGCGGTTAACGAACCATACACTTCATCTGTAGAAACATGATGAAAAAGGCAATTTTCATTGAATCTTTGGTCTTTATTCATCCAATATTCTTTTGCTTGCTGTAATAGATTTAGAGTACCCATGACATTGGTTTCAAAAAAAATAGCAGGGGAATCAATCGAATTATCGACATGAGATTCTGCCGCAAAGTGCACAATGGTGTCTATCTGGTGTTTTCGCAGTATTGAAGCAACCTGTTGTGGATCTCTAATATCACCTTGAACAAAGGTATGGCGCGGATTATTTTGGACAGACTCTAAATTATTGAGTGTACCCGCATAAGTTAAGCTATCATAGCTACAGATCCGGCTATTGGGGTCTATAGAAAGCATATACTCGACAAAATGACTGCCAATAAATCCTGCCGATCCAGTCACTAAAATATTCTGCATTGATGACATTAGCCGCCTCCCCTGTATATAATAGCGCCCATCTTATCACAAATACGAGCATAAAAGCTACTGCCAAAGGCCATCATTGAAAACAAAATGCACATATGATATCCTATCCCCCAAGAGAGCATCGGCAAGCATTATACGCATAAAAAAATAAAGGCTTTAAAACATGAAAAAATGGTTATTAACTCCCCGGCAGATCTGTGATTTAGAATTGCTGTCTATAGGCGGTTTTGCGCCTCTCAAGGGCTTTTTGACGCAAGAGGATTATGAAAGCGTCTTGAGTGATTGCCGTTTGAGTACGGGTGAGCTTTGGCCGATCCCCATCACCTTAGACATGGGCCAGGCTTTCGCTGAAACCTTAGAATTGGGAGAGACCATCAGCCTGCATGGTGAGGACAATACCTTACTGGCGCATCTTAAGATCAGTGATATTTGGTGTCCAGATAAAAGAGCCGAAGCCCTAGCGGTATTTGGCACGGAAGATATTTTGCATCCGGGCGTGGATTATCTCTTCCATCAAGCGGGGGCTTATTATATTGCCGGCCAAATTACCGCGATCGATTTACCTAAGCATTATGATTTTGAAGCTTTACGCCATACACCCGCACAACTCAAAGAATACTTTGCTGCTCAAGGCTGGGATACCGTGGTGGGTTTCCAAACACGAAATCCCTTGCATCGCGCCCATGTGGAAATGACTCGCCGTGCCTTAGATGAGGTGGGTGGTCATTTATTATTGCATCCGGTGGTGGGCATGACTAAACCAGGCGATATTGATCATTATACTCGTGTGCGCTGTTATCAAAAGGTATTGCCGCATTATCCTGCTGGGCGTGTGCTTTTAAGTTTGTTACCTTTAGCGATGCGAATGGCTGGTCCTAAAGAAGCCTTATGGCATGCTCTTATTCGTAAAAACTACGGCTGCACGCATTTTATTGTGGGTCGTGATCATGCAGGGCCTGGCAATGATAGTCAGGGCAAACCTTTTTATGAAATGCAAGCGGCCAGAGAGCTGACGGAATCGCATGCTAAAGAAATCGGTTTACAGATCTTAGGCTTTCCGGAAATGAAATACATCAAAGAACGTCGTGCTTATGCTGTGGAAACTGAAATCAAACCGAATGAAACGGCTCTTTCTATTTCCGGCACTCAAGTTCGAAAAGCCCTGATGAACAGCGAGCCTATTCCCGATTGGTTTTCTTATCCCGATGTGGTTGCTGAATTGCATCGCAGTTATCAATTGAAAAAAGATCAGGGTGCTACCATATTTTTTACCGGTTTATCCGGCGCTGGCAAAAGCACTATTGCGCAAGCCTTGCAAGCACGCTTGATGGAAACCAGCGAGCATAAAATCGTTTTATTGGATGGTGATATTGTCCGCCGTGAATTGGCCAGTGAATTGGGATTCAGCGAAGAAGATCGCAATACCAATATTCGTCGTGTTGGTTATGTCGCCTCCTTGATCACCGACTTAGGGGGTATTGCTCTATGCGCGGCGATAGCGCCTTATGACAAAATACGCCAAGAGATCCGAAAAAAGATTTCTGCCAAAGGCGGTTATTTCGAAATTTATGTGGCCACTTCTTTAGAAGTCTGTGAAGCTCGCGATCCTAAAGGTTTGTATGCCAATGCGCGCGCGGGTAAGATGGAAAATTTCACCGGTATTTCCGCACCTTATGAAGTTCCGAAAACCGCAGATTTAGTGATTGATACTGCTCAAACGTCTATTGAAGAATCGGTGTGTGCCATCGTCAAACTCTTGGTCGACGCGGGTTATTTAGTGCTGCGAAAAGATTTAAGCCCAGTGTTTGGCCATCAGGATCTCGTTACAGGAGGAGTTTAAATGTCAGCAGGATCTCATGTTCGTTGTTTATTAAAAGCCGTCAGCTGGCGAATATTTGGAACGCTGACTACCATGGGGATCAGCTATTTATTCACCGGTAAAATGAGCACTGCTTTATACATTGGCCTTTCTGAATTTTTATTAAAAATAGGGATCTTTTATGTTCATGAAAGAGTCTGGGGCGCTATTTCCCTAGGCCAAGCCAAAAGCACTCAAATTTTAATAAATTCGGCAGAAGGCAATTAAATTCTATGAGCTTGATCCCAGCGCATATTTTTCGTCATTATGATATTCGTGGTTTAGCGCCCAGTGAATTAAGCGCTGCTGTGGTGTATCGCATCGCCAGAGCCTTTGCGGCGATGGCCCGTGCCCGCGGTGAAACTCATGTTTTTACAGCCTGTGACGCACGATTAAGCGCTCCCGAATTGTATCCTGCCTTATGCCGTGGTCTTTTAGAAGCTGATTTAGAAGTCATTGATATTGGCCAAGTCCCGACTCCTATTTTATATTTTGCAACGGCCACTGGAAAAACTAAGACCGGCGTGATGTTAACCGCCAGTCATAATCCTGCGGGCTACAATGGGCTAAAAATGGTGTTACAAGGGCAAAACTTAACGCCAGAAGAAATTCAAGATCTGTATTTAGCAACACAGCAAATGACGAGCAGCGTGAACATTGAGCGTAAAGTTTTGCATGAAAATTTTGTACCGGCTTATTTAGATCGTATTGCCAGTCAATGCGTTCTAGCGCGGCCTTTAAAAATTGTGGTCGATTGCGCCAATGCCGTGCCTGCTTTAGTGGCACCGCAATTATTGCGTCGTTTGGGTTGTGAAGTCATTGAATTGCACACGGAGCTGGATGGCCACTTTCCCAATCATGCTCCTGATCCCACACAACCTAAAAATGTCATGGATTTAATGGCCGCTGTCAAAGAACATGCCGCCGATCTGGGCTTAGGGTTTGATGGCGATGGCGATCGCTTGGGTGTAGTCAACAGTCAGGGTGAAATGATTTATGCCGATCGTTTGCTGATGCTTTTAGCGCGGGATGTATTAACACGTCATCCTAACGCTGCGATTGTCTATGATGTGAAATGTTCACATTTGTTAAAAGAAGTGATTTTAAAACAGGGTGGTCGACCTATCATGGGTAAGACCGGACATTCTCTGATTAAGGCTTTAATGCGTGAAGAAAAAGCTTTATTGGCTGGAGAAATGAGCGGGCATATTTTTTTCAAAGA
>VFKP01000023.1 GCA_009885495.1 Gammaproteobacteria bacterium | reverse complement strand
CTGAGAGTTAGCACCACGGCAAAGACTTTTTTTGTGCAAAAGCGGGTTAATAGTGTTCCTCAGCGTATCATCCTAGGGCGATTCCCTGAAATGACCATTGAGCAGGCTCGAAAACAAGCTGCTAAGATTTTAGGGCAAATCGCCGAAGGGGTAGATCCAAGGCGTGAAAAGGTAAAAAAGAAGGTTGAGCTTAAAACTTTAAAAAATGTACTGGAAGATTATTTTTCCATTAGAAAAGAGCTTAAGCCTACGACTGTGAAAGATATGATGAAGGCAATGCATGAGGTCTGCCTGGATTGGTTAGACAAACCGCTTAATAGAATCACCCCCGATATGGTAGTTAATCGCCATAAGTCGCATGGTGAGGGCAGAAGTAAAGCTAGAGCTAATCTAGCCATGCGCTATTTGCGCGCCTTGTTCAATTTTGCGATAGCACAGTACCAAAGCGAAGATGGTAAATCGCTTATAGAGGTGAACCCAGTTGAAAAGCTATCGCAAACCAAAGCGTGGTTTAGGGTCGATCGCAGGCAAACGGTGATAAAAGCGCATGAGCTAGGGGCTTGGTTAAAAGCAGTACAAACTTTGCCTAAGGTTGATTTTCGAGATTACTTCTTGCTGGTATTGCTAACAGGCCTTAGAAAAGAAGAGGCGCTTAAGCTATGCTGGGCCGATGTCGATTTAGAGCAAAAAACGTTTATAATTCGCGAGCCTAAAAACCATAAAGATCACACTTTACCCATGTCTGATTTTATCTTCAGCCTTTTCCAACGTCGTAAATCCGTGGCGATGTCTGACTATGTTTTTGCAGATGCTAAAGGGCGAATTATTACTAACTTTCGGTATGCCATTGCAGCCATTAAAGAAACTAGCGATATTTGTTTCTGCATACATGATTTACGCAGAACCTTTGCTACTGTAGCTGAATCATTGGATATCCCAGCCTACGCTTTAAAACGATTACTTAATCATGCTGATGGTGGAGATGTGACCGCGGGCTATATTGTGGCGAATGTGGAACGGTTGAGAGAGCCAATGCAGAAGATCACGGATTTTGTGTTGGGGAAAGCGGCAGTAGAAGAAATTAAAAAAATTAGCGTGCTGTAATGGAATAACATAAAGGTTAATACAATGCCAAAGATAAGATCTGACTCATTAGCTGAGCGCGTAAAATCTGCCAAGAAACTGAGCGTTAGTGATATTGCTGTATTAAGGTATTTTAATGGAGAGCTTGAAAATTTCCGTGATAAAGATATCCAAATAATCAAGGAATTACTCTATAAAGTTATTTTTTTAAAAGTAGAAGATTTTTTATCAGAAAATACTCAAGAAGAAATGAAGAATCAAGGTGTCCTTCCGGCAAGCTCGTGTCAGCAGCTATTTAGCTAAAAAAGATTTAAGCCTAAAGCTTATTCATTCCGGATCCAACCCATTTGTCGGGCATGCTCAGTATG
>VFKP01000059.1 GCA_009885495.1 Gammaproteobacteria bacterium | reverse complement strand
AGACGATGGCCAAGATCGTTCGTCGAAAGATCGATATTCAGACCTTATCAGCGCAATTACCGCCGGTATTAGAACGAATTTATCGCGCGCGGGGTGTGAAAGCTTTATCACAATTGGACAATGAGTTTAAGCATCTGATTTCTTATGAAAAGCTATTAAACATTGATCGTGCAACACAGATTTTATCTGAAATTTTAAGCCAGCAGGCGCGCGTCTTAGTCATCGGTGATTTTGATGCGGATGGTGCTACCAGTGCAGCCTTATTGGTGTCGATGTTGCGTGCTTTTGGTTTGCAGCATGTTCAGTATCTGGTTCCCAATCGTTTTGAATACGGTTATGGTTTGACCCCTGAAATTGTAGCAGTGGCAAAAACACAGAACCCCGATTGGATTATTACAGTAGACAATGGTATTTCCAGTCATGAAGGTGTGGCCAAGGCCCAAGCTTTAGGCATGAAAGTGATGGTGACCGATCATCATTTAGCGGCCGATACTTTGCCGAGCGCTGAAGTGATTATTAATCCCAATCAACCCGGATGTTCTTTCCCCAGTAAATCTTTGGCTGGCGTGGGCGTTGCTTTTTATCTGTTGATGGCCTTGCGCGCGCGTTTGCGTCAAGAGGGCTGGTTTACACAGCAAGGCATTGAAGAACCCAATCTTGCCGATGCCTTAGATTTAGTGGCTTTGGGCACGGTGGCCGATGTAGTGCCTTTGGATCAGAATAATCGAATTTTAGTGCATCAAGGTTTAAAACGGATGCGCTTAGGCTGCATGCGCCCGGGCATTCGTGCCTTGATTGAAGCTTCGGGTCGTAATGTGCATCAATTGGTGGCCAGCGATCTGGGTTTTGCCATAGGGCCGCGGTTAAATGCAGCGGGCCGCTTAGATGATATGTCCTTGGGGATTGAATGTTTACTCGCTAAGGATATTGGCCCTGCGAGAATAATGGCGGCAGAATTGTCTGCTTTAAATGAAGAACGCAAACAAATCGGCGAAGATATGCAGCAGCAGGCGTTTAAGATCTTGAAAGATTTGCATTTAGGGAAAATTGAAACGGTTCCTGCAGGGCTCTGCGTTTACGATCCTTCTTGGCATCAAGGCGTGATTGGTATTTTAGCTTCGCGTGTTAAAGAAGAATACCATCGACCGGTGATTGCTTTTGCCGGATCTGAGCTGGGAATTTTAAAAGGTTCAGCGCGTTCAGTCAAAGGGGTGAATATTCGCGATGTCTTGGATCTCATCGCTAAACAAAATCCAGACATGATTTTAAAATTTGGTGGGCATGCCATGGCCGCGGGTTTAACTTTGCACGCCGAACAGTTAAAAGGATTCACACAGGCCTTTGCTGAAACGATTTCGAAATTATTAACGGCGGATGATTTACAAGGCGTATTCTACAGCGATGGCGAATTGGAATTAGAGCATTATACTTTAGCCATGGCCACAGAATTGCGAGAGGCAGGCCCCTGGGGACAAGCTTTTCCTGAGCCGAGCTTTGATGGTGAATTTGATGTCTTTGAACAACGAGTGGTGGGCAGTAAACATTTAAAATTACAATTGGGTTTTCCCGATAGCCATAGAGTATTAGACGCTATTTATTTTAATATTGATCCCGAGCTTTGGCCCAATCATCGTGCTAAACGCGTGCGTGCGGTGTATCGTTTAGATGTGAATGAATATCAGAATCGGCGCAATATACAATTGATGATTGAACATTTGGAATTACTACTCCCTCCCTAGGGCGAGTACGACAAAGTTCAGATTTGGATGCAGGTTACACGCAAAATGTAGCGAAAAAAGCGGAATTAACAGAAGCGTTAATGAGCATTTTTTTGATGAATTTTGCGTGTAAGATGCGCCAAATATGGACTTTTCTGGAAAAAAGCATGAGTAGTTGACAGAACAGGAGTGAATCAGATGTCTAAAATAGGATTTATCGGTGTAGGGCATATGGGTGGGCCGATGGCGGCTAATCTTTTAAAAGCGGGACATCAGTTGATCGTTTACGATATTAGTCCTACACACACCGATCCCTTAAAAGCACAAGGGGCCGAAGTCGCCCAGAGCTTATCTGAAGTCTTGCAGGATGTAGACACTGTGATTTCGATGTTGCCCCAAGGCCAACAAGTGCGTGAAGTGTATTTAGGCGAGCAGGGGATCTTGGCGCGAGCAGAAAAGCCTTTATTTTATTTAGAATGTTCGACCATCGATGTGGAAACCGCACAAGCCGTGCATGCGGCTGTGGCGGCTAAAGGAGGGCTTTGTGTGGATGCGCCGGTGTCGGGAGGAACGGCCAGTGCTGCTGCCGCTACTCTAACCTTTATGGTCGGAGGAAGCCAGCAAGCCTTTTTAAAAGCTCAGCCCATCTTGAATCAAATGGGTAAAAAAATATTTCATGCCGGTGCCGCAGGCTGTGGGCAGATGGCTAAAATTTGCAATAATATGCTCTTAGGGATCTCAATGATTGGAGTTTGCGAAGCCTTTAATTTGGCTAAAGGTTTAGGTTTGGAAGCCAAGGCTTTTTTTGAAATTGGTAAAGAAGCCTCTGGGCAGTGCTGGTCATTGACACAATATTGTCCAGTACCCGAAATTTTACCTCACACTCCGGCCAATCGAAATTACGAGCCCGGTTTTATGGCACAAATGATGCTGAAGGATTTAAATTTAGCGGTACAGGCGGCCGGAGAAGCCGACGTGGCCGTGCCTATGGGCGAACAGGCCAAGGCTTTGTATCAGGCTTTCTGTGAGAGCGGAGGGCGGGAGAAAGATTTTTCTGGGATTATTGAATGGTTGCGTGAACAAGAGGGCTAGCAGCCAGTCTAGAGTGCTGAAACTCATTAAACAGAATTATGAGGTTTAGGATATTGTAAAGGTATGCCCCAATATGCGAGATCCGTGATTGCAAACGGAGTGAAGCAATCCAGTGAACTGCCCACGATCCCGCAGTCAATTCACTGGATTGCCACGCTAGCGCTCGCAATGACGAAGAGGCTGTTTTCATGATCTTAAATCTCGCATTTTCAGGTGCGAAGATATATCATTCAACGTTTCAGCAATTTTCGAATTTTTTCGCGGATGAGTTCTCGTTTTAACAAAGATAAGCGATCTAAAAACAATAAGCCATTGAGATGATCGATTTCATGTTGTAGGCATTTGGCCATATAGCCTTCAGCGGAAAATTCAATCGTTTCACCTTTTTCATTTAAGGCTTTGACCACAACCCGTTCAGCACGTTTGACGCGTTCATGAATATGATCCGGATAAACCGACATGCAGCCTTCGGCTTCAAATTGTTCACCTTGTCTATCGATGATCTCAGGATTGATCAAACATAAGGGTTCGTTTTTATGCTGTGAAAAATCGATAACGGTGATGGCTAAGGGATCTTGAAAATCCAATTGCGTGGCCGCTAAAGCCGCACAATTATCGGTGTTATAATGTGTTTCAAACATATCGGCAATGATTTGTTTTACTTTCTCATCGACTAAATCCACTTTCTTGCCCAGAGTCTTCAATCGGGGATCAGGGTATTGTAGAATTCTAATTCTTGCCATTTTAACATTCCGGTAAATTAACAGCTAATCCACCTTGCGAGGTTTCTTTATAACGCGTTTGCATATCGCGTCCTGTTTGTAACATGGTTTTAATCACCGTGTCTAATGAAACGGTGTGTTCACCATTTTCCATTAAAGCCAGTTTGGCAGAATTGACCGCTTGCACAGTGCCCATGGCATTACGCTCTATGCAAGGGATTTGCACTAAACCGCCGATGGGATCGCAAGTTAAACCTAAATGATGTTCCATGCCAATTTCAGCGGCATTTTCAATTTGCGCCAGCGTTCCGCCTAGAACAGCAGTTAAAGCGCCCGCCGCCATAGAACAGGCCACACCGACCTCACCCTGACAACCGACTTCGGCCGCTGAAATCGAAGCGCCTTTTTTATAAAGGATCGCAATAGCCGCAGCGGTGAGGATATAATCAATGATCCCTTGTTCACTGCATTCAGGGCAGAATTCACGATAATAATTTAATACTGCTGGAATAATGCCGGCCGCACCATTGGTGGGAGCCGTGACTACACGTCCGCCGGCGGCATTTTCTTCATTGACAGCCAGAGCGTATAAATTGAGCCAATTTAAAATGTCCGTGAAAGTTTCTTTGCGTCCTTCCTGCATGAGTTTTTGATAGAGGGCCGGGGCACGGCGTCGAACTTTCAAGCTTCCGGGTAAATGCGTTTGACTGGCATGGGCGCCGGCTTCAATGCATTGTTTCATGGTTTCTGCAATTGTAAGACAACGCGCTTTTACGCTTTCTTCATCACGCAAAACGGCTTCATTGGCCAGCATCAATTGTGCAATCGTTAAATGATTTTTTTGACAGAGTGCTAATAATTCGGCAGCCGTTGAAAAAGGATAGGGTTGGCTTTGTGTATCGTTTTCTCCCATGGGTTCTAGCATTTCTACTTCAGAAAGAATAAATCCACCACCAATGGAATAATAAATTTCGCAAAGAATTATACGGGCATCGTCTCCAAAAGCCGTAAAGCGCATGCCATTAGAATGTAAGGGCAGTGTTTCTTCATAATGAAACAGCAGATCTTTTTTTACCTCAAAAGCGATGGGTTTAAACTCAGCCAATGCTAAGGTTTTTTCTGTGGCAATGGCCAAGGCTCGCGGCCCCAGCTCTTCTGGCACGATGTCTTCAGGTGTTTTGCCTTCCAGACCATTTAATATTGCGCCATCCGTGCCATGGCCTTTGCCGGTGAGGGCTAAAGAACCGTATAAATCAATTTGCACCCGAACACAGTTTTTTGCTAGAGTAGACTCGCGCAAATGGTCGGCGAAACGTTTGGCGGCGCGCATCGGGCCCACGGTATGTGAACTGGAAGGACCGATGCCTATGGAAAATAAATCGAATAAACTAATCGTCATAGCGCGTCTTTAATAGAGATATGGATACTTGAATTGTAGAGAGCCGCGCCTTGAATTGCAAGAGGGTGTATGAGCTCTCCTTAAGGGCGGATACGACAAAGCACAGATAATGAGGGTTTTATGTGGACTGATGCAAAAACAGCCTTTGAGAATAACACAGATTCGCGTAGGGATTGGTTGATGAAAGCCGATCGCCTAGTAGCAGCTTTTCAAGACAAAATAGGCCCTGTGTCGATCTCAAAACGTCAAGAAAGTCGCCAGCAGCCCTTTGCCGATGAGGCAAGGGCTTTATCTTTGAAGGGCAGTGTTCATTTGCGAGAGGTCCTGATTTCTAGAATCACAGAACCTAAAATCGATCTCTGCTATGCGCGAGTGCTGATCCCCGATCAAACCTGGGCCCTATTTTCAGAAGACTTCCAAGCCTTGGGTTCTCAGTTTATAGGCAATACGCTGTTATACGATAATCCTGAAGTGCAGCGTAGCGATTTTGAATTTGCTTTTATACCCAGCGGTTCAGATTATGCGTGGGCCTTAGGGGAATTGACTCAAACGAGTCTATTAGCGAGTCCCTTGGCGGCAAGGCGTTCTATTTTCTATTGGAAAGAACAACCTTTATTGGTGACTGAGGCCTTATTGCCTGAGCTTATCAATCTGCCGTATAATGTTTCTCATCTGTAAACCTAGGAGATCCGCTATGAACTATTCACTCAATTCCTCATTTTGGCAAAGTTATGCTGGGCGTAACAGCCGCAGCCTCTGGCAGAGCGCTTTGTGGATTTTGACAGGGACCGCTGTTTTGGCTTTGGCCTCGCAGTGTTCAATTCCTTGGCAGCCAGTGCCTTTAACCTTACAATCTGCCACGGTGATTTTCTTAGCGGCTTTATTAGGGCCTCGTTTGGCGGTACAAAGTGTAGGCTTATATTTGATTGTTGGCGCTTGTGGATTACCCGTTTTCGCTGATTTCTCAGCGGGACCTCAAGTTTTTATGGGCCCAACAGCGGGTTATTTACTGGGATTTTTACCTGCGGCCTATTGCGCAGGATTTTTATTTGAAAAAGGAGCCGCCCAACATTGGCTTTCAGCTTGGCTGGCCAGTTTAGCAGCAACGGCGTTGATTTTTGCTTGTGGTGTTGCTGTGCTCAGTTTATTTGTGGGTCTTAAAGCCGCTGTTACCCTAGGTATCATGCCTTTTATTTTCACTGAAGCGCTTAAATTGGTTTTAGTGGCCATTTTTGTCAAGCGTTCTTGGCGGCCTGTTTAAAGCCCTCTCCCCAACCCCTCTCCCCAGAGTACCGGGCGAGGGGAGCCTTCTTTAATTCACCGCTAATAAAAGCTTATGGCCAATACGTGTAATATCGCCTCTGGGGGGATAACGATTGGCCAAAAGAACAACCCCGGACTGATCGATGGGAATAATGCCAATATAGGAACGGAAACCATCAATAGTGCCGGTTTTTTCAATCACGGCTCTGGGATTAAAGCGAGTGCTGAGACTATTCAATTGTACCGCTGGAGTAGGGCCTATAGAGCTCTTGCTCTTAGGTAAAATCCAAGTATCGCCTGAACGCTCTAAAGGGATCACCACCCAAGCCAAGCCCTGTTGGGTATCACCGGTGCTGGCAAAAGGCGTTTGTGTTAAACGCATGGCATCTTCAATAAAGCGGGGTGTTCCCGGTACGCATAAGCAAGCACTCAGAAATTTCTGCATATCTTTGCCGGAAGCTTTTAAAGCACCCGCTGCAGGGAAGACCCATTGTTCACGAGGCGGCATAAAATCGCCATTTCGATTATAGCCTTTGGCCCGATACGTTTGATATTCTGCGGGAACTTGGGTTCCAATCGGTGCCATGCCCAGAGGCAGTAAAATATTCTGACGATACAATTGGTCCAAAGGTTGATGAGTTTCATTTTCCAAAGCATAACCGAGTAAACCCATTCCCACATTGGAATAAGCCCAATTCTGGCCTGCACGAAAGGGGGAATGCCATTGGCTGTAATAACGCAGGGCTTGACTCGGGGTCTTGATGGTTGAAGGTTCATCGTAAGGTAGGCTGCCGGTATGTGTGGCCAAATGCCTTAGTGTGATGCGATCAAAAGGGGTTTGTTTGTTTTGTTCCAATTCTGGAATATATTCGCCGGAAGGATCATTCAAGTTCATATTTCTTTTTAAAACTTCTTGGGCTAATAACAAAGAAGTAAAGACTTTGGTAATGGAACCGACTTCAAATAGGGTATTTTCATTCACCAGGGTTGTTTTATCACGCCCCGTATATCCAAAATAATAAGCATTGGGTGTGCCATTGGCATAGGTTTCCACCACCACACCTGGGATGCCGGCTTGTTTCATCCAAGGTTGGATGATGGCGGCAATTTTAGTTTGTTCTTCAGTCAGAGGCGCTGCCGTTGGAGGATTGGAAACAGCCGTGTTGCTGGCTATAGTGTTCAATGCCGAGGTTTGATCCTCGATGTTGGGAATATTGGCGAAAGCAAGGCCCCAGATAAAAGGCAGGCTTAGGCTGAGTTTCAAGAGGCTTCTCATAGCAATCCAAAAATTTTAGTAAGATAAACAGCAGTATATAGCAGGAAGCTAAATCTCGTCAAAGGGTAAGGGCTTTTCTGGAAAAGCGGCACGAGTAGTGACTATTCTAGTTCTTCAAATTTATTGGCGATTAACGTTTGAATGGCGATGAAGGCTTCGTTCTCATCTTCGCCTTCAATCATTAAGGTCAATGTGGAACCTTGGCTGGCGGCCAGCATCATAAGGCCCATAATGCTTTTGGCGCTGACTTTGGTATTTTCTTTTTCGATTTCAATCTGGCTGCTGAAGCGATGTGATAAATTCACAAGCTTTGCCGCCGCGCGAGCGTGGATCCCTAATTTATTGATGATGACGATGGTTTCGCTGCGCATAGTTCTAAGCCTATAATGATGAACAAAATGTACGCTACATGTATCCCTTTCAACTCTCAGGGTAATTGAAAGCTCCCCTCGCCCGGTACTCCGGGAGAGGGGTTGGGGGAGAGGGTTACGAAATTCTTTATGCGTCTTAACCTCTAATTTTTGAAGAGGATACCAGTACATCCCTGTAAGTATAGCCTATTAGGGCTAATTTGCCGAATAGGCTATTTTCAACTCATTTCACGATGGCGCAATAAAACAGTGCCGTGTTTTTGTTTTAAACGTTCATAGAGCATTTTGGCGATGTACACTGAGCGGTGTTGGCCACCGGTACAGCCAATGGATATGGTCATATAAGAGCGATTATTGTTTTCGAATTTAGGCAGCCAATGCGATAAAAACTGCTCAATGTCTAATAGTAGAGGTTCGGTTTCAGGTTTTGTCGAAAGGAAAGTCTGAATAGGCTCATCTAAACCGGAATAAGGGCGTAATTCACTGTGCCAATAAGGATTAGGCAGTAAACGCACATCAAATACAAAATCGCTGTCAACTGGAACGCCAAATTTAAAACCAAATGATTGGATCAAGAGTGATAAATGCATGCCCTTGGGCGCAATACGATGTGAAATAATATCTCGTAATTGATGCTGGGAATGCAAAGAAGTGTCTATGACTAAATCGGCTAAATGGGCTAGAGGGTCTAATAGTTTTTTCTCATAGGCGATGGCTTCTTGCAGGGATCGGTTTTCGGAACTCAAAGGATGACGGCGACGCGTTTCGTTAAAGCGTTTAATTAAAACATCGTCACTGGCGTCTAAATATAAAATTTCACAGCTAAAACCAGCTTTTTTAAAGCTTTCAATCCAATGCTGTAATCCTTCCAGATCAGTGATGGGATTTCTAGCGTCAATGCCAATGGCAATATTTTGAGAGGTTTTTTGAACATGATCAGTTAAAGCTTGTAACAAACTGGCGGGAAGATTATCAATGCAATAATAGCCTAGATCTTCCAAGAGATGCAGGGTAATACTTTTACCTGAGCCTGAACGACCTGTGACAATAATAATGCGCATTGATTTTTTTATTTCTCCTGGCTGATATTTTTAATTTCCCCTCGCCTGGCATTCCGCAGTATTGTCCGGGGAAAAATTAAAGCCCAACTCAACACTCCCCTCTCCCGGGGTACCGGGCGAGGGGAGTTTCAACTTTCTCCGGGAGAAGTCATTGCCCTACACTTTTTCTTTATGCTCTTTCAATTGTCGCATCAGCTTATCCATTAATCCATCTATGGCACTGTACATATCATCCGTCTTTTCACTGGCGTGAACTTGCGCGCCCGGAACATGCACAGTGGCTTCAGCGATTTGATCTAAGTTTTCAACTTTAAAGGTAAGATTGACACGGATCACATCGGTGAAATGTCGCTCTAAACGATTTAACTTTTTCATTGCAAAGTCTTTTAAAGGGGGAGTAACGTCTAAATGATGACCTGTAAATGTGATTTGCATAATACCCTCCAAAATAACGAGACACAGAATAAACCCGAACGGCCGATTTATAACGGCCCTATTCACTATTATGGACGCGAAAGGGCAGAAAAAGCAAGTTTTTTTCTCCTTGCTCAGTATTCTGCAGTACGGTTCGAGGAAACCCAATACTCCCCTCCCCCAGTATTCTGGGGGAGGGGTTGGGGGAGAGGGTGTTTAAAAAGTATGTCCTAAACGATAAAATTTGAAAGAGAACCTCAAAAATTGCGCTTTTTTTACTCTGGCCTATACTTAAACAGGAGTTATGATTTAAAAAACAGAGGTGGTAGAACCATGAGACGAGGCTATAAGATTTTGAATCTATTACTGGGATCTCTTGTCCTAGGATTATCCAGTTTAGCTCTGGCTGCCCCTGGCACTTTATCGCAATTGCCTTTGCTGGGGCAGTCTACTACGCAAGCGAATTTAATGATTCTATTGGATAGCTCTACATCTATGTATGATATGACACCCTATCTACCTTATGATTCTGCGGTTACTTACGGGCCATGTCCAAGCGCAAACGACATAACTACCTATGTTAATGCTAATATGGGTGCGGGAACTCTGGATATGACAAAACCTATAGGCGTGTATGGAGTCGGAATGCCTAGTAGTGGGAAGAATGCTGGGACTTTGGAGGCTCTTATACAATATTATAAATGTAGTGGTGGTGGGACCTGTACTACTGGGGGCGCGCAGTCTATGCAGATCCCCATAAGTTCTTTTGGTTATACCGCTGGCAAAGTTTGTTTTAACGCTACGCAAAACTATCAAGCTAGAAGTCTGTCAGCAGATTCTATGGCTTATTCACCTATTGCAAGTTTTCCTAACAGTAGCATGCCCATATACAATGGCAATTATTTAAATTGGGTTTTGATTCAGAAAGCAGCAAACTTTGTTGCAGTCCCAGCCGGATCTGGGTACTATTATAATTCTGCTCCTGTGACTCGCTGGACTGTTGCCAATAATGTCTGGCATGATTTGGTGGATACTAAATTGAGTAATATTAAAGTTGGCATCTCTATTTTACGAAACACGGGCACAGGTACTCAGCTTGGCGCGAATATTTTATTGGCGCCGATTGATGTACTCACAGGACGGTCCACTCTAGATGCTCTCAGCCCTCCAGTTACACCGCAATCTGGTTCCCCTATCGCTTCTGCTATGGCGCAGATCGGACAATATTTTACGACATCTATAACGACGGGCGCCAGTATTACTAGTACTAATGCCGGGACCTACTTTAATATTGCACCCGCCTTTGCTACAGGTGTGAGCATAACTTCGCCGATAACGGCAGCGTGTCAACAAAATTTTCTATTGGTGATCAGCGATGGTGCAGCCAACCAAGATAATGCTTCTCCACAAGGTATGAGTACGGCATTAAAAACTTATTATACGGGGCCCGTTACTGGCAATTGGATCCCGAATGTTGCCAAGGCTTTATATGAGACCGATTTGGCGCCTAATTTAAACGATAGTCAAGGCAATGCGGTATTGAACAATATGCGTACTTACACGATAAGCTATGGCACGGCCAATGCTTCGACACCGGGTAGTTTATCCATGCAAGACGCTGCTAGAGTTGGCGGGGGGTTGTATGCAAATGCTGTAGACGGTACTGCGCTGGCTCAGATTGCTGCGGCTATGGCGCTGAGTATCATGGCACAAATAGCCTCCGGCACAAATATCACCTTCAACAGCAGCAGCTTGAAAGCCGATAGTTCACTGTACCAGGCGAGTTTTAATACGGGCAAAAATACAGGTGATTTACAAAAGCTGGGTATTAACTTGAGCACAGGAAGTGTGAGCACCACGCCGACCTGGAGTTTGCAAAGTTTATTGCAAACTCAGGCCACGACGGTGACAGCGCCTGCCACGCAATCGACTCGCTTATTATTTACCAATATTTCCAGTTCCAGCGCTAAATTATTCAATGCGAATGCGACAGTGACTCCAACGACCAGTTCCTTGGCTAATTTGAGTGCGGCACAGCAGGCGGATTTAAATATGGGGCCCAGCGGTACGGCTGACGCCAAGGGTTCTGATCGCATCGCCTATCTAAGAGGCATAAGTAGCGGTACAGCGGTGACAGGATTTCGAGTCCGCGATAAAGTCTTAGGCGATATTGTGAATTCTTCGCCTATTTATGTGGGGCCGCCGGCTGCGGGTTTGTATCCTACAGATCCAACTTACAGCAGCTTTGTGACGGCCAATGCTTCGCGTACGCCTATGGTGTATATGGGAGATAATTCAGGCATTTTTCATGGCATTAATGCCAGTACGGGCAATGAAGTGTTTGGTTTTTTACCCTTGAATTTATTCAGTTCGGCCGCGGGACAAGGCTATCATTATTTAACGGATCCCAGCTATGTCCATCGCTTTTACATCAATGGCCCTATGAGCATTGCTGATGTGAAAGTGGGAACCGCTGAAACTTGGAAAACGGTTTTGGTCTCTGGGGAAGGTGCTGGTGGTCAGAGTTATTTTGCTTTAAATGTTACAGATCCTGTGAGCGCCGCACCGAGCATCAGCGATACCGCCAATAGTATTTTCCTCTGGTCTTTTTCAAATGCCGATAATGCAGATTTGGGTTACACTTTCAGTGATGTGGTGTTTGGTAAAATGAACAACGGCAAATGGGCGGCTATTTTTGGTAACGGTTATAATAGCGGTACAGGAGTGGCCAAATTATTCATCTTATACTTAAACACGGATACGAGTTCTTGGATAAATGGAACGAATTATGTGGTTTTAAATACTAATTCAGCGGGCAATTCCAGCAATCCCGATGGTTTAAGTTCACCTACGGCGGTGGATTTAGACAATAATGGTACTATCGATCGTATTTATGCGGGAAGCATTCAGGGCAAGATCTATTCTTTCGATGTCAGTAATGCTTCTGCTACAAATTGGGGTGCCGGTAAAACAGTGGTCGATGTGGGGCAGCCCATCACCGCAGCACCTTTGGTTTTAAAACATCCTTCTGTCGTCGATACAACGAGCAATTATCCCAATACCATGGTGTATTTTGGCACGGGGCAATTTTTAACGAGCAGCGATCGTACTGATACTGCCGCTCGCGGTTTGTATGGCGTTTGGGACAATAATAATTCAGGGACAACGGCTACGACAAGTCAATTGGTGGCACAAACTTTTACGGCCTCAAGCACACCGTCTAATACGCGTACGGTGAGCAATAATCCGGTAGACTATGCCAATGGCAAACGAGGTTGGAGTATTGCTTTAACGGGAGGGGAACGCAGCATTCTTTCTCCTAGACCTGCATCAGGTTCGGTTTTTTTCGCCACCATGCAACCCAATTCCGCTTCGACAGTGGCCTGTACCACGGACAATGGTTTGGGTTGGATCTTGGCCATCGATCAAAAAATTGGGGGCACTACATCCACACAAATCTTGGATACCAATCGAGATGGGCAAATCACTTCAGCGGATCAAAACAATGGCACGGTGACGGTCGGCTTTCAATTCTTGGATGGATATGCTACGGGCTTTGAGTTTTTAAACGGTGATATGTATTTGGGTTTGAGTAATGCTTCGGTGCTTAAAATGGATCTGCAATTGCCAGGCCTTGCCGTGACTCCGGGCCGCATTTCGGTGAAGCAGTTAGATGGAGTTTAAACTTTAGAAGAAGCCTGATTTTAGGAAAATCTAAGCCTAGCCCCTAGTCTTGATTTCGGTTATACTTTAAGATAGAGGCTCTTACAGCATCAGGCCAGTTTCTGGATGGGTCTAGCTGTACTGAAAGCCAACATATGGAATATCCCCAGTTAAGGAGAGAGAGATGTTAAACCCAAAGCAATACTTAAAAACAGGGACTCGGATTTTGGTTTGTCTTTTAGGCTTAAGTCTTTCACATCCTCTGCTGGCAGCACCCGGTGTTTTAGCCGATTCCCCTTTGTTTACCTCTACTTTTGCCCAACCCAATGTTTTTTTCTTAGTGGATAGCTCAGGTTCCATGAGTTATATCGAACCTTCCTCACCTTTTGATTCTTCGGTGACCTATTACACTTGCCCTAGCGCTATGCAGATCCCTGCCGGGAGCCTCATTGATTTGACCGTCGACCCCAGTGGGCAGACTAAAGGGTATCCTTTTTTCACCGTGAATAAGGGAACTTCTTATGATTGGGGTAACAGTCAACCCAACACGAAAGGCAATACCAAAAAAGATACGCGTTGCTTTAACAATACGGCCATTTACAATGCCAATTTATACAATAGCGCTTCTAAGATACAGGCACAGGTGACTTATGTCAGCGATGAAGCGGGGCGCAGCTACAGCGGTAATTATTTGAATTGGTATTTTGGTTCTAGCCCTACTTATTGGGGGGATGTGACACAAAAAGCAGGACAAGCCACGCGTTTGGATTTAGCGCGCTCGGCAGTGACTGCTTGGATTAACTCCTTGCCTAATGGTCGAGTGGGTTTAGGCAAATTTGACGGAGAGCTAGGGACTAATATCTTAGTGGGTATGGACTATGTGCGTAACAATAAAAATGATTTGATCACGGCCTTAAATGGAATAAAAACGGTAGGGGGTTCGCCAATTGCCGAAGCCATGCGTGATGTGGGTCGTTATTTTGTCGAGAATAATAATAATACTTTAACTTTGCATCCCGGACAAATTGATGAAGACCAAAAACCCGCCTTTAACATTTTCAATAATCAACCGAATTATAATTCTGGGATCACAAAAGTCTCGCCTATTCAATATTATTGTCAGGGCAATTTTTTACTCTTATTGACCGATGGGCGTTCCAGTGGCGATACCGGGATTGACAGCAGCACGGGTTTGCAAGACTATGATAGAGACTGCCAAAATCGTACTCCGGCCTGTTTGACTTTCGATCGTAAACCAGAGTTAAGTTATGATGCTGGAGGTGGCAGTGATTATGCCAATGATGTGGCCAAAGCCTTGTTTGAAATAAACTTACGCCCCGATTTAGGGTCTAAGGGCAGCACGATGATGACCTATGTCCTAGGTTTCACAAGCAGTGATTCCGTAGACATTCCTATCATGAAAAGTATTGCTGCCAATGGAGGGGGGCTATACGGCCAAGCCAATACGGCACAGGAATTATTAAATGCTTTAACTGGCGTGACCGTCAGTATTTTATCTTCAGTCAGTATTTCTGCTCCAGTGACCTTTGATGGGGTGACTTTAACCTCAAACAGTCATATTTTCTGGGTACAATATTCTACCTTGGGCATGACCGGCGATTTGATCAAAGCCAGTTTATCCACCGTGGGCGCGATTGGCTCGGCATCTTGGCATTTCGCTGAAATTTTAGACAAGACCATCCCTGCTAATCGATTCATGTTTACTTATAATCCTGACACATTGGCAGCAGTGCCTTTTCAGACTTTAAGCAGTCTTTCTACGGCACAGAAAGCGGATTTAAATATGGGGCCTTCGGCCATCGATAGTTTAGGTCAAGCACGGATTGATTATTTACGAGGCGATCGAAGTCGAGAGCTCCAAGATTTTCGTGTGCGGACTTTATTGTTGGGTGATATTGTCAATTCTGGGCCGGTCTATGTGGGGGTTCCTTCCAATGCCTGGCCAGACAGTACGCCTTTCCCCTCCAGCAGTAGCACGCTTTACAGTAAGTTTGTTAGAGATAATGTCAATCGACAAGGTGTCGTTTATTTTGGTGCGAATGATGGGATGTTGCATGCGGTGAATGCCGATACTGGGGCAGAAATGTTCGCTTATTTACCCAATAGCCTGTTTTCCAATGCTGCGCAAAGAGGCTACCATTATTTAACCGATCCGGCTTACCAACATCGGTTCTATGTTGATTTAACCCCTACAGTGGCCGATGTGTATACGGCAACGGCCAATTCTAGCCTAGGATGGCGCAGTGTTTTAGTAGGGGGTGAAAGAAATGGCGGCCGCGGTTATTTCGCGCTAGACATTAGCAATCCAGGCAACTTCTCCAGCGGCAATGAGAAAAAATTATTCCTCTGGGAATTTAGCAGTCAAAACGATGCCAACTTAGGCTATACCCATGCTAAACCCAAGATTGCCTTGATGAACAATGGGCGTTGGGCCGCTATTTTTGGCAATGGCTATAATAATACGGGCTTGGGCAAGGCCTCCTTGTTTATTGTTTATTTGGATGGGGGCTTAACAGGGACCTGGACTCAGGGGGCCGATTATCTGCGGTTTGACACCAGTTCTGGCACACTGGCTAATCCAGATGGTTTAGGCGAGGTGGCTGCGGTTGATTTGGATGGCAATGGAACTGTGGATCGCATTTATGCAGGCAGTGTACTCACCGGTCAGCTCTGGGCTTTTGATGTTTCTAGTACTTCGAGTAGTCAGTGGAAGATTGCCTACAATGGCAATCCATTGTTTAATACGCCAGGGACAATCGCTCAGCCTATGCCCATTACCAGTGCACCGGTGGTGGTTAAACACCCCAGCATCACCACGACGACACAAAACTATCCTAATGTCATGGTGTATTTTGGCACAGGACAGTATTTAACGAGTGCGGATCCGACCAATACCAGTGCCCAGCGTTTATTCGGTGTTTGGGATAGAGGGGATAGCAATTTAGACAGCTCTAAATTGGTGCAGCAAACCATGACTTCAGCCAATAATATCCGCACGGTCTCCACGAATCCGGTTGTTTACACGGATGTGGCGACTTCAGTGCATGGCTGGTATATTGCTTTAACGGGCGGTGAACGAGATGTGGTTGCTCCCAAGTTGGGTAATAATGTCGTGATCTTCACCACGATTATCCCTAATACCAGCTCAAGTTGTTCTTATGGTGGTAGCGGCTGGGTTATAGCGGTCAGCCAAGATAAGGGGGGTGCTCCTAGTTCACCGTTCATTGACATCAATGGGGATAATATTGTAGACAGCGGTGATAATGTCAGTGGAGTGGCTGCCAGTGGAGTCTATTTTTCAGGAGGGTTTCCTGCACAGCCCAGTTTCTTGGCCGATTATATGTATGTTCCAGTGGGCAATGACACCATTAGTAAATTTAAGGTTGCAGTGCCTAAAGGTTCTGGTGGTCGATTGTCCTGGCAGGAATTAACCGGCAAATAAGGTCTATTTTTATCCTCTCCCCCAACCCCTCTCCCGGATTACCGGGCGAGGGCAGAGAAGAAAAATTCCAGAGACTAAAACTGGCAAATAAGCCTTCAAAATGATAAACTGTTTCCATGAATTTCGATCATCGCTTATCCGTTGCGCCTATGATGGAATGGACCGATCGCCATTACCGTTATTTAATGCGCCTGTTATGCCGCCGCACTGTTTTGTACACCGAAATGGTGAATGCAGCGGCTTTGGTCTATGCCGATCCTAAGCGTTTCTTAAGTTTTCATCCCATAGAACATCCCTTGGTTTTACAACTGGGTGGTTCTGATCCGCTTTTGTTGGGAAAAGCGGCACAAATAGCTGCAGAATATGGTTATGACGCCCTTAATTTAAACTTAGGCTGTCCTAGCCCTAGGGTGCAGAAAGGACGTTTTGGTGCCTGTTTAATGGCTGAGCCTGAACAGGTACTCGAATGCATTCAAGCGATGCAAGAGGCTAGTCCCTTGCCCGTAACGGTGAAAACGCGTTTGGGCTTAGGGCGAGCGAGTGTTGAAGAATTTTTGTATCCCTTATTGCAAAAATTACAACCTCAAGGCTTGCCCTGGTTTATCATTCATGCCCGCAATGCTTGGTTAGAAGGGCTAAGTCCTAAAGAAAATCGTACGCTGCCCCCCTTAGACTATTCTGCAGTTAAACAATTGCAAATTGATTTTCCCGATTTACAGTTTATTTTAAATGGGGGTATAGACCACCTAGAGCAAGTCTTAAGTTTAACCCAAGAATTTTCAGGGTTGATGTTGGGTCGCGCGGCCTATCATCAGCCTTATTTGATGGCAGAAGCTGAAAAAGCCGTCTATGCTGATTCTGAACCCTTGCCGACTCGGGCCTTTGTGGTGAAGCAATATTATTCCTATCTTGAGGCAGAATTGCAGGCAGGAGAGCGTCTTTATTCTGTAGTAAAACCGCTATTGGGTTTATTCTTAGGACAACCCAAAGGGCGCTTGTGGCGGCGATTATTAAGTGGTTCAGCGCAGAGCAATGATCCCGGAATTTTATTACAGGCCTTAGAGGAGATTGAATGTTAAAAGCCTTTCGCGCAACCCTAGTGCATTGCCCTGTACAATCCTCAGAAACAGTATATTGTGATCATTATGCCGATGGCTTGTTATTGATTGAAAATGGAAAAGTATTGGCCTTGGATCATTATACCAAGCTAGCACCGAGCTTATCTAAGGATCAAGTGATTGCGCATTTTCCCGATCAATGGTTGATCCCAGGCTTAATCGATACCCATGTGCATTATCCACAATTATCTGCTATAGCCTCTTTTGGGGAGCAACTTTTACCCTGGTTAGAAAAATATATTTTTCCTTTAGAAGAGCGTTTCTGCGATGAACGCTTTGCTGAGGAAGCCGCAACTTATTTTATCGCGGAATTATTAAGGCATGGCACGACAACGGCCTTGGTGTTTGCCAGCCGACAGGTTCAATCGGTACAAGCTTTATTTGCCAAGGCCTTAGAGCAGAATATGCGTTTGATTTCTGGCAAGGTGATGGTGGATAGAGGATTAACGCAGCATGATAGTACAGAACAGAATATTCAGGAATCTCGCAGCCTGATCCGAGAATGGCAGGGCAGAGGTCGTTTATCTTATGCAATAACGCCGCGATTTGCTTTAACGTCTACACCTGAACTTTTGAAAAAGGCGGCAGAGCTCTTACAAGAATTTCCAGAAACTTATTTACACACGCATTTGGCGGAGAATCATTCGGAATTAGCCGAAGTCAAACGCTTATTCCCAAGAGCACGGCATTATTTGGATGTGTATGATCAACCCGGTTTAGTCGGGCCTCGATCGATCTTCGCTCACAGTCTTCATTTATGCGATGAGCAATGGGCGGTGTTAGAGCAGAAACAGGCTTCCATTTCATTCTGCCCCAGTTCTAATTTATTTTTGGGCTCTGGGCTTTTTTCTATGGCTAAAGCTAAGGCCGCTAAACTGCGTATAGGTCTGGGCAGCGATGTCGGCGCTGGCACCAGTTTATCGATCTTAAGAACGATCAATGAGGCGTATAAAGTCTGTCAATTGCAAAATATTAATCTATATCCAGAACAGGCTTTCTATTTAGCCACTTTGGGGGGAGCCAAAGCCTTGTCTTTGGATGCTCAGATTGGTAATTTTGAGAAAGGTAAAGAAGCTGATTTTATTGTTCTGGACCCAAGTTTACAACCGTTATTGCTGAATCGTTGGAAAACAGCAGAAGACTTTAAAGATCGTTTATTTTCTTTGCTGATGTTGGGAGACGATCGTCTGGTGAGTCAAACGTATTTGATGGGAGAACTGGCGTATCAACAGGGGAAAAAATTGGGATAAGGCTATTGAAAAAACATAATTTGTCCCTATATACCTGTTACACCTGAAGATGCGAGATCCGTCATTGCGAACGGAGTGAAGCAATCCAGTGAACAGCCCACGGTCCCGCAGTAAATTCTCTGGATTGCCACGCTAACGCTTGCAATGACAGCTTTGGTACCTTGAGGTATAACAAGTGTATACCTAATTACAGTGAAAGGAAATAGAAATAGAAATGGATATGAATCAACTGACTCGGCCTTTTTTAAAAGCGCTAGAACGCGCTCAATTGAACATTTAAGACAAGGAGAAACGGTTATGTCCGAAAATGCAGAAGATCAAAGACAAGCTTTGCAAAAATACACCATTGATTTAACGGAACAAGCCTTAAAAGGTCAATTGGATCCGGTGATTGGTCGTGATGCCGAGATCCGTCGCACGATTCAAGTCTTACAAAGACGCACTAAGAATAATCCGGTGTTGATTGGAGAGCCGGGGGTGGGTAAAACGGCGATTATTGAGGGCTTGGCGCAACGCATTATCAATCGAGAAGTGCCCGAAGGGTTACGGTCTAAAAAAGTATTGGCCTTGGATATGGGGTCTTTGCTGGCTGGCGCTAAGTATCGAGGAGAATTCGAAGAGCGCTTAAAAGCGGTGTTAAACGAAATAGCCAAAGATGGGCAAGTTATTTTATTCGTCGACGAACTGCATACTATGGTCGGTGCCGGTAAAGCGGAAGGATCAATGGATGCCGGCAATATGTTAAAACCGGCTTTAGCGCGCGGAGAATTGCATTGTGTGGGTGCCACGACTTTAGATGAATATCGAAAATATGTGGAAAAAGACGCGGCCTTAGAACGTCGTTTTCAAATGATTTTGGTCGATGAACCCAGCGTTGAAGACACCATTGCCATTTTACGAGGTTTAAAGGAACGTTATGAGATCCATCATGGGGTTGAATTAACCGATAGAGCGATTGTGGCTGCAGCCACTTTATCGCATCGTTATATTTCGGGTCGAAAATTACCGGATAAAGCCATCGATCTGATTGATGAAGCCATGAGCCATATTCGCATGGAAATTGATTCTATGCCAGAAGAAATGGATAAAGTCGAACGGCGCTTAATCCAATTAAAGATTGAAAAAGAAGCTTTGAAAAAAGAAAAAGACGAAGCCTCACAAAAAAGATTACGAGATTTACAAACCGAGATTGACAGTTTGGAAATTGAATTTGCAGATTTTTCTGAAATATGGCAGGCTGAAAAATCAGCGATCCAGGGCACACAATTGATTAAAGAACGTTTAGAGATCTTACGTATGGAAATGGAATCTGCACGTCGTGCCGGTGATTTGGCTAAGATGTCTGAATTACAATATGGCCGTATTCCGGAATTGGAAAAACAATTACAGACGGCCAGCCAATTAGAATCACAACCTAAGCGCTTAGTGAGAACTGCGGTCACCGATGAAGAAATTGCAGAAATTGTTTCTAAATGGACGCATATTCCAGTGGCTCGTATGTTGTCTGGCGAAAAAGAAAAATTACTCAGCATGGAAAAAGCCTTACATGCGCGTTTGGTGGGACAGGATGAAGCGGTGAATGCGGTGGCTAATGCTATCAGGCGATCGCGAGCAGGGCTTTCCGATCCCAATCGACCTATTGGCTCTTTCTTATTCTTAGGACCTACGGGTGTGGGGAAAACAGAATTGTGCAAAACTTTGGCACAGTTTTTATTTGATACCGAGGAATCCATGATCCGCATTGATATGTCGGAATTTATGGAAAAGCATTCAGTAGCACGCCTGATTGGCGCACCTCCAGGTTATGTCGGTTATGAAGAAGGCGGTTATCTGACCGAAGCGGTGCGGCGTAAGCCTTATTGTTTAATTTTGCTGGATGAAGTTGAAAAAGCACATCATGATGTCTTTAATATTTTATTGCAGGTGCTCGATGATGGCCGCTTAACGGATGGTCAGGGACGAACCGTAGATTTCAAAAACACCGTTATTGTGATGACTTCGAATTTGGGTTCCAGCCTCATTCAAGAAGCGGGTGAGAATTATCAAAAAATGAAGCAAGAAATCATGGGCGTTGTGTCAGAACATTTTAGACCTGAGTTCATCAATCGTCTTGATGAAATAGTCGTGTTTCATGCCTTAAATCAAGAGCAACTCAGAGTGATTGCTGCTTTACAGATTGAACGCTTAGCTGCACGCTTGAAAAACAAGGATATTCGCTTAAGCTGGGATGATAAAGTGCTGGATTATTTGGCTGAACGGGGTTATGATCCCGTCTATGGGGCTCGTCCTTTGAAACGAGTGATTCAGCAATGCCTGGAAGATCCTCTGGCGCAGCGTCTTTTACAGGGTGAATATCTGCCTGGAGATACCATACAGCTGAGTGTTGATGGGAATTTGGTTTTTCATAAGGGCAAAATAGATTCTTGAATAGAAAAAAACGTAGACAGTCCGAGAAAGCTTTATGAGCTCCCCTCGCCCGGTAATCCGGGAGAGGGGTTGGGGGAGAGGGATTCATAGTCTTTATAAGACAATAGGAGAAAGAAAATGAAAAGAGGATTAGCAACAGCGTTGCTGTTGGGTTTAAGTCTATGTTCCCTAGGAAGCCTGGTTTATGCAGCACAAGCCGCGTCAATGCAAGCCTCAGAAAAATTGAATAAAAATTTTCTTTTGCGGCCCGCAATTCAACTGGATAAGATCGAACCTCTTAAAGTAGTGGAGAAAGTTGGCGATGAGATCTATGTCGGTATCACCGAGTTTAATTCCAATGGCAAGAACAGCTATTATACGATCCCACAATCTCCCGTGTACTGGCCCTCAGAGTCTTTGACTCAAATTCATAGCTTACAAGTTTGGCAAGGTAAATTAATCGATGCACAAAGTACCGAAGTGATTATTTCTTTGATTGAACAAGATACCCCTCCTTGGGATCTGGATGATTTGATCGGGGTGGTGAAAGTCAAAATGATCAATCAAGCCGGTAAGCTGAGTTATCAATGGTACCAAGATGGTCAATTGTTGAAGCAAAATAAGAGTTCGATCAAAGTGATATTGCATGGCAGTGCAGGGCTTTATAAAGCCGAACTCTCTTTGTTTTTGCGTGATAGCACTAAAGCACAGGCCAGTCCGGACGCAGTGAAAGATAAAAAGTAGAATGCAAGCTCTCCTTGCTCGATACTCCGCAGTACTATCCGAGAAAAGTGAAAACTCCCCTCGCCCGGTACTCCGGGAGAGGGGTTGGGGGAGAGGGTTAAGAATAGCTCACAGTTCTGGATAAATTCACTTGGGTTGCGTCGCTGCGCTCGCAATGAAGCACTCCTAGTGATTGCCAAAATTTGCAATAAGAAGAAAGGAAGATTCTTGGAAACTATTTTAAACGTACAGCATTTATCCATTGGCAAACAAGACAATGAGCAAACTGTATTGTTGACAGAAAAGCTTAGTTTTTCCTTAGAGAAAGGAAAAACTTTGGCTTTGCTAGGACGTTCCGGTTCTGGCAAAACCTTGACGGCCTTAGCCATTGCCGGGCTATTGCCTGCTAATTTAGCTTATCTTCAAGGAGGAACGATCCACTTTGATGGCATGAATTTATTGGATGCTCCAGAGTACAAACTGCAAGAACTACGTGCCGCGCGCATCGCTTATTTATTTCAAGAACCCGGAACAGCCTTTAATCCTATTATGAGTTTAGGGCAGCAAATGGATGAACTCTTAAGGGTCCATACTGCGCTGAAAAAAAAAGAACGCCAAAAACGGTGTTTAAATGCTTTAAAAGAAGTGGGGCTTTCCGATCCCAAACGCTGTTATCAGCTTTATCCGCATCAACTCTCAGGCGGCATGAAACAACGGGCTTTGTTGGCTTTAATATTATTGGGCAATCCCGAGATTCTCATTGCCGATGAACCGACTTCAGCTTTGGATCCTGAAAACCAAGCAATCATTTTAAAACTCATTCAATCATTACAAGTCAAAATGAATTTATCGCTTATTTTAATTACCCATGATATTGCCGTAGCGCGTCGTTACAGCGATCATATTGCCGTACTGTATTCGGGGCAAATGATAGAATTTTCAGAAACAGCACTTTTTTTCAAAGGCCCTAAACACCCTTATAGTGAGCTTTTATTACAAAGCCAGCTTGAAATGCGTTCAGGAGGATCTCGATTAACGACTTTAAAAGACGAAGAGCATCAGGCTTTAAGCGGATGCTATTTTTCAAAGCAATGCCAACACAGCACGATTTTCTGTCAAACGCATTCTGTGCCAATGGTGGCGCTTTCCCAAGATCATGAAGTGCGCTGTTTTTTATATACCGGTGATCTTAAGACAAAACAAGAGAAATTACGGTCTGATTTAATGTCTCAGTCCGTGGCGGCTAAGCCGAGTTCTTCATTGCCACCTCTTTTACGCATTATGGATTTGACAGTGTCCTATCCTATTCAAAAAGGAATGTTCAGGAGAACCGTGGGACAGGTTTGTGCAGTGCGTGGCGTTGATTTTACGCTGTTTCCAGAGAAAACTTTGGCCATTGTCGGCCATTCAGGTTCTGGAAAATCCAGTTTAGCCAAAGCTTTGTTTGGTCTAGCACCTCAAAAGACTCGTTCGATTCTTTGGAATGACCAATCCATCCGCATGCCTTATCTATTGGGGAAAATGCAATTGATTTTTCAAGATCCCGCAGCGGCCTTAGATCCTCGTATGACGGTTGAGCAACTTTTAAAAGAAAATAATCCTGCCACATTCAAAGCAGAGGCTCGACAAAGGATCAAGCAAGCTTTGACGAAAGTGGGTTTGGATGATACTATTTTAATGCGTTATCCTCATGAATTTTCAGGTGGACAGCGCCAAAGGATTTGTATTGCGCGCGCTTTAATGAGCCAATCTAAGATTTGGGTATTGGATGAGGCCACCAGCGCTTTGGATACTTTGGTCAAGGCCCAGATCTTAAATTTACTCAAAGATCTGCAAGCCGAATTTCAGCTATCGTATCTATTCATCAGCCATGATTGGGATGCCATCGCTTTTATGGCCGATGAAATTGCCTTAATGAAAGACGGTATTTTTATTCGTAGAGGTGCTAAGGCGGATATTTTAAATCAGCTGATGCCGCAGGGGCTATGAGAAGCTTTCCTCGCCCGGTACTCCGGGAGAGGGCAATAACTTTTTATAACCTTTGGATCTTGATATTGAAAAACATCCAATCGCCATGAAAGAGGCTGGATTCAGTTATTCGTTTTCAATATGGATTATTGTCATTTAACCCTGAATTAATTCAAGAACAATTTGTTTCAAACTGGTATAGATCCGTGCTTCAATAAGATCAATGATCTCTTGTTCTGGAATTAAATTTCCAGAAGCTTCCAAGCACTCAATAGCCAAATAATTAACGGGATCAAAATCATTCAATCCCTCTATGCGTTCTAAAAACAATCGGTGTTTTTCCCTGCTCATAATAATCCTCCTAGGATGTTTAAAAATGTTTCTCTTCTATAATCGCTGCCCGTGAGTTTAAACTGATTCTTTCTGAAGGGTGTAAATAGTGCATCCATGCAGAAATAGGCTCGTAACAGCGTTCTTTTGGAAAAAGGAATAGAATATTTCCATTCTCTTTGAGCTCTTCACGCAAGGCGTTATTTTCAGAATGCATTTCCGCCAACTCTATGTATCGCTGAAGTTCTTCTTCTCTTTGACAAACCAGAATAGTTTTGTTGCCGTGTTTGTCCATAAATAAATAACTACCGTAGGGATCTATAAGACAATAGGCTATTGCTTGTGACCGATTCAAAGCATCATTAAATTTTTGCATGTATTTCGGGTTTTCAAAAGGCAGATCTAAACTCACGCCGAAAACCTGCATGATCCCATTGAAATATCCCTCAAGAAATTTTATTTTTTCTTCTCTAAGGATGTTCAGTATAGAATCCTCATCTGTACGAATTAATCTGTCGATGGCGCTGTGCTGAAATGCGGCTAATTCAAAATGAATATTCGATTCATCATGTAGCAAGAGAGTACGTAAACCTTGTTGACGGATTTTCTGGTAAACTGTAAATACTTCAGAATCATTGGATGGATGTAAAGCGATAATCACCAGTGAGGTTAACTCCGTTTGTGCGTGATGAGCAAGATAAATCGCTACATCGTTAAAGTCGATACTAATGCTGATCCCTTCTTGATCTAATTCAGATAAGTTGACTGGTTTTATCCACTCAGAGAAAGTATTAAAGTTACGCTGATTTTGAAGGTGGTTTAGAGCTTCTTGTTCATCATTACACTGAATTATGCTCATATTCTGTTGAACAAGCTCCTCAAAAAAAGCGGTCTTTGCACCTACCCATAAGATTTTTGTTGGACAATACATGAAAAGTGGTTTGCTGGAGTACATCTTAATCCTCGACTATTGATTTGCCATTAGAGATCATGGATAGGGCATTTGCCCTACCGTCCTTTACCTTTGCGGGATTGACAGGGTTTTTATTCATGCTTTTGGCGATCCTTCAAGGCGATTGTAACAAATTTGATTTTAATGTCAACTTTATTGTTAGTATTTTTATCTGAAACCGGCACTTTACCTTAAAAAAACTAAATGGAGTCGAGAAAAGATAATTTTCAGAGTTTTTTTGAACAAAACATCGCTTTTTGATGCGTTTTCTTTAAATTTTTTCCTGGGACCCTATTATGAATAAGAACTGTTGTGATACTATACAGATATGGAGATCCTTGTATTTTTAACCTAGATGGCTTAAGTAAAGATGAGTATTCGAGCAGGAAAATTGAACAGTAATAACATAGAAAAATTAGCAGAAAATTTACAGATCCTGATCAAAAATTATAAATTAAGTATT
>VFKP01000120.1 GCA_009885495.1 Gammaproteobacteria bacterium | reverse complement strand
CTGCCATGGGGTGAGCAAAAGCCATGTACTTTGTTTTTTTTAACTGTAGGTGAATCGGGTTCCCGTAAATCGAGTGTAGATAATACAGTTTTAAGCGGCATAAAAGCTAAGCAAAAAGCAGATCAAAAGCGGTACATGGAAGATTTAGAGTTCTACAAAGCACAAGATTCCGCCTGGCAAAAAGCGGTTGAACAGTCTAGAAAAAAGGCCGTTGGACCTAAAGAATTTGTGACAACCGAAAGTATTTTGAAAACCGATAGCTTGTGCGGTGAAAAGCCCAAGCCTCCCATTATGCCGATGCGTTTAATTAGCGATCCGACTATCGAAGGTCTGTATAAACTCTTGGAAAAGAATCAGCCTAATGTGGCTTTATTTTCGGATGAGGCGGGGTTATTAATCGGTGGTCACGCACTGAATAACGATAATGCGTTAAAAACGATGACGCGCTGGTCTAAAATGTGGGATGGTGCTCCTTTTGACCGAGTACGTAGTACTGATGGCTCTGGTGTACTCTATGGTAGACGAATGGCCATGCATCAACTAGCACAACCAGAGGTCATGACCATGTTGCTCTCTAATCGTCTGGCGAACGAACAAGGCCTGCTAGCCCGTTGTTTAGTAGCATGGCCCGATTCTTTGATAGGCAGCCGAATTGACGACGCTTATTGCATAGCAGGAGATAGAGCAGAAATTAAGGCTTACATTGAGGTAATTAATGGGCTGATTAACGCACCCACTAGAACCACTGAAAATGCGCAAGAGCTTGAACCAATGCCGCTGCCATTCTCTAAAGCAGCAGTTTCTTTAGCCTTAGAAAGCGGTAAACGCTTTGAACTTTTAATGGCAAAAGGTAAAGATCTAGCCGAGCTGAAAGACAGAGCCGCCAAGGCCATAGAAAATGCTTGTCGTATTGCGTGTGTTCTGGCGATAATAGACGGCGGTTTAAGCACTAAGGAAATCAGCGCAGAGCATATGGCCCAAGCACTGTGCATCATTCAATGGTATCTCAATGAAGCCTTGCGCATTCGCAGTGTATCGGCGATACCCCAATCTATTATTGATGCAGAGCTATTGTCTGCTTGGCTAAAAGAGAAAAATATTAAAGTATTTCGCTCAACGCAGATTTTAAACAAAGGCCCTAGATCGCTACGCGATAAAGTGAGATTTTCTAAGGCGGTTACTGAGCTAGTGAAATGCGGCTATTTGGTTGAAAACGAGGCCAATACAGAGGTGGACGGGGTTAAGGCTAAGCTTTCATGGAGGGTATTGTACTATGTGGTTTAACCCTAGAGCGCTGCAAACGCAGCAGCATACCCCTGGCGATTCTTGCGACTTTGGCGATTTTTCAAGTTACATGCCACTAAAAGTCGCAAGAGTCGCCAAAGTCGCCACCCCCTCTTTGCTGAAAAGTGAAGAAAGGGATGTAATCCTTGCTTGGTTAGATTCAATTGGCGAAATTAATGCTGAGTCTATTGCTAGACTGATACGCCAATGCCAAGACGATCTTGAAGAACGAAAATATTTTTTAGCTTTGGCCATAGCTGATAGAATAGCCAACACCGATCACCTAGATGATCGTCGTTTTTGCCATCAGTGCACCAACTTAAGTTTTACAGGTTCTTGCTTAGCAGCAAAACGAGGTGAAATTAAAACTGCAAGAGATTATAGTCCTATGACCGATTTTCCCTTACGCTGTGCGGGTTATGAGCCTAAACCCGACGATCTCGACCAACGTTCAGGTAAGGAACGTTGGTCGGGATCATTTAAACAACCAAAACTACCCATAGGAGAAAACCCATGAGCACTAGAAAAATGAGTAAAAAAGCATTGGCTGAGAAAGAGCTAGCCGAAAATAAAAAATCTGCGTGTAATGCTTCTATGGCTTTAAGTGATAGTCGATTTAATGCAATGCTGACTATGCATGCTATTCATCCTGAGACCGATGGAAAGGAATTATTTCTTCTTTGTGATCGTAACACTCAGAAAATACTAGCGGGAAATACTGAAATTATTGAGACCATTCTTATGGCTCAAGCGCACACCCTAGATTGCCTATTTCATAAAATGACCTGCAATGCAGCAAGCGCCGAGTACATCCCCGCTATGCAAGCTTATTTTGATATCGCTCTAAAGGCACAAAAACAATGTCGGCAGACCTTATTAGCCTTAGTCGATATGAAGCACCCTCGTGGGGCAACCTTTGTCAAACAGCAGAACAATGCCATTAACCAGCAAGTCAACAATGGCATTCAAGCTGAAGTTTTTGAAAAAAATCTTGCAAACGAACTATTAAGAGAGGTGGAACATGCGCCAGTGGACAGATGAAGAACGTTTAAAACAAGCTCTGCTGATCAAGAGCTGGAAACCGTGGGAGAAGTCGACCGGAGCAAAGACCAGCACAGGAAAAACCATTAGCAAGATGAATGCATATAAGCATGGGGGTCGGTCGGCTGAGGTGCGAGAGATAAATAAAACTATTACTCAATATAAATGTCGATTATCTACACTAATAAATTTCACTGATTAGAAGCTGGAATAGAATCAGCAATTACCTTTAGATTCTTAAGAATGCCGGGTAATAGAATCACTTTTTCTGTATTACGGCAAAAAATATCCAGTTTATTTGGTGCTTTAATATATTGAGCTGAATATTGTTCAACTAATTTTTGTGCCATATTTTTTTGCTCCGCGGTTAACATAACATACAATTTATCTCTCTCATCTTGGGCTATTTTTAGAAAATCGCCTTTAAGAGGATTATCTATAAAGTCAGGATTAAAACGAGTTTGTGATGCAATATTGATATTTTGCCAAGCATACGCTTTAACAAAATCTTGAGGGACTCCAATACCTTGTTTATATAATTCAGCTAAGGACCCTTGCGCAGCAGGATTGCCGTCTTGTGCTGCTTTGGTTAGCCAATAAACAGCCTCGCTTATATCAGGTAACATAATCGGAGCTTCATTGTTAGGAATGTCTCTCGGTGCTTTATCTGTACCAGGCAAAGTTGCTTCTGCTAAATAAATTTCTCCTAACCGATTTTCAGCTAAAGCAGAACCTGCGGTCGCAACTTTTCTGTAATTATCAATGGCAAGAATTAAGTCAGATGGCTGCCCTTTACTATCATAAAGAGAACTGCCATTTTCGTATTTATTTTCATAGTAAACGCCCAAAGCATAATTGGCGGGTAAATAGTTATAAGCAGCAGATTTATTTAGAAGTTCGGCCGTTTTTTGAAAGCTATTTGACTCATTACAAAAAATACCTTCTGATAAATAATATTGTGCGGGGGACTTCTTTAATAAGCTCTGGTTTTGAATAGTTTCTTGGCAATCTTGCTTAAAAGAAGGTAGATCAGTAGCTGTTGTGGTTGCCTCGGAGTTAAAAGTTATAAATAGTGACATACATAATAAAAAGGTGGGTATAATTCTTTTCATATTCAATTCATGGCTCATAATTGTTGTCTGTTTCTAGCTTAAGTAATTTTATGTGTTAGTTCACTGCTGATTATGTAACTTGTGCTTGTGATGCTTTAAACTCAGCTTGCATTTCCGGGCTAAATCCGCCAATTTTTGATATTGCTGCAAGACATTCCGAGGACTTATTGATTAAACAAGGATTATTTTTAGGAAGTTTCCCTGATAAAAATATAGCAAAAGCAGTGATGTTATTTGCAAATTTGTCTCGTGAGGAATTGTTAAATATTCTGTTATCAAAAGATTGAGATGTAGCTATTATCCATTCACTTGCGGGTGAGCAATTCTTTGCCATAGCTGATCCAATTAACATGCTGGTTTTACCATCGCAGACTAACTGTACTGTATTACCTTTTTGCAGTTGAGCAACGAAATCGCGATACCCATTCGCCATATTTGCTTGTGGTGGCGTAAATTCATTTGAACCGCCACGTAATGAGATATAGTAATTTTCTCCTATCCCACGCTGAATTTCAGTTACAATGCCACTTAAAACAACTATTTTATTTGAGTATTTCAGATCAGCATTGACCTCATTTGCTTCATAATCACTTTGAAAAGTGGGTGCGGTAGTAAAAATAAGGTTTTTTTCAATATACTTGTTTTGTGGGTCTAGCAAAGAATTTTTTCCTCCGGCTATCCCTGTTGCAATATCTTGAAAAACCAAAGATTGTATAATATTTTTGTATCCCTTTCAAATCCCAGGGTAAATCCTCCTATCCACCGTTGTAGGCTCCAGAGCTCTGGATCAAACTAGCCAGTGAAGGCATCTCATTTTT
>VFKP01000111.1 GCA_009885495.1 Gammaproteobacteria bacterium | reverse complement strand
ATTTTTCACAAAAATCACCTCTGCTCAATAAAAATGGAGATGTCGTTGGCATTTTAGGCATCGCCATGGACATTAGCGAATTAAAAGCCGCCAAGGAACAGGCCGAAGCGGCCAATCAAGCTAAAACCGAATTTATTGAAACCATGCAGCATGATATTCGCGGACCGGCCTCGGCCGTGGCGGCTTCCCTAAAATCCTTGGCTGAAAAAGAAACCGATCCTAAGAAAAGAAAATTTTTATCTCTTTTATTCACTTTGAGCAAAGAACTTCTGGATCTCTGCAATTCTTTTATTGACGCGCGCGCACCCAATCAAGCGGAGATCCCAATTACTTCGACTTCTATCGATATTAATCAATTAGCAAAAAGTGTTATGGACTTAAATCGTTCGACGGCTGTAGAAAAAGGCTTGGCCCTAAATTTAAAGATCGCTGATGACTTCCCCGAAACGATATTAAGCGATCCTTATCGTCTGCGTGGCATTCTAAATAATCTCTTGGGCAATGCCCTTAAATTTACGGATCAGGGTAGGGTTGACTTAGATATCAGCTTAAAAACAGATCCTGAAACCTCTAGATCTATTCTATCCTTTCAGATTGAAGACACGGGCATAGGGATAGAAAAGAGTAAAATAAAATCTATTTTTGAAAAATTTACTCGAGCCGTTTCTGAGAATGACGAACAGCATCCCGGAACCGGCCTAGGCTTGTATTTAGTGCACAAATTTGTGAATGATTTAAAGGGTATTTTGTGTGTGGAAAGCGAATTGGGCAGAGGAACTCGTTTTGAAGTGCAGATCCCAGTTTTGGGTTAATTTATTAAAGAGGAAAACTGACTGAACCCTAAGATGAATTTTACTATACGAAAATTCGTAAAATATTGTTCTAGATGGGTTAAATAAACCCTCGAATCAAACATATCAAATAACTAACCGGTTGATAAAGTGTGTTTTTTAGTACATGCTTTGTTTTTAGCTGGTAAATTTGTATTTTTTACACTCTAATTTATGCCTCTTCTATCTTGATATTAATTCAATAAACTGCTAGAGTACGCCATAATGCTTCTTTTTTTAACTCCCCATAATTTATTAGATAGAGAATAGAGATGAAATCAAATGCCTAGGACCTCAATTTGGGAACGCTTTGAAGAATCTGTCTACTACAATACCCTTTGGCTGTCTCGTGGAATATTAGTCGTATCAGATAACCCAGAATCTCATGAATTAGCGACAGAAGAGTTAATACAGATTAGTCAGGGTAGATCTCTGCAAGTATTTTATCCCCCCATTGACTTGGCGGAATCCAAGAAAAAAAGAAGCTTATCTGAATCCTGCTCTTCTAATGACTTATCTTCAGAAGAAAAAAATCTACGCGAATCCTTCTCTGTACTTTATGCACTACAAAAATTTTCCGGGAATAGAAAATCCAGAGTTGAAGTGAGCCAAAAAATTGCTCTTGTCAATACAAAGAAACCCGAAGAAATTTTTTCCCCTTTATCAATAATAAGTGAGTCAAATTTAAGATCTGGTTTTTATGTTTCGCCGGTACTACCTGATCACCCTCCTCTCCCCGACAGCATCACCTCCCCCCCTTTCAATGGAATAAACCTATTCGTTACTGCGGGTTGTCTTTTTGGTACCGGTTTAATGGCCTACGACCTCAAAAAAGCTGCTTTTCCTGCGATACAACATAAAATCAAATTTACAGAAGGTGAAAAAATAATAGGCCTTCGTGTTGAAGCTGAGTTATTACATCCCTATGAGCAAGCACAGTTTTTTTATTTAGAAAATCTTGCTCATTTTATAGATGCGTTATCTAATGATTCAAATCGCAAAAAATTACTCTACCATTTGCCTGGTCCTGATTATCTACTCTGCGCAATAAAATTATTTCTTCATAACAGGATGGATCGCAGTGTTTTGCCCAAATTTTTTAATGCTGTAAAAGACAGAGAAAAATCGCATACAGATTCAATTTATTCCATTTTCAAAAATCATGGTATAGAAGTGCGCATTGAATCCCCATTTTTAAATTTATTTGGAGATATATCCAAAATCGAAAGCATCGATTCTATTTTGGCCGTATTAGAAATACCTAATGAGGAGAATCAAAAAAATTTTCTTTCGCCAAGAAAAATCGAAAGGAATATCGTTCAAAAAATTACTTCGCTATTAACCCAAAATATTTTTTCAACGCTTCATCGCGTTGTTTGGATTGATATCCTAGCAACCCATAAAATAAACACATTAGAAGAATTATTTAAAATAGCAAATGCTTTAATGATCGCTATAGCGACTAAAATGGATGGCGAAGGAGCCGTTTGTTCTGTTTTACCTTCCAATGAAAAACAAATTGCGATAAAATATTCCAAGTGTGCTGCGACACTTAGAGAAGATAATCGGCCTTATCCAGAAGTCTTATCTTTAACAGTATTAGAGCATTTAGTCGCTTATTCCCTTAATGCTCGTGGGAATGCCTTCTATTTCACTCCAAGGGAACCCGAATTGAGGAAACTAAATAAACTGCATTTAAAAGAAACCACCTCAAATCTTACTTTCTTCCTCTCAAATGAAAGTCAAGAACCCGACAAAAACGTTCCAGGGCCTGCTTCCCAAAAAACTCAAAACCATTTAGAGCCCTCAACATCCTGATTTTTACCTAGGAGTACCTCAGATGTCATTAGACAAGGATCATCGTAGCAATCCATCCAGATCCAGAGAAATGGATACCATCTTAAAAAGGATAAAAAATTTAAATTTAGATGAGTATGCTATCCAAGAAATAATCACTTCTATTTCAGATTACTATCAAGGGATCATACTCAACATGCCTGCTAATGTTTATTGGACAGATGATAATGGTACTGGAGCGGGTTGTAATAAAAATGTATTAGATATGTTTGAATTGAAATCGGTAGAAGACTTTAAAGGTCTTACTTTCGAAGAAATGGGACGACTCGCGCATTGGGATAATGCAACAACAGAATCTTTTAAGCAAGACACCTTATCAGTACTTAAAACAGGTATCCCCAAAATAAATATTGAAGAACCGCCTATACCGGGACCTGATGGACAACCCGCTTATTTTTTAACGAGCCGTGTGCCTATTTTTAATAAAGATAACCACGTTGTTTCAGTCATGGGCATCTCAATCGATATCACCGAACGCAAAAAATCAGAACAAGAACTCCTAAAAGCCAAAATCAAAGCCGAAGCGGCCAATGTCGCTAAAACCGAATTTGTGCAGAATATGCAGCATGATATTCGAACACCCGCAGCCGGGGTTTGGTCTTTGTTGAATGAAATGATGAACATGGAGTCAGAACCTAAGCGAAAAGAATTATTGCAAATTCTCTGCAAATCCAGCCAACAATTGTTAGAACTTTGCGATGCCGTGGTTGATTTTGATCACATTGAAAAAGGCGAAGAACCCATCACTGAAAAAAGAATGGATCTGCGTGCTTTAGTCACTGGGGTTATCGAATTAAATAAACCTGCGGCCTTTATGCGCGGTTTAGAACTGGAACTTAAAATCGATGCTAAATTACCGCAACATATCATGAGTGATGAATTTCGTTTACGCCGCATTCTAGTGAACTTAGTGGGCAATGCCATCAAATTCACCGATCAAGGCAAAATCAGTTTACACATTCGCAATCAGCGCGCTGAAGATGAACGCTATAGCTTGCTGTGCATCGATGTGATCGACACGGGCATTGGGATTGACCCGACTAAATACGAAACTATTTTTGAAAAATTTAGCCGTGGTCTTCCTGCCAACACTCAAAAATATCCGGGCACGGGTTTGGGCTTATATCTGGTTAAAAAATTCGTGACTGATTTGGATGGTGATTTAGATTTTAAAAGTACTCTCGGCCAAGGCTCGCAGTTTTCAATCACCTTACCTTTTAAAACTCCTTTGCTCGATTTAGGCATTCAAGGTATAGCGATCGATGAAATTTATAGCTCTCCTATTGAAGAATTGCAAGACTGCCCTGCTTCTAATGAAGATCTTTTCACCTTCAATCCCGCTAGCCACAAAAAGCGCTCTGCCGATTTTAAACATCGCGTTTTATTTGTGGAAGATGAAAAACTGGCCATGTACACCAGCATGCCCATTCTGTCTCGTTTAACCTATTCAATCGACAGTGCTGAAACTCTAGCACAGGCCAAACAAAAATTGGATGCCAGAGAATATGATTTGGTGATCTGCGATCTGGGATTACCCGATGGCTCAGGAGAAGAACTCTTACAAGCCGTTAAAAACAGTACGGATTCTAAAAACAGAAACACACCTTTTATTGCCTTAACCGCTCATCAAGATCGCATTAAACATCAAAAAGCTTTGGACGCAGGTTTTTCAGAAGTCGATTCTAAACCTTTAACCGAAGAAAAAGCACGTCATTTTTTTGAAAATCATCCTATTGCAGCAGAGCGTTTAGAACCCGAAGATCTCCCGGCGATTGATTTAGATCTGGGCATGCAGCGCTTGGGGGAACAAAATCCCAGCAAAGCGATCAAAGCCTTAGAAATACTCACCTTTGCTCTGGGGGAAGACATACCTCCTTTAAAAAAAGCCGAACGTGAAAAAGACATTAAAGCCGTTCGTTTTATTTTGCATAAACTGCGTGGGGGCTTGTATTATACCGGAACGCCGCGTTTAGAAAATGCCGTGCAAATTTTACATGATGCGGTGCAATTGGAACAAAATCTGGCGAAACTTGCAGAACAATTTCAAGCGGTTTATGATGAAGTCCTGTTCTTTGAAAAATCTTATCAAGAATTACTGCGTTCTCAGGGAAATGATTAAGGAATATTCATGCACTTACCCAAACAGGTAAAATTGGTCGAAGTCGGCCCTAGAGATGGCTTACAAAATGAGAATACCTTTATCCCTACAGAGATTAAAATTGAGTTGATAGAACGCTTAGCGGCCACAGGCCTGTCTTCTATTGAATTAACAAGCCTAGTCTCTCCGCGCTGGATCCCGCAATTGGCGGATCATGCTGAAGTCATTCAACAGACTCAACGTCTACCCGATGTAGAATATTCAGTCTTAGTACCCAATCAACAAGGCTATGATCAAGCTTTGGCTTTGGGGGTTTCTCAATTTGCAGTCTTTACCGCGGCTTCCGATAGTTTTTGCCGTAAAAATATCAATTGCAGCTTAGCGGAAAGCTTAGAGCGTTATCAGAGCATTGTTAAAGATGCCAAACAAAAAAACTTTCGCGTACGCGGTTATATCTCCTGTGCGCTAGGCTGTCCTTATGAAGGCGAGATAAGCCCTAAGGCCGTGTTAAACGTTGCAGAGGCGCTCTTAGCCATGGGCTGTGATGAATTATCCATTGGCGATACGATTGGTGTGGGCACGCCCGGCAAGGTTAAAACCCTCTTAAAAACCCTCTTAGATGCCGGCATCGACAAAAAAATATTAGCGGTGCATTTTCACGATACTTATGGGCAAGCCTTAGCCAATATCTATCTGGCTCTGGAATTGGGGATCAGCATTGTGGATACCTCTGTAGCAGGATTGGGCGGCTGCCCCTATGCTAAAGGTGCCAGCGGCAATGTGGCTACAGAAGATGTGCTGTATATGTTACAAGGCTTAGGCATTGAAACGGGCGTTGATTTAGATGCCTTGTTAGAAGTTGATGCCTTTATCTGCCAACATTTAAAGAAACCTTCTCGCTCTAAGGTGGCTTTGGCAAGGGCGGCTCAGTAATAAAAATGAAACCAAGATATCCTACTGGAATAGGTTCTTTTAAAGAAGTGTGTTTTATCGGAATAGCTTTTTGTCGTAAACAGTTTAAAATGCAGGCGCGGGAGCATGTTCCTTTTAAGGCTGAGTTACTGCAGTGTGGATCTCTTGAAAAGTTAGCAACGGATAAAAGAGATGCAGCAAACACAGGAATCCTCTGTTATAACACCGACACAAGACAGCCAAATAAAGACTGCTGAGAATTCAGGCAGTTAACACAGGTAAAATAGATGAGATAATCCCCGACAACACTTTACCCGTATACACATCAAATGCACTTGCATATGGATTAGAAGAATTGGTTGCTAAGGCAATCACTAAATTATATTTAAAAAAGTACAGTACATTCACAGAGTATCCAGGAAGCAAACCATCATGTGATACAAGATAACCAAAATTAGGCATATCATGCGTGCCTACGCCAAAGCCATATTTGGCATCATTATGAACACCATTTTTGTATCCCTTTCAAATCCCAGGGTAACCGACCGTGTGGCTATGTATAAGCACAACCCATCCCAATCCTCTCATTTCAGAATCTAAAAAATAGTTCAAAAAAAGT
>VFKP01000080.1 GCA_009885495.1 Gammaproteobacteria bacterium | reverse complement strand
TTTCCCCGGACAGTGCTGCGGATTAGCGTGCGAGGGGAGCTTATGCACTTTCCCCGGACAGTACTGCGGATTAGCGGGCGAGGGGAGTTTTCACTTTCCCTCGACAGCGTTCTGAAAAGCCTGCAAGCTATGCTTTCACTTCCTCTGAAATTTGAACGAGATACAAAAAAGGCTTAAAACGCAGTGAGAACTTGCCCTTATTAAAAATAATATGCTATGGTAATAGCCTGCATTTTAAGGAGTCAGTATGAAAGGGATTTTCACAGGGATTTTTCAAAAGAAAAAGATTGGCGATGATTTTGCCACTGATCTGATGCCTCATCAGCATTTAAAGCGTTGTTTAAGCGCCTTGGATTTAACCTTATTGGGGATCGGTGCCATTATTGGCGCGGGTATTTTCATTTTAACCGGTTTAGCCGCTGCCACCAAAGCGGGGCCGGCCATCACCTTGTCTTTTGTGGTTGCAGGTTTTGCTTGTGGCTTTTCAGCCTTATCTTATGCAGAATTATCGTCCACCATTGGCGGTTGCGGCAGTGCCTATGGTTATGCTTATGCCGGATTTGGAGAAATTTTTGCCTGGATCATTGGCTGGGATCTCATTTTAGAATATGGGGTGGCTTGTGCTGCTGTGGCCATTGGTTGGTCGGCCTATTTTAATAAAATGCTGGGGATCTTTGGTTGGCATGTGCCTACAGTTTGGTTAACCAGTCCTTTGGCGGGAGGCATTATAGACTTACCCGCGTTTTTGATTATGCTGGGAATTGCTTTTCTTTTGGTTTTGGGAGTCAAAGCCAGCGCCAGAGTAAACGCTATTGTGGTCTTAATTAAGCTGATCACCATCGCCATTTTTATGGCCATCACTTCACGCTATGTCGATATTCAGAACTGGAATTCCTTTATGCCCTTTGGCTGGACGGGGGTAATGTCGGGCGCGGCCATGATTTTCTTTGCCTATATTGGCTTTGATGCCGTTTCAACTGCAGCCGAAGAAGCCATCGATCCTAAACGCGATCTACCGATTGGCATTATTTCTTCTTTAATTATTTGTACTGTTGTTTACATTGTCGTTGCGGCTTTACTAACCTTAGTCGCACCTTACGCCAGTTTAAATACAGCCTCTCCAGTGGCCGATGTATTAGTGCGTTTAGGACATGCCACAGCGGGCAGTTTGATTGCTGTGGGCGCTTTAGCGGGATTGACGACCGTCATTTTAGTGATGTTTTATGGCATGAGTCGAGTGACTTACGCCATGTCACGTGATGGATTATTAGTTGAATATTTAGCGCGCTTACATCCTAAACACAATACACCGTCCCGAATTCTTTTGATCAGTGGTTTTGTCATTGCTGTAATTGCCGCAACTTTGCCGATTGGTGATATTGCTGAATTGGTGAACATCGGTACTTTGGCCGCTTTTGTGATGGTGAATGTGGGGGTGATCGTATTAAGACGCACGCGCCCGGAATTAAAAAGACCCTTTCGCGTTCCCTTTGGCATCTGGCTGCCTATCTTAGGGATTTTATTTTGTGCCTATCTGATGTTCAGTTTGCCTTGGGTGACTTGGCTGCGGTTTTTAGTATGGCTTATCATCGGCATGGCGATCTATTTTTTACATTTGAAGAGTCGCGCGAAACAATCAGCCCCCTAGGGGAGGGTACAACAAAGCACAGATTTGGATGCAGGTTACACGCAAAATTCAGCGAAAAAAACTTAAGTTAACAGTGAGGTTAAGAAGCAGAGATAGCTAAGCGATCACTTCGTCTTGACGTAGAGTGAGCACTTCATAGCCATTGGAGGTGACTAAAATAGTATGTTCCCATTGTGCTGAAAGACTGTGATCTTTGGTGACTACGGTCCAGCCATCGCTGAGTAATTTAACAGCAGCCTTGCCAGCATTGATCATGGGTTCTATGGTGAAGACCATGCCTTCTTCTAAACGAAGGCCGCTGCCAGCAACACCATAATGTAAGATCTGGGGATCTTCATGCATGTTCTGTCCGATCCCATGACCGCAGTATTCGCGTACCACAGAAAAACGTTGGGATTGTGCATATTGTTGAATGCTGGCACCCAGATCGCCTACGCGAGTGCCGGGTTTGACTAAGCGGATCGCGCGATACAGACATTCTTGAGTTACTCTCACCAATCGTTCTGCCAGTACCGAGGGCTTGCCCAACAAAAACATTTTGCTGGTGTCTCCATGGTAGCCGTCTTTTAAAACGGTAACATCAATGTTTAAAATATCACCGTCTTTTAAGACGCGATCAGAGGGGATCCCATGGCAGACAACATGATTTAAAGAAGTACACATTGATTTTGGAAAACCATGGTAACCTAGAGAAGAGGAGATGGCATTTTGTTCATTAAGAATATAATCATGACAAATTTTATCCAACTGGTCGGTAGATATCCCTGGCTTTACATGAGGCGTGATCATTTCTAATACTTCTGCCGCCAGTTTGCCCGAAACGCGCATTTTCGAAATGGCTTCTGGGCTTTTAATCATTTCAGTCATAATTTGTCCAATTCAAATGGAGTGTTCAGTATAAAACAGTTCAGACTGAAATGAAACCCTTTTTTGTGTGGATATTCTTCTGCCCTATGACTTTACCCTTGCAAAGAAAGCAGGTATGATACTGCATTGTTATCTATAGAAAAGGGAATAAAAAAATGTATTTGATTGTGAAAAAAATCAGCCTAGTTTTAGCCTTGAGCGCATTGTCTTTAGGGTCCGCTTTAGCTGCGGGCTGGGATGAAGATCAGGTTCCTGCTGCAGGCTCTGTGGTGAATTCGGATGGGAGCACAGGGGCCGTGCATCGTGGATTTTACCTGGGCTTAGAAGGCGGTGGTACCCTGATGATGAATGAAGATTTTGATCATGGCGTCACACTCGAAAATGATCCCGGCTATAATGCGGGTATCGTTTTTGGCTATGATTATAAATGGTTAAGACTTGAAGAAGAGATCAATGCTGCTCGTAATAATGCAGATAAGCTCAGCATTTCAGGTTTCCCTGATCTTGATTTAGACGGAGATACCACGTCTTACAATGCAATGACTAATCTGATCCTCAATATTCGCGGGGAGAAAGGCTTTGGCGTTTTTGCCGGTGTGGGCGTGGGTGCTAGCCATGTGGTGGCCGATTATGCACCTAAAGGTTTGAGCTCAGATTCTAATTCGACCACTGATATTGCAGGCCAGGCTTTGGCGGGTGTTTCATATGCGTTTAATTCTCGGGTGGAATTGGATTTAGAGTATCGATATATGGACACTAAGATCAACAGTGATTCTATCCCAGATTATCAAACACAGAATCTTGATTTAGGCTTGAAATTCTTTTTGACTTAATCGAGTCGCTACACAAGGAGCAGTGAATGTTGAAGAAAAAGCCTGAGGATAAAGCCGTAGAAAAACCGAAGAAACCTGCTAAGAGCAAGGTGAAAACCGTTTCTTCGGCTAAACCTAAACTTGCAAAAAAACCCCTTGCGGTTAAGCCAAAGGCTAAAGCTCAAGTCGGCGCTAAAAAAACGGCCATAGCCCAAAAAGCAGTGCCTCAAAAAACGAAAACACCTTTTAAGACTACTTTGGGTGTGGTTAAAAAAGCGGTCATGGCTGCAGGACAATCCATTAAGGAAAAGGCAAAAGAGCATACTTCAAAAGTTAAAAAAGTCTTGAGTTCATCTACCCTAAAAGCAAGGCCTGTCAAAGACAGCCCCTCAGCGCTTATTGGCAAAGGAGCTCATCATAGCAAAAAACCAACTCATCTTAAGGGCCAGCAGAATAAAATGACAGAATTAGAAAAAGACAGATCAATCGTTTCAGAAGAAAAACTCATAAAATATGAAGAAACTGATCAGGAAGAGGGCGGATTGATAGAAGATCTCGCCTTAGAGGCTTTGGTTGGAGAAGATGCTGATGTTGAAGAGATTCTTTTCTTTGCCGAAGTGGAAGAGGAAGAAAAAATTGAAGAAACGGAAGTGGGTGAAAAAAAACAACGTAGTTTTCATTTATCCTCTAAAGCTGTGGATGCTACGCAAATGTATTTAGGCGAAATTGGCTTTACGCCCCTATTAAGCGCAGAAGAAGAAGTTTATTATGCGCGTTTGGCTTTAAAAGGCGATGCCAATGCTAGGCGGCGTATGATAGAAAGCAATCTGCGTTTAGTGGTGAAGATTGCACGACGTTACATCAATCGCGGTTTAGCTCTGCTGGATTTAATTGAAGAAGGTAATTTAGGCTTGATCCGCGGGGTTGAAAAATTCGATCCGGAACGAGGCTTTCGTTTTTCGACTTATGCCACGTGGTGGATTCGACAAACTATAGAACGCGCGATCATGAATCAAACTCGCACCATCCGCTTACCCATTCATGTGGTGAAAGAATTGAATGTGTATTTGCGAGCGGCGCGCGTATTAACTCAAACCTTAGATCATACCCCCACCGCGGAAGAGATCGCTGAAATGCTGGATAAGCCAGTGGAAGATGTGAAGCGCATGCTGAGCTTAAATGAGAAGATCAGTTCAGTCGATGTTCCCATGGGCACGGATTCAGATAAAAGTTTATTAGAAACTCTGGCCGATCCCAATAATATCGATCCGGCAGAAATTTTATTGGACAATAATCTACGGGATAATATTGAACGTTGGTTAAAGGAACTGCCTGAAAAACAAGGCCAAGTCTTGGCTTATCGCTTTGGCTTGCAAGGCAATGAAAAATCAACGCTAGAAGAAGTGGGGCGAAAGATTGGCTTAACCCGTGAAAGGGTGCGACAGATCCAAGTGGAAGCTTTAAAAGCTTTACGGGCGATTATGGAAGCCAATGGTTTATCCAGCAAAATGGTGTTTGAAGAAGAATAGAGTCTATTTATGGACTTTTTTAAGAAAATAGCATCGATACTGAGTTTGATCTTAGGCGCTGTATTGCTGCTAACCGCTTGTCAGAGTGCTTCTCCTGAACTTACCAAATCTCAGGTTTTAGCACCGACACCGCGCGATCAAGTGGTGGCGTTGAACCCTGCTTCTTATCATGCGGCTTTAACTCGATATTTACAGCGAGCCGAGCAGGGCGATCCGATTGCTGAGAACAATTTAGGAGAAATGTTTGCCGATGCTCGTGGAGTTCCAGAAGATAATCAAAAGGCAGTAGAATGGTTTAAGAAGTCCGCGGCAAGGGGCTATCCCCCGGCGGAAGTCAATCTAGCAGTGGCTTATCTTTTTGGACAAGGCGTCGATGTCAATCCTAGGCAAGCCTGTCATTTATTGCAAGATGCGAGTGGAAAAAGCAATACGGATGGCCGAGATCTCTATCAAAAGTATTGTGTTAAGGAATTTAAATCTTAACCCTCTCCCCCGACCCTTCTCCCGGGGTACCTGGCGAGGGGAGCTTTGCTTTATTTTAAAATTTGAAAGCATTGGCAAAATCGTATAGAATGGCAGCTATAAGGGGATTTGAGTTAAACAAATGACAATTCAGCCAATAGAAAAGATAAAGAAAACAAAACAGAGTTTTTTTTGTGTTTGTGTATTTTTACTGAGTCTGTTTTGCTCTTGGACTGCGCAGGCTGAAGGGCAGGGCTCTTTATACCAAGCGCGGTTGAGCCTTGCTGTTCCTGAAAGTGAACCCAGTTTGCCTGAACTGAAAGCAGCCTTGCTGCAAGTGCTTTCAGCGGTCAACGGTCAAAGCATCTCTCCTGATGATCCGGCATTTGCCGCCAGTTTTAAAGATCCTAAGCAATGGCTGTTGAGTTATCAGTATATTCCTGCAACAGCCGATCAAGCGCTCAGTTTAGAGTTGAATTTTGATCCTGAGGCGATTCAAAAAATACTTAAAAAACAGCCAAAAATACAAACCGCGGCGGTGGATACCTCTGCTCTTCCTAGAGAAACGGCTCCAATGCCTGTCCAGGAGAGTCAACCCAGCTCTGTGCAAATGGCCATTTATGGTATCAGTGATCTCTCTATTCTAGATAGCCTCAAAGCCAGCCTAGCCCAACTCACCCCCGTAAAACAGGTCGAAGTCAGTGAATTGTCTCCGAATCAGGTTTTATTGACGCTGTCCTGCCAAGGGGGAACCCAAGCCTTGCAAACCGCTATAGCTGAGCAACTTGCCAATTTAACCCCCATTACACCCAATCCTGATCCTTCAGAGCCTGAACGCTTAGCCTATCAGTGGTCCGCATGAATCCCGCCTATATTCCGAATATCATTACACTTTTTCGTTTAGCCTTGATTGGCCCTATTGTCATTGGCTTATTAATGGGCAATGATCGACTGGCTTTTTTTCTGTTTTTGGTGGCGGGTTTAACCGATGCTGTGGATGGTTATTTGGCCCGTCGTTTTCAGTGGATCAGTCGCTGGGGGGCCATGGTCGATCCTTTGGCCGATAAATTGCTGATGGTCAGTAGTTATTTAGCCTTAACCTATTTAGGGGCTTTACCCGTTTGGCTTTTAGCTTTAGTGTTAACCCGTGATGTGGTGATTGTGACCGGCGGTATTTGTTATCACTTTTTAATTGGTCAATATGAATTTAAGCCCAGTCGCATCAGTAAAGCCAATACATTTTTGCAAATTGCCTTGGTCGTGGTGATTTTATCTCATCGCAGTTATGGTTTTTTGAATGTCCTATGGATCAAATGCCTGATTTATGCGGTGTTAGCCAGCACCGCTTTGAGCATGATCGATTATATTTGGGTCTGGGGCTGGAGAGCATTTTCTCGACAAGGAGATCGTCATGGTAGACAGTAAACGGTGGATGATTTTTTTGGGATTGCTACTTCTGGGAATATTTATCTACAGTATCTCAGCAGTACTGACTCCATTTCTGATTGCGGCTACTTTAGCCTATCTGACCAATTCCTGGGTACTGTTATTAAACCGTTGCCACATCAATCGTACTTTAGCGGTCGTATTAGTCTTTATCTTTTTATTCGGTTTATTTATTTTGAGTTTGATGGTTTTAATTCCAGCGTTAGAGGCACAGATCCAAAATTTTGTAACAGCCTTGCCCAGCATTGTAGAAAGATCTAAAACAATTTTGCTTCCCTGGCTACAAACGCATCTTAATTTAGATCTTGATCTGGATCTCAGTTCAGGGACTCAAGCTGTGCAAACCGTTTTACAACAACATTGGCAGCAAGCAGGACATTATGTTCCCAGTCTTTTGAAAATTTTTGCGGGTTCAGGCTTAGCCCTCTTGGGATTTTTAACCAGTTTTTTATTGGTGCCTGTGGTCTTGTTTTATCTTTTGCGCGATTGGGACAAACTGTTGCTTGCCATTCATGCTTTAATTCCTCGCAAGGCAGAGCCGGTGGTGGTTCGTTTATTCAAAGAATGCGATGCAGTTTTGAGTGGTTTTTTGCGTGGCCAATTGATGGTGATGATTGCTTTGGGGCTTTTATACAGTTTTGGCTTGGCTATAGCGCAAATCGGCTGGGCTTTATTGATTGGGGTCATTGGCGGGCTCTTGAGTATTGTGCCTTATTTGGGATTCACCGTCGGTATTTTAACGGCTTTGATTGCCGCCTTCTTTCAATACCATGACTGGACGCATATTATGTATGTGCTCATTGTTTTTGTGTTGGCACAAAGCATTGAAGGATCTTTATTAACGCCTTATTTTGTCGGAGATAGAATTCATTTACATCCGGTAGCGGTTATTTTCGCTGTTTTAGCCGGAGGCAGTTTATTTGGGTTTTTGGGTATTTTATTGGCTTTACCCGTGGCTGCAGTGGTCATGGTTTTTGTGCGCTATATTCGCGATCGTTATGTCAACAGTACGCTTTATAATTCAACACAAACCCCGGGAGTTTAGTGGTGACACAATTGCTTTTGCAAGGGTTACGCTTAAAATCACATATGACCTTTGCTAACTTTTATCCGGGCTCTAATCAATTGCTAGTCGATTATCTTCAGAACAGGGCTTTAAATGAGGCAGTGTATCTCTGGGGGGGGGCGGGCAATGGCTTAACACATCTTTTACAAGCGCTGTGTGCAGATCGTATGGCAAAAGGGCAAACAGTCATGTACTTGCCCTTAAAACAAGCCCAGGAATATAGCCCTGAAATTTTAGCGGATATTCAAGGTTTAAACGTATTGTGCCTAGATAATCTTGAAGCGGTGTTAGGCCAAGATCCTTGGGAAGAAGCTTTGTTTCATGCGTATAATCAGGCGCGAGAAAGCGGATGTCTTTGGTTGACGGCGGCCAATACTTCCGTTCGCGGTTTAAAGATCCATTTAGCCGATCTACACTCTCGGTTATCCTGGGGACAAACCTTTCAGGTCCAAACCTTGTCTGAAGAGGAAAGAATGCAGGCTTTGCAATTGCGCGCCAAAGAACGCGGCATGATCTTAACGCAGGAATTGTTGCAATTTTTGCTGAATCATCATGAACGCCATCTAGGGGCTTTGTTAAATCTATTGAATAAATTAGATGAGGCCTCTTTAGCACAACAGAAACGTTTGACGATCCCCTTTGCAAAAGAAATTTTGGCGCAAGAGAAATGAACTATACCCGTTACACTTGAAGATGCGCAATCCGTCATTGCGAGCGCCAGCGTGGCAATCCAGAGAATTTACTGCGGGATCGTGGGCTGTTCTCTGGATTGTTTCACTCCGTTCGCAATGATGGATTGCGCATCTTCAGGTGCCAGGATTGTAGTTCTTGGCATAAACGCTTTTTATAAAATCGTGCACCTTGAGTCTTTACAAAAACCACGAGATTTTTTTCGTTCTGAAAGCAAACCCATTTCTTCATCATCTTCAGCATTGATAGGTCTTCGCATCAAAGTTGAACGATTTTGAGAAAGGCGATGATCTCTCAAATTTTTAGCCATCGTTTCGAGATTGGTTTTCCAAGTTTGTTTTGGAACATTTGCTTTTTCTAAAATCGAAGATTGTTCTTCTTCATCTAGAGTCGCTACCCATAAATTAAGTCTTTCTGCACCCATTTCTGCTACATGATCCTGCAAAGGATCAAACACAGTTTGAATCGATTGAGCAAATTTTCTGTCCTCAGGAGGCATCACTCCATTAGCAAAGCGAATCACAAAATGAGGTGAACAACTCGAGGTCGCTAATTTTTCAGTGAGGCATAATACCGTGAGAAGCAATAAGAGTAAACCTGCGCCGAGGATAGCGCCATAAGCATTGAATTCTACACTCATATAAGCGGCACAAATTTCGAAAAAAATAACCAAGCTTTTATACACTTGCCAGTTGAAGGCATTCTCAAAAAAAGCACGGACCATATCGCCTGTCATCGCGTAATTGGTAGGCCAAGAAAGTAAAGACATGCCTCCCAGACTAAGACTGCTGGCAAGGGTTAATTTTGGCAGTAAGCGATAACTGAGATTTTCTTGTAGAAAAGAATTTAATTGTCCATGCCAGAAAAAATAAAGCAGGGTATAGCCTAGATCAGAGACTTTTTTGGCGGTGCTGATAATCAGAGAACTTAAAGGGATCATGGTTAAAATGGAGAGGGCAATCTTAAAGATCAAAGAAGCTGTGCAAGGTTCAACAACTCGATCGATCAGTAAACTCGTAGCGATAAAAAAAGCGCCTAGATATCCAAACAAACCGATGAAGGAAGCAGTTCTATCTCCCCAGGTGAGAGGGCAAGGGGTTTCAGGTTCTGCTCTGTTATTTCTGGAAGCGATGGTTAATGATTCAGATAAAGAAAAATACTGAGGAAGCTCTTTTTCTCGTATCATTTGTGCGCGAGCTTTGTTTAAAATCGATAACACAGTTTCTCGAACTGCTAAGAGATTTTTCTCGACAGCAGGATCTGAATATTTTAATTCAAGATAAGGCTTTTTCATCAAACTTTGTAAAGCGAAGACGAGTAGAAAGCAATGGATCAACCAATTGTCAAAACTCCAGCCTAAACGTTCAAGCAAATTTCCGCGTGATTTTAACCAGGTGAAACTACCAAAAACGAGCGCTGTAGCAGAACCGACTGAACCGGGAAAAATGGATTCTCTGATTCTAGTCCAGAGGGGTTTAACAGGACCGATCAATGCCTGCGCTTCGGCTGGATAGAATTTAAAATGATCCATACAGCCTAAAACCGCCCAGACTTCTGCAAGCGTAGAGACTAAGGCACTGGATACCGCCGTCCTGATCTGTAAATAGCGGTTATTAGGAAAAAACTCAAAGCAACCATAGACATAGGCTTCAGCCGAAGCCAGCAGAAAAAGAAGCAATACCGTTTTTAATCCTAAGCTTAATAGTCTCCAACCCCAATGTTCAGGAGAAGAATTGGGATTTTGCAAGAATTGAAGAAAACCGGCATAAGCGGCTTGAATATCGAGTTGTTCTGCTGCTATAAATTCAAATAGCTTTTCTAACTCGCCATGATTAAGGCTGTTTCTGTTCATATGGAGACCTCATTTTTATTATAATTCTAAAAAGCGGGTAGTATACGGTATTTGCGTCCAAAATCAAAAGAAGGGGTTGTTAGGTATTTTTTGTATCCCTTTTAAATCCTAGGTAAGTTGAGGCTATTCGGTCAATTAAAACCTTAGGCGCTTAATTTCAAGCTTAAATGGGCCAAGCGCCGGCCCATGGCGCGACAGAGTGTCTTCTCATCTTCACTGATGGGGTTTTCATTTTGAGTTCCGGCATAATGTGAAACGCCATAGGGTGTACCGCCTGTTTGTGTTTGGTTTAAGGCCATTTCCGTATGAGGCAAACCGGCTATCACCATCCCTTGATGTAATAAAGGGATCATCATCGTCAATAAAGTCATTTCTTGGGCGCCATGTAAAGAACCCGTGGAGGTAAACACCATGGCGGGTTTGCCCACTAAACTACCGTCTAACCACAGAGCAGAAGTTCCATCTAGAAAATATTTTAAAGACGCTGCCATATTGCCAAAACGCGTGGGGCTGCCTAAGGCTAGGCCATGGCAGGTTTTCAAATCCTCAAGCGTCACATAAGGCGCACCTTCTTTAGGAACCGAGGGTTCTAGCGCTTGGGTGACGGCAGTCACTTTGGGAACAGTGCGGATCTTGGCTTCAACCCCTTCGACTTCAGCCACGCCACGTCCAATCAATTGGGCTAAGGTTTCTGTGGCACCAAAACGACTGTAATAAAGGATTAAAACGGTTTTCATAGTGCCTCTCTTTGAAATGGATTGGCGCTATTAAACCATAAATTACCGTGTATTGCCAGGGATCACTATTTCAATTTGTCTGCGGATCATTTAAGATCAAATCTATTCAGAATAAGGATTGTTAAAATGAGTCAAGATCAAAAGAAAATTTTAATTAAACTTAATCTGCAGCGTTTAGAGTTTTATCCGGGCGATGGCTCTTTGCAAATTTTTCCGATCTCAAGCGGTAAAAATGGCATAGGCCAGATGCTAGGCTCTGAGAAAACGCCCTTGGGGCAGCATATGATCTATCGTAAGCTGGGTGCCGATCTGGCGTTGAATACCGTTTTTATAGCCAGAAAACCCAGTGGAGAGATCTATTCTGCAGACTGGGCAGCCCAATACCCAGGGCGAGATTGGATCCTAACACGCATTCTCTGGCTTATGGGTTTGGAACCGGGCTATAATCGCTTTGGTGATTACGATACGCGTTTACGTCATATCTATATCCATGGCACACCTGATGAAACACGGCTGGGACAACCGGGATCTAGGGGCTGTATTAGAATGAAAAATGCCGATATAGTACATCTTTTTGAGCAAGTAGAAGAAGGTACTAGAGTAGAGTTGATAGCTTAAGCTCTATCAGAGATTGCTCTCTAGAGCTAAATTGGTTATAATTAGTTCGAAGCTTCAAGCGATTATAAAGGTGTTTATTGTACATGAATAAAGCAAGTCAAATTCTCTATAAGATCTCATTTATTCAAAATGAGAATATTGTTGAAATGTATGCGAAGAATGTCTCTGAATCAGATATGTTCGGTTTTATTGTCGTTGAAAATTTGGTTTTTGGGGAAACCACCCATTTAGTGGTGGACCCTTCCGAGGAACGTTTAAAAGATCAGTTCAAAGGGGTCAAAAGAACTTATATTCCTATGCATACGGTATTGCGCATCGATGAAGTTGAAAAAGCCTCCACTGGCAAGATTTCACCTAAAGCCACCTCTACCGGCAATAAGATCAGCCCTCTGCCCAGTAGCCTCTACATTGATCCGGGTAAAGACATTAAATGAACTTAGGGCCATTGATTATCGGCATTGCCGGACATCGTTTGAGTGCGCAGGAAAAAGAGATTTTGGTTCATCCGCTGATCGGCGGTGTTATTTTATTTTCACGCAATTATCAAAATCCTGAGCAATTACAAGCGCTCACAGAGGAGATTAAAGCCCTTCAAACACCGCCTTTATTGATTACGGTCGATCAAGAAGGGGGAAGAGTGCAACGGTTTGTAGCCGGATTTACACGTTTACCCAGTATGGGCAGCCTTGGGTCCTTATACTCAGCGGATCCACAAGCCGCTTTAGCGAAGACTCAGGCCTGGGGCTTTTGCATGGCCCAAGAATTATTAAATTATAACATCGACCTTTCCTTTGGCCCTGTTTTGGATTTAGATAAAAAGGCCAAATTATTAATTGGCGATAGAAGCTTTCATCAAGATCCTAAAATAGTCATCGATTTGGCTGGTGCTTGGATTGCGGGTATGCATGCTGCGGGCATGCGCTCTTGTGGTAAGCATTTTCCAGGGCACGGCAGTGTGGGCCTAGATTCGCATCATGATTTGCCCATTGATCCACGGTCGTATGCGGCCTTGATAAACGATGATCTGCTGCCTTTTTCTGAATTGATACGAAGCAATGTGTTGGATTCGATTATGCCAGCGCATATTCTTTTTCCAGAGGTCGATTCGAACCCTGTGGGGTTTTCTAGCCGATGGGTCAAGGATATTTTGCGCCAAGAATTAGGCTTTCAAGGCATTATTATTACCGATGATTTAGGTATGGGTGGGGCCGAAGGGATAGGGTTTTACCCGCAACGTTTAGAAGTGGCTTTAAATGCAGGCTGTGATTTAGCTTTATTATGTAATGAACCTGATGCTGTCCAAGATATTTTACAGAATCTGTCTGTGCCAGAAGCTTGGAATAGAACCAAAGCTATTGCCAGTTTATACGCTATTTAAGTCACTATTCCTCCCTAAGAGTGGGTATGACAAAGCACAGATTTGGAGGCAGGTTACACGCAAAATTGAGCGAAAAAAGCGGAGTTAACAGGGGCGTTAATGAGCATTTTTTGATGAATTTTGCGTGTAAGATGGGCCAAATATGGGCTTTTCTGAAAAAGATGCACGAGTAGTTACCTATTTAAAAAAGGATATTCAAATGTTACCTGAAAACATACAAGCAGTTTATCAACGTTCGACTTGTCTATACTCACGTGAAGAAGTGGAGCATGCGATTGATCATATGGCCATCGATATCCATGAAGCTATTTCCAATGAAAATCCAGTTTTACTGTGTGTGATGATTGGCGGTTTAGTGCCTATGGGCAGTCTATTATTGCGCTTAGATTTTCCTTTAGAATTGCATTATGTGCACGCCACCCGCTATCGTGGCGATATTCATGGCAGTGATTTACTCTGGAAAGCCAGCCCCAGTTTTAACATTAAAGATCGCATGGTGTTGATCGTCGATGATATTTTAGATGGAGGTTTGACCTTAGCGGCCATTATTGAACATTGCAAAAAAGAAGGGGCTAAGAAAGTATTGACGGCAGTCCTAGTCGATAAAAAGCATGCTCGTGAGCCTGGGGGATTAGACAAAGCCGATTTTTCTGGCTTGGAAGTGGAAGATCATTATATTTTTGGCTATGGTATGGATTATAAAGAATATCTGCGCAATGCGCCTGGGATTTTTGTAGTTGATCCTATAGATGAATAAATGATCTTAGCGTCTCGTATAGATCACTTTTCCAGCTGAAAAAGTTTTAAGCGATCCATCCTTAAGTTTTAATTTTAGATGGCCTTGCTCATTCACGCCCATGACTACACCCTGGATGTCCTCATTCAGATTGCCCAGTTGGATTGCTTGGCCGAATAAAGCATCGTGCTCTTGCCATTGACTTAAAAAAGATTGAAAACTCTGTTCTTCAAATTGTAGCAAGTTTCGGTGTAAGACTTTTAAAATTTTAGCCACCCAGATATTTCTATTCTGCTCTTCGCCGGTTAATAAACGCAAAGAAGTCCAAGGCTGGTCCAGTTTAGGATCGGCTGTAATAAGATTGATATTGACGCCCATGCTGATCACTGCACGGCAGTTTAAACTCTTTTCTTTTTCTAGATCGATGAGAATACCGGCTAATTTTTTTTGGTCCACCCAGACATCATTAGGCCATTTTAATTGTGCTCTTCCTCCAAAACGCCCTAAATCAAGCGCTTCAAAAAGAGTAAGACCTATTGCTAAACTTAGGCCGCTTAATTCAGAAGGTTTTTTTTGAAAAGTATATCCTAGGCTTAAATAAATATTTTTAGCAAAGGGTGAATGCCAATGTCGGTCCTGTTGCCCACAACCCTCTGATTGTTCTTCAGCCAAAAACACATGAGGTAGTGTTAAAGTTTTTGAAGCAGACATTCGGCGATGAGTAGAATCGATCGTCTGGTAGAGCGTAATAGGCCAAGGCAAGGGAGCCATTGAAGTGATGATTTCATCTTGAACTAATAAAATATTGGAGTCGGGCATAGCGTTTATTCTTTGATCCACTGAGGAAATTCTTCACGTAATTGCTTTATTTTACCCCAAGCTTGCCAATTTGCATAGACCTCAAGGGCTGCTTTTAGATAAGCTTGTGCCAAATCAGGCTTGTTTTTTTTGAGACAGAGTCTGGCCGCACATTCGTTGGCCAGGCCCTGATATTCGGGGGTTTCATTCATCTTGGCGGATACAATGGCCTCATCATATAATTTCAAACTTTTTTTGAATCGCCCGCAAAACCCGGCATATTCGGCTGACATGAAAATAGCCGGTGCCAGAAAATTCTTAGGGCAGAGCTTAACGCGACGCTGTGCTCGAAATAGCAAATGTAATAGATGAAAAAAAGTTTTTATTTTCTCTTGAAGACTAAGGGTAGGGTACAAACGGATTTCCAATAGGAACAAATAAAATTCTCCAAGCAATATATTATAAGCATATTCTCCGCGTAATAATAGTTCCATAGAATTGAGTAAATTATTTCGTTTAAGGATAAGGTCTGAGTTGTCATTTAGATAGATGGTAGAACGGACCCTGAAGATACTTAAGGACACTTTACCAATGGGATAATTTTTTGCATCACAAAAAGCAATGATTTCACCCTCATCAATCCAATCATCTTTCCAACAAGATGCCGGAGTATCGCCGTGGAGCTGACGATAAAATTGATTGTAGATCCTCAAGAAAACAGAGGTTCGGGGACTAATATCCATCATTAAATTTTTAATTTTTGTATATCGAGATACAATGGCTTCACAAGATAGCGAGGGTGGAAAATAAGTTGAAAAAATAGAGCTAAAGGCCAAAAATTCTAGATTCCCAGATCGCGCAGACAATTCAATCGAATGGGCTAAGTCTTCGCTAATTTCAGACCAAGGCTTGTGCCAGGTTAAATGCAACAAGGTCCCTGCGCAGTAAAAAAGGGCTGCTTGCTCATGGTTTTTAGATTTTTCCAAAATCTTAACAGACACACTGTAAAAACGTTTGGCCAAAGAGCTGCGAGGCCAAACCATGCTGGCCATCACATAACAGGCGGCACGCAATTCTTTATTATGACTTTTAAAACTGTGAATGCCCCAGGTGGAAAAAACATAGGCATACCGCTCCATATCACCGGCATAGTAACATTCCTCTGCCAAATGCACCGCCAAAGTGTACATCAAATTATTTTCATCGGAGGTTTCTTCGGGCAAATTTTCAATGGAATTTACACTTTTATTTATGGCGTTGGCATTTCTGCTTAAAAGATACTTGAATCGCAATGCAGCTTGAATGACTTCAAAGTGAGAAGGTCTATGTCCTATTTCAGATCCGTTGAGCAAGGCTAAAGCCTCTTCAAAGGTTTCAATGGCATTGTGATTCTGTGCCGAAGATCTCCCCAGATTAGCTTTTAGTTCAAAAATTTTAACTTTATCTAAGGTGCTTTTAACTTTTTGGATAGCCTCATCGCTGGCTTTTTTTGAAAAATTATAATGAAGGCTTAAAAATGAGCTTTTGATGTAACTTAAATAAACATTAAAAGAAAAATAATAATCATTTTCCCAGGAATCATTAGGCAGTAAAGACTTACTGATGCTGTCATAATAATAGGCAGTGTCATAGGCCACGGAATCTATGGCAATTTGACTGGCCTGATAATTTAAATGACCTATTTTTATTTTTTCTTCTGCGCTGCTAACATGTAACAGTCCTTTATCAAATTGATCGGCAATGGCCAGCAAGCGTATGTGATGTAATTCAGGGCCATAACTTAACAACCAGTTGCGGGCCACCTTGAGATGGGTAAACCTCGTTTTTTCAGCATCGATTAAATGATAACAGGCGTGCTGGATTTTATCATGTTGAAATTGATACTCATAAGTTAATAGCGTTTTTTCAGGCAATTCCCTGTACCATTCAGCGTAAGGATTCATGGGGATAATCAACTGTGCTTTAATCGAAGAAGCGAATTCTTCTATGAGTTGATGGGGGTTTATTTTGCTTGCAAAAGCCAATTCGCCCAAGGTGAAATGATTTCCAATGCAAGAAGCTAGATGAAGTAATTTCTTGGGCTCAGATGAAAGTTTTTCAATACGGTGTTCTGCAAGGTCAGATAATGTTTTTATTTCATCTAAATAACCGAGGTTGCTAGGATTCCACTTCCAGGATTGATGTTTTTCTGAAAAACACAAGATCCCATTGCTGTATAGCTCTTCAATCAAGAGTAAAGAGAAAAATGGGTTGCCTTGGGTTTTCCGCATTAAAAATTTAGCAGGTTCTTCTATGGTTTCTTCTGAAACCAGCAGCATCTGTGCCAGCATTTCTTTTAAGTTTTCTTCGCAAAACCCCTCTAGCGTGATCGAATTAAAGTTTTCGGAAAGTTTGATCCGTTGAATAAAGTGAGAGATGCTATCTGGGTCATCCACTTCATCATTGCGGTAGTTAATGACAAATAAAATATTTTTGATGTCTTGACTTAGAATGAGCTCCGATAGAAGTGTTAATGTTGATGGGCTGGCCCATTGCAAATCATCTAAGAACAAAACCACGGGATAATGTAAACCAATTACTTTTATAAATCGATGCAAAGCAAGGCGAAATCGGTTTCGGGTTTGCTCTATACCGACTTTCGGTAATGGGGGTTGAGTGCCCAAAATTTCATTCATTCGGGGAATGAAATCAGTCAATACGGCTAACAAGGCACCTACTTCACGAAGGACATCCTCTTTAAATAACTGGTATTCTTCTTCGGGCAAATTAATTTGATATTGAACCAATTTATCTAAAGCATTACGCAAACCGTCATAGGCATCACTTTTTTGAAACTTATCGAATTTTCCAGAAGCAAGAAAGCCATGATTGATAGCCAGTTCTCGAGAAATTTCTTGTACAAATCGAGTTTTCCCAACCCCGGAATGCCCCTGAATGCAAAGAACACTACTGCTTTTTTTGAGATGAAGTTCTTTTAAAATTTTAAATAACAGCGGTAAATCTTTCTCTCGACCATAAATTTTACTGGAAAATTCAAGTTTATTTTTAACGCTTTTAGTATCCAAAGGGAAAAGGGTAACATTTTTCCCATTATGAAATTCAGTCCAAACACGTTCTAGGTCTAGCAAAAGTCCTTGCGCGGTTTGATAACGATCTTCAGCCAGTTTAGAGAGCAATTTTCCAATGATGCCAGACAAAACTTCAGGGATCTCAGAATGATGGTCTTTTACTGAGTTGGGTTGAGTCGCTATATGCGCGATAATAATATTCGCAGGTCTTTGGTTGTCAAAAGGGACATCCCCAGTTAACAGTTCATAAAAAACAATACCCAGTGAGTAAAGATCGCTTTGAGGGGTTAGAGGGCGATTCATACGGCCGGTTTGTTCGGGGGACATATACTGTAAGGTGCCTTGTAATAATCGAGGAGGAAGATTGGGTATCATGCTGTATTTTAATTCAGTGGCAATCGTAAAATCAGTAATTTGAATATAATGCTGAGTTTGATGGTAAAGCATATTTTTTAAGCATAAATTTTTATGGATAATCCCTGCTTGGTGAATTTCAGTGAGTGCCCGAGTGATTGAAATAGCCAAGGGGAGAAAGATGTCTAAGCTAACCGCGGTTTTGGGATATAAAGTGAATAAATCTTTTAAAGGCTCATGTTCAAAAACAACCCCTATCTTAGTCTTGTCTTCGAGCAATTCGATGGGCTTAGGGCAGAAATGAGTGGTTAAGCTGAACTGCTTTAGAAGATGGTACTCATGCCTCAATCTCGCGGTTGCTTCTTGATCGTTTTCAGGAGAGATTAATATCTTAATCAGTACGCTTTTCTGTGAGCGATCGTCTATAGCACTATAGAAGATATATTTATCGCTAACACCTTCATCCCGGTGCAGGGTATAATGTTCAAATTTTTGCATAATGTATTCCCAAACTCCTTCCTACAGTATAGCAATGGAATTAGAAAAGGGTCTTTGTCGGACCCATTCTTAGGGTGAGAGCTGTTAGAAGAAGTCCAATATTTTAATACAAATACGGAAGGCATGTATTTTAAAATCTATAAAGCATTAAGCGCTTCATTTTCAATCTTTCTCAATACTGTAAAAAACGTCAATACCTTGCGCATTGCTGTTAGATTCAGAGCGTAGCGTGAAATGCTTGGATAATTGATAACTGATCTGCAATATATTAATAGGCTCAATCAGACCGATACTATAATCCACAAATAATTTAGGGGATAGCGCTTTGCCTAGAACCAGGGAAGTATTGTTAACAACGGATTGAGTTTCTGCACTGTATTCTTGTCCTGAATGTAAACTTAACTCATCCAGGCCCAAATCTTTTTCCACAGAGTCCTTGGTTTCTGCGGTTTGATCACCACCCAGATCTAAGAAAGAGACTGCCTTGAGTAATAAAGTCGTATCAAAATCAGAACCTGAAGATTCTGGTTTTCCCAGCACCAGATAAGATAAGATCTGTGATTGTGTTAAACCACCGGGCTCAGAAAAGAAGTTGATGACGGGAGTATCCACGCTGCCGGTCACCCGAGCACCGACGATGGTATTACTCTGTAAGGCGCCTAGGGCTTGGCCAGAGGATTTGCTGCCTGCAACTGGGGTGGAACTGACAGTGCTGTAAGTGGAAACCGTTCTCACTGCCTCTACATAAAGACCGGGATTGGTGACTGGCCCGCCCGTAAACATTGCACGCCCCGTGCGAATTTTCAGATCTTGACCATAGGCTTTATAGCGGCCATCGATGATATTGATTTGCCCTATACCATTGGTTTGAGCATTGATTTCATTTTCTCTCACGTTCACACTTCCACTTAAACGTGCCGTGAGCCCTTTGACTTTGAGATGGATCGCATCGCCTAAAATAATATTGACTTGTGTGCGTATAGGAAAATGAGTGCTTGATTTTTGATGTCGTTTATCAATAAAGACGACATCATCGGATAGAGTGACTGTATCCCCTAAGTCGATGGGATTGATCTCAGCTTTGGGGACAAGAATAGAACCTTCGACATTTAAGAACTGATCCCGCCAAGACAGTTTTAATGCAGGGGAAGCAATAATGCGATACTCTGAAGTATTCATGATCTGTATTTGATTGCCATTGATACGCAATTCTGTTGGGAAATGAGTTTGTCTTAAATCAGTTTGTCCTTGTAGAGTGAGTATTCCTGGATGAGCATTTATTTTTCCGCTATAGCGAATGAATTGATGATCGGCTTGTATCAAGAGTTCGATAGGATCCAAATGTAAACCCAATGCGGGAATATCCCATTTTCCATTTTTTAAGGCAATATTACCCCAAAACTGAGGTAAGGCTAAACTGCCACCTATCTTAATGTCTGCGGAAATTTGGCCTTGAATATTTTTAAATTGCGGGTAGAGATGAGTAATGAGTTTGAGTTGATCGGTATTGAATTGGAGTTGACCTGAAACAGGGGTATTCAATGGATTGGCTGCATTCATTTTAAAGTTAGGGGCATTGATTTTCCAGGTCAATGGCCGTTTATCCCATAAATTAAGTTGCCCTTCTGTGGATAAGCCTTTTGGCGAGAGTAAGAGTTCAGCTTGGCTTTTCTGAAAAGACAATTCAATGGGAGTATCGGTGGCATTATAACGCAAGGTTCCATCCGATAAGACTAAATTTAAAAACCCTTGATCTAGACCTTGGTGACTTCTGTTGAACTCAGCGTTTAAGGAAGCGCTACCGCTTAATTTTAAATTAGGCGAAACCAAGGCCGCGATACTGGATAAAGGTAAACCAGAGCTGTTGATACGGGCTTTAAAGGTTTTATTTTTTTGCCAGTGTAACTCAGTGCAGATGGCTGAATTATTCAAAAAAACACACAGAGAATTAAGGTCAATTTTTTCAGAACTGACAGTCAGGATTGCAGCCTTTTTTAACTGAAGGTTAAAATTGGTTTTTAAACTTTGCAAAACGCCTTGCCACAGTTCATTTTGGTAATGGCCTTTCAACTCAGTGCTTAAGCGATGTGATCCCATTTTAATATCCAGATGAGCGGTTTGAATGAAGCTTTTATTTTGTGCATGGATTTCAATGGAGTCTATGGTTTTTTGATCTAAGCTTAAATTTTTAATCTGGCTGTCTAAAGTAGAGGTATCGTTGCCATTGCTGCTACCATCGAAATCCAAATTCAGCAATTCAAGCGCATCATCAAAATAATGGATGTTGCGCGCTGATAGGGTCATATTGAATTTAAGATTTTTGAAATACGATTCAGAAGGATGAGTCTGTTTTTTTTCACCTTCCACTTGCAGATCTAACTTTTCAGCATTCAGGTCGGAGTTAATGAAAACATGACTGGCCTGCACATTTAAATTTAAACGAGGAGACTGTACGTCACCCTCTATTTTCCCTTGAGCGTTGACAGAGCCTCGACCTTCAGGGAAAAAAGTTTTCACCTCAGGAATCTTCAGGGTGAATTGTAAATGAGGCTCGGCATCGTAGCGACCGGAGATCTCTGCTCGTGCATTCTCAGCTTGAATAAAACTTTCTTCAACGACAAAAGCGGATCCTTCTGTTCTAAGATGCATTTGTCCGCTGAAAGGATAAGCGTGCACTTGGCCAGAGATTTTGGATATTTCCCAATCGAAATGAGGTAACCAGGTGATTTTCATGGGGGCGTCTAATAGCACTGCATGTATTTTGGGCAATAAGCGATAGAGGATAGACAATTTTTCTTGATAATGGCTGAAATCAGCGGGATCGCTTAAACTCAATTCCGCTTTTTTGAAATCCAAACCTGAAAAATCGCCCTCTGCAGATCCTTTGATGTGAATGGGATTTCTTAAGATCTGCTCTATATGAGTGTCTACAAAGACTTGATAATGGGGCAATTGACCATCGACAGAAAAGCGACCTGCACTGGTGGTCAGCGGTACATCTGGGATGAGATGAAATTTTCCTGCAGTCCATTGTGCTTTGAGCGTAAAATGGGGTTGACTGTCCATTAAAGCAGAAATTTCAGGATGGTCTAAATACACCCAAGGATCTTCACCTTCTTCTACAGCCAAAGAATTAAATTTTCCATCTTCGATCAGGAGACTAAAGGGTAAGGTTAAATTGTGCAAGAGTTTTTCGCGCGTTAAAGTGCTGGGTTTGCCATTGTGTAAGACAATGACTTTGACTTGATCGGCCGTGACCGTATCAATTTTAATTTGATGATTAAACCATTTCCAAGGCTCCCAAGTTATGCGGGCATTGCTGACTTCAACATCGACGGTATCGTCACGATAGACCACTTTATCCGCCGTAAGGGGACCCATGAGAGAACCTTGAGGATGATCAATCTTTAAAGTAAAGGGTAGCACTAAGGGTAAATAGGTATTGATCAGCCCTAAGCCAATCGGCGTTTCCAGTAAAACATAGAACAATAGAGTAAAGGCTAGCAATAATATGAAAAAAACAATGCGTAAGGCCTTTAAAAAGCTTAAACATAATTTGATCATAGATTACCACCCATTCTGAATTGAAAGGAAAGTCCATTGCCATTGTCACCTAAGGGTTTTGCGATGGTGAGTTCTATGGGCCCTACGGGAGAGGCATACATGACGCCTAGACCCACGCTTTTCTTTAAGAGTTCTGCCAGATCGACATGCGGTTGATCTTCACCCACCAGATGGTCTTCAGGATTTTTTAAATCATTGACGGCATTACCGGCATCCATGAAAGCCGTTCCCCACCAATTTTTATAGACATTTTGCTGGTATTCAGCGCTGCCCACAAATAAATAACGTCCGGGACCCAGTTCTTCATAATCATAACCTCTAATACTGTCGCTACCGCCTGCAAAATATTGCAAAGATAAAGGGATGGTGGCCGGATCGCTCACCGCACTATAGCCCAAATCAGAACGCAAAATAATGCGACTAAAACTAAAGGGGCTTAAAATGGCCTTAGGAGAATACTCAATTTGCGCAAAATTGGTGTCCGCATACGTCGCTTTACTGGCACCGCGGATGGTGATATTGCTGCTATAACCATTACGCGGAAAAACAATATCATCATAACTGTTTTTATAAAGAGATATAGAAGGTAGCAGCATCGTGTCTGTACGATAAGGATCGCCTAATAGGCTATAACGATCATGTTGTAGGCTTAAGCTGGTGGTGGCGGTCCAGGTTTTCCATAATTGTTGCTTGCCAACACTCAAACTTTCCGTTTGCCCTTTACTGGTATTGGGCGATTCTTGTAATAAGCTGCCGCCGATAAAATATTGATCGTTTATGGGATCTTTGCCTGGAATAATATAACGAGCGTCTACGGTACTTTGCACCGGGGACAATTGAATAAAACTCTTAAAATATTGCCCTGTGTCGGTGATGTGTCGCGCTTCCCAAGTACCCGTTAAACGAGGTCCGGTATCCGTACCATAACCCACACCGACATTGTAAAATTGTCCTTTGCTGGGCGTTAGATTGACTTCAACAGGAATATCAGTGCTGGTCTGTGATTGCTTCGGCTGGACATCCACAGTACTGAAATAAGGTGTGCCATTTAAATTTTGCTGTAAGTTCATCAATAATTGAGGTGAATAAGGATCACCGGGTTTAAACCCTAAAAAGCGTTTTAGGAAATCTTCATTATAAAAATTTTGATCAAAATGGACTTGTCCAAAATAATATTGAGGCCCAGTGTCTAAGACCAAATCGATATTGGCGATATGCGTTGCTTTATCGACGCTGATTTGGTGCTCTGTGAAGTTAGGAGACATATAGCCGGCTTGAGTGGCTAAGGCCGACCATTTCTTTTTGGTTTGATCATAAAGCCCTGTGTCCAGAGGATCGCCTGAGTGAAGTGGAAATTCTGCTAAGGCGGTTTGTAATGCTTTTTCTTTTTGGCCAGGGCCAGTGATCGCGACATGAACTTTACCCACTCGCGTTTGTATTCCCGGTTTAATTTGGATGTAGACAGTCCATTCTTTTTTGCCCAGGGGGCGTTTACTCATTTTCACTTCAGGCTTGAAATAACCATAAGGAGCCAGAGATTTTTCTACGGTATCCGGGACTTGCTCAAATAAAGTCTCCAATTCTCCTGGTTTAGGTGGATCGCTCAAACGTCGCGGTAAGCTATTTAAACTTTTTTGCACATTGCTTAAGACCGGTTCGCTGATCCCTTGGATTTGAAAGTTAAATTTTGTTTTAGCGTAGAGATCAGTGCTCAGCCCTAAGCTCAGTAAACAAAATAGAAATAAAGAGCCTAATGCGCTATGATGCGCGTAGGACGCTTTTATTTTTCCTGATCGCTTTACACAGCGGGTCAGAAAATAGCTTAGCTGATCGATCAAATTAAGCACAGTTTATTGGGGAAGTCCATGTTGTTCAATGAAATACGAATAGGTCATTATAGCAATACTGAGGCCAGAACGGGAGTCACCGTCTTCATTTTTCCCAAAGCTTTTGACGCTGCCTATTTCTTATGTGGTAGCGCTCCAGCTACTCGAGATGTTTTATTGCTCAATTGTGACAATTTTGTCAGCCAAGTCGATGGTTTTGTATTCAGTGGAGGGAGTGCTTTTGGTTTGGGCGCGAGTAATGGGCTGATGCAATACCTGCAAGAACAGGGCAGAGGGTTGGCCACATTAGCAGGACCGGTCCCCATTGTTCCTGCAGCAGCCATTTATGATCTGCAATCTGGGGACAATACTTTTCCAAGCCCTGAACAGGCGTATTGGGCAGCAGAACAGGCCTGTACAAATAATCTGAGTCGAGGGAGTTTAGGTGCTGGAACCGGGGCAACGGTCGGTAAATTATTTTCTACTGCTCAGAGCATGCCGGGCGGATTTGGGATCCAATCGGCTGTTTATAAAGGGGGTTTAAAGATCACCGTGGCGGTTGTTTTAAATTGTGTAGGTGATGTCTACGATCAAGGTGGAAAAATAATAGCTGGGGCCCGAGAGGGTAAAAAAGGGTTTTTGGATCTGCAAGCTTGCTTAGCCCGAGGCGAAAAAATAGATGCGCCTTTAAAAAGCAATACCAGCTTAGTTCTGGTGTTTTGCAATGCACAATTAACTCAGGCGGCTTTATCTCGAGTGGCTAAAATGGCTTCTGCAGGTTTAGCGCGCGCCATTAAACCGGCTTTTTCATTGTATGATGGAGATATTGTATTTGCCGCCAGCAGTGCAGAAGTAGAAGCCGATGAGATCCGCATCGGTTGCCTAGCCGCAGAATTGCTACACCAAGCTATTTTAAATGCTTTGGATCTTCCCTAGAATTTGGAAGTCCAGTACTTGTAGTCTTCTGGGAGAAGATTAGCTCTCTTCCATTCCTATTTCAAATGAGCCAAGCTTTAAAAATATTTGTAAAATAACAAAAAAATGCTTGACAGAATAAATCCTCTTCGCTAAAATGCATTTCAAGCATTAAATAAAAATGCAATAAAATGTTTTTTTTAGGGGGTTATTCATGAGTGCAGAATGGAGTGATGAGCTGTGGATGAATTATGCACTGGCACTGGCGGAGAAAGGGCGTTATACCACAGCGCCGAATCCCTGTGTAGGTTGTGTGATCACTCGCGACAATCAATTATTGAGTGTGGGCTGGCATGCTTATCCTGGCGGACCTCATGCGGAAATTCATGCATTAGCAGCGTTAGAGGGAAAAGCACAAGGTGCAACTTGCTATCTTAATCTAGAACCTTGTGCGCATTATGGTCGTACTCCGCCTTGTTGCGAGGCTTTAGTGGCGGCCGGTGTGCGTAAAGTAGTCGTCGCAATTCAAGATCCTAATCCTAAAACTTCAGGGGCAGGAGTCCATTATTTAAGAAAAAATGGTGTAGAAGTGCAATTGGGAGTGCAGGCAGAAGCCTCAGAAATGCTGAATCGAGCCTTCTTAAATCGTATGTCTCTTCATAAGCCCTGGGTGACTTTAAAATTAGCACAAAGCCTAGATGGCAAAATTGCTGATTCTCAAGGCAAGAGTCAATGGATCAGCGGCGATCAAGCGCGCAGAGATGTGATGCAATTGCGTGCAAGCCATGCAGCCATTCTGACGACCGCTAAAACTGTTTTGACTGATGATCCTCGATTAACGGTCAGGGAGTTTTCGCTGCCAGGATTAAGACAGCCGCTGAGAATCGTGCTAGACCCACAACTCATGATTCCTTCAGACAGAAAAATATTCAATGCTGAGGCTAAAACCCTTATTTATACTTTGAATAAAACGCTGAGTCCCATTCATTTGCACAGCATTGAGATTGTACGTTTGGCTCCGAATGCAGAAGGTGAAATGGATCTCAATGAAGTGTTACACGATTTAGCCGAGAGAGAGATCAACTCTGTTCTAGTCGAAGCCGGAGGGCATTTTTCTGGGAAGCTAGTTGAAAATGGCCTGGTCGATGAATTGGTGCTCTATGTTGCTGGGAAAATTTTAGGAGATGCGGGGTTAAATGGGTTTTATTTTCAAGAAGAATTGAAATTAAAAGATAAAGATGATTTTAAATTTAAGAAAATCAATTGGTGCGGTCAGGACATAAAAATGGTGGCCATGAAAAAATAATTATATTTTTCATGGCAAATATTGAATCATAACAGAAATAGGAGTTCATCATGGTGTACATTCATCGAAAAACAAAGAGAGGCCTTGAATTAACGAAGGCAGGGATTAGAACTAAGGTGAAGATCCCTTTGAATGTGGGCGATTGTCATTTTTACAGTTTTAATGGCTTATGCGATCAACGAGAACATATTGCGCTGGTTTTTGGGGAAGCCCATTTGAAAGACATTCCTTTAGTGAGGATCCATTCCGAATGTTTAACGGGTGATGTTTTTCGATCTGAAAAATGTGATTGTGGCCATCAGCTTTGGGAAAGTTTGGAAACTTTAAATCGCAGCTCTGGAATTTTACTTTATCTTCGTCAAGAGGGTAGAGGAATAGGCTTGTATAATAAATTAGACGCTTATCTTTTGCAGGAACAGGGTAATGATACTTTTGAAGCCAATCGATTATTGAATTTCCCAGATGATCTTAGGGATTATAAAGTGGCTGTACAAATGTTAAATTTATTAGGGGTTAAGACTATTCGATTGCTATCGAACAATCCGAATAAACGCGACCAATTGCAGCAATATGGTTTGGATGTGATGGATATGATCCACACTGAAACTTATGAGACTCATCACAATCGAAATTATTTGTTGAGTAAAAAAGACAAATCTAATCACGCGATTAGATTGATTTAATTCAAGGAGTTCAAGATGATACAGCATAAATCACCGATCAGTGGAGTAGCTGCTTTTTCGGATCAGTATATAGCGACTGCAGGCTATGATAATCAAGTCATTCTTTGGGATGCACAAAGGAATCAAGCGCTAGGCCGAGGCGTTCATGATCATTTGGCTAATCAATGTGAATTTAGTCCCTGTGGCCGCTATTTACTTTCAACCAGCAGTGATTATACAGTTCGTTTGTGGAAAATTCCCAGTATGCAATTGACGGCTGTTTTAGGCGATCATGAAGATGATGTAGAGGCAGCCGTTTTTCATGCTTCTAAGGCATGGATTGCCACTGCTTCACGGGATAAATGGGTGAGATTATTCGATTTTAAAGGGCATCTGATCCATAAACTCTATGGGCATCAAAAAGATGTTATTTCTTTAGTTTGGTGTAGTGAAACGGAACTTTTAAGCTGCAGCGATGATGGCAGCATCCGTAAATGGGATATGATCATGGGAAAACAATTAGACTGCATAGATCTAGGCGGTATTGAGACAGATACCATTGCCCTGACAGCTCAGGGGAGTATTTTTGCTGGAAACGATAAGGGGCAGATTATCCGGATCGACTCGAAACAAACCAAAACTATAGATGCGCATGCCGCAGGCATTAAGAAACTGGCCTATAGTCAGGCGCATAATAAACTGGTGAGTTTAAGCTATGATCGATATTTGTTTCTATGGACTGTAAATCCCGATGGCAGCTTGCAACGTCTTTTAAAAACGGCATTGCCTAATTGTGTTTGGGCGAGATCCTGTGTTTTTTTAGGAGAAAATAAGATCGTCCTAGCCACCTTTGGTTCCCAATATGCTCTCTATGATTATCAAAATAATCATTGGGATACGCAGTATGTGCAAGAAACACAAGGTCTTAATGCACTGGCTTGGTTTAAAAATCAACTGTACGCCATTGGAGATGCGGGCGTGTTATCCATAAATTTTAAGCCACATATGCAATTATCGGGATTGTGTAATTTTCTTTTACCTTTTGGAGAGACTTTGATCTGTGGCGGACAAACGGGCGAAGTGTATGATGCTCTAACCGGTGAAGTCTTGTATCAACATCAATCGCCTTTAAATTGCGCTGCACAATATGAGTATCAAGGTCGTTGTTTTGCCATCATTGGGGCTTATACGGGAGAGGGCATTGTTTTGGGATTAACCGATAACCAAGAAATTTATTTGCACAATTGTCTTGGGCTGCATGAAAATGCGATTAAGGGTATTGCCGCTAATCAAGATTTCATTTTCTCAGTGTGTGCCGATTATTCGGCGGCTTTTCACCGTATAGAAGATTTCAACTTGACTCATTATCTTGAAAAAGCACATGATAAAATTGCCAATGCCTGTGTTCGTTTTAAAGATCAGTCTTTCATTTCGGCCAGCCGAGATTTGAAATTAAGATTATTTGAAGGAGACAAAATAAAAGAGTTCAAGACAAAACATCAGCATTCTATTAAATGCTTGGCGGTTTCCAGTGACTATCAGTTCATTGCTTCTGCAGATTATGCAGGATATGTTTTTGTGTATGATCAAAGTTTCAAAATTATTTTTTCAGACAGACCGACCACGGCAGGGATCTCGAGTTTAATCTTTAAAGATCGCTGGGGTGAATGTATGGCTTCTTCTTATGATGGAGGATTGTATCCTATCTCATTCTACCCTTTGAACGCTGAGCCTGAACCGTTCATTGAAAATGAGCCAGGCGTTCTGAATATTCAAAGACATCAGCGTGCTGAACGAATGGCTTATGGTTATTGAGGCTAAGGTTTAAATAGATGCACCTGAAGATGCGAGATCCGCCATTACGAGCAGCGTAGCGAGGCGGCAATCCAAAAGAATAGCCCACAGTCCTGTGGCAATTTCACTGGATCGCTTCACTCCGTTTGCAATGAAGTGATGTTAAATTTCGCATCTTGAGGTGTTAGGGGTGATTCATGAATCGCCCTAAAATAAAAATAGGAGTCAAATCATGCATTGGATAAGATTATTATGGATTATGAGTTTGTTGTGCTTGTTTTATGGCATCACTCATTTAGATCAAATAAAAATGTTGAGTCATTTGCGTCGCTTGATGGCGGTGTTATTCATATTTTCTGTGGCTATGGGTATTGATTATTTCTTTTTCGATCTTTTGGCTAAAATGGAATTTCAGCCCAATACTCAGGAAAATTACACCAATCTGCTATCGGTTATTATTTTTACAGTTTCAGAAGGGATTGGGATCTGGCGTTTCATGAATGACAGGACGGATTATTTCATCTGCCTGCTCCCGGCATTGCTGGATTTATTTTTTAAGGGTATGATTGCTTTTTTAGTGTTCTCAAATATGGCTTGGTTTTTCTGGGACAGTATGCGAGCGGTTGTTTTGTTGTTATTGATAGCCTATGATCGTTCTTGTACAGAAGATTTAAAGTCTAAGACAATCAGGATCTTGACTCAGAACCATGGCTAAGTGCTTTAGCGCATGAATAGAAAATTTTCATGGCTGTTTCTCTCAAATCTTGGAACAGCGAACATTCCCTGTGTTCCTCGGGAATGTTAGAGTAAAAAGATATCTCTTCTCGCCAGTACTCTGCAGTACTGTCCGGGGCAAGTGCCAGGGCTCCCCTCGCCCGGTACTCGAGAGGGATTGGGGGAGAGGGTTTAAAATAAACAATTTTACATCAAGGAGCCATTATGCTTATTTCAGTGATCGTGGGTAGTTCAAGAGAAAATTCACAATCGGAAAAAGTCGCAAAATATGTCCAGACTCTATTATCTTGCGATACTTCACTGCATTCAGTGCGCGATCTGTTTCCTAAATTTTGGGATCATGAAGCTTTTGAAGACAAGAAAGCCAGCGAAGTTTTGCAGAATCAAGCAGTATTACAGGATTTTGCAGCCGCCGATGGTTTTATTGTGGTGGTCCCTGAATGGAACGGCATGGCCCCCCCCGCGCTTAAAAATTTATTCATTGTCTGTAATAAAGAATTGGCCCATAAGCCTGCTTTGATAGTCAGTGTTTCAGCCGGGATGGGAGGGTCTTATCCTATCGTTGAATTGCGGATGAGCAGCTATAAAAATAGCCGTATTTGCTATCTCCCCGATCACGCCATCGTACGTCATGCAGAGCAGATGTTGAATGAAGCTGAACCCCAAAATTCAGATGATACCCGCATTCGTGAAAAATTAGTGTATCTCGTTAAAATGCTGGAAGTGTATGCCATCGCTTTTCAAAGCATTCGAGCTTCTGGGGTGGCTGACTTTGTGACTCATCCTAATGGGATGTGATAGAGGTTGAACGGGGCATTGTGTCTGTGCTGACAGAAGATATAAATCACAGGGAAAAGTTAAGGTGCACAGGTGAAAAAAATTCTCATAGATAGATAAGGATTTCTATTTTACAAACCCAAGCAGACCAAGAAATTCAAAGTTGCCTAAAAAACTTGCAATTATTGTGGGAATGGTCTATTCTTAGCCATGTTGATGTTTTAATGACATCCTCATTTTTCAAACTAATCTTTAAGGAAGAAGTATCATGAAATTAACAAAACATATTCTTTGTGTATCATTGTTAGCAGCTGCGTTTTCATCTGCTTGGGCTTTTTATTCGGGACCAGCGACATTACCCAGATTACCCACCAATGAAGCAATTGCTGCGCCTAGTGCACCAACAGCGGCTGTCAATCGTCAAGCACAACCTCAGCAAAAAACTGAAATCGCAAAGCAAAATACCGTTTCTAAAAATACTGCAGTGGCGCAAAATGATGCTAATGGCAGCCAGCTGAGTGCTAATGATACGAATGCTGAAAAAAGCTAAATTGTAAGGCTAGCATAATTGGGCAGTAGTGATTGAGGTATTTTCAGGCAAAATACAGGGGTCCCTTTCAAACCTTAGGGTAGAGATGCGATTTATCGCGTGACTCCAAGCTTTGAAAGGGATCTCAGGAATAATGACTTATTCTGCACTCAGCATTTCTAGCGTCCCGAAAAAAAGCTATCCAATAATTCTTGAGTCGATAGATCTCGAGAGTCTAATATCGTTTTAGTGACATTGGGGAAATTGGGTTTTTGATTCCAAGGTTCTGGTATGGCTTGGGTGACGGCACTGGTATGACGCCAGTAAATGGTTTTATGCTGCGGATCGCTCAATTCTGCTGACAAATCACAAACACCTTCCATGGGTGGTTTTTTAGTCAATAACCCAACAATGCCGCCTGAACCATTATAAGGGGTGCGTACACCGTAAAATTCAAGAGTTAAGCTCAAAACTTGATCGGCATCGTATTCTCCTGCCAATTGAGCTCGATTTAGACGTGGTTTTTTAAAGATTTGTTGATTCCCATCGGGATAGGGCTGTTCATCAGCAATGATGACTTTAATGTGTTCTTGCTCGGATAATTTTTTCTGGAAATTTTCAGTCAAGGTCTTATAATACCAATTCAGATCCATTTGTCCTAAATATTTATCTAGGCTATTGGTCGATATGTCCTGGATTAGTTCGATTAAGGCTCCATTTTGACCTGCATTGGCATCATAGTATTGTGGGGGATTAAAGGGCTTGGTGCTAACAATCACAATAGTTTTAGGCTTGTTGTGCCAATAATCATCGCTTAAATCGATATTGGCTTTATTGGCACAGCCATTGAGAAAACTTAAGCTTAGAATTAAACCTAGGGCCGCAAAGAGTTTACGCATATCAAATACCTTCTTTCATAAATTATTGGGTTTGAGCCGACCATTGGTCGATCCCCTGTAAAATTTTATCCAGCAGAACATTGGAAACCTCAGCCTCTTGTCCTCTAAAAGAGCGATCAGTATGGCTAGTGACCAAATAAGTGCGTGTGAAAGCCGGTTTATGAGGAGCTTCAATCTTTAAGACCGTATCTAAAGTGATGCGATTGCCTTCGGTATCATCGGCAATTCGTGCTGATTTAAAATAAATAGTGATCGTGGGTTCTGTAATATTTTGAGGAGGCTCAGAAACCAAAGAAATATCTTTAAAAGCTTGTTTATCTCTTAAGCTTTCTTCTAGGGAAGTCATGAAAACCACTTGTTGCGCTTTACCATAGGTGTGCGCTGCAGAGGATTGGGCAAAGGGCAGGGGTTTATTATTGAGCCCAGCATTCAAACTGCCTATTTGCCAAACGAGGGTAGCTTGATTTGGATTATGAGTGCTCATCTCCTGAGTTGAACTGAGCTTTTGAATCACACTATCGCCGCTGTTGATGCCTGAGCCAAAGCTTCCGATAGGGGTCTGTGCACTCAGGCTGCCCGTAGCAGGAGACTTTCCGGCATCACCTATTTCTTGATTAAAGGATTGATCGATAATCAAGGATTTTTGTTCCGCCGAAAGGTGATCCCATTGCGCCTGTGGAACCCCTCGGTAATAGGGTTCCTGACAGGCATTGAGTAGCAGGGCAGACAATAAGAGAGCCGCTAGGTCAAGGGCCAGCTTAAATTTTTTAGCCACAGAGTTCTGCAACATTGATATCCCCATTAGGCTTTCTCCAGTCAGAATCAAGTCTTATTTGCTAGCCTTACTGCTGCTGGTCTTAGTACTGCTGGTTTTAGCCACCGGTGCAGGCGTGGGCGCTGGAGTACTCACGGTATTATCAGGGATAATGCGTGTCATTTCACCATAGATCACTAACACATGTTGATTCACAGCCAATTGTAGATCTTCAGTTTGAGTCACGGAAATCGTTGAACCGGTATTCAATTGTATAATATATTCATAACCTTGCTTATTATGCAGGGCTTTATCGGCTTCATTGCCAATAAGTCCACCGGCCACCGCACCGCCAACGGCACCGACGATATTCATAGCTGTGGTTCCACCAATGGCACTGCCTGCCGCACCACCGGCTACAGCGCCAGCCAGCCCACCGACACCGCTGTTACCCTTAATGTCGACAGGTCGAATGGCAATAATGCTGCCCTTAAGTACTTTGCTGGCCACACCTACATCAGAAGCTTTATAGTTATTAGGGGATAAGCCAGAAGTGCAAGCGGGCAAAAAAAGAACCGTGGAGGCAGCTAAGCAGCTTAAAAGAATTGTATTTTTTATTGACATAATTTCCTCGCTATGTAATATTTAAATCGAATTAAAGATGGCTAAACTGTCATCTGTGCTGGATACTACAATGCTTTTTAGGAGATGTCAACCATTGTGTTAGGAACTGTTAGGAACAAGTAAACTGTCCGCTGTTGGAGTAAATGAATTGTCCGGTTTACAGTACTGCTTTTGGGGTTCCAAAAGGGGTATTTATGAAGCGAACC
>VFKP01000077.1 GCA_009885495.1 Gammaproteobacteria bacterium | reverse complement strand
ATTCCCCGGAAGGTCCTTTTATCCTGATCTTTGTCGCAGCTTTATTAGTTGCGGGGATCCACACTGAATTTGCCGGCCGCATTAAGCCGAGATCAAAAAATAGTTTTGAAACGGAGTATTCGCGTTCTTTTGAGAAAGGCGCTGAATTGGGTTATTTTTATTATGGCTCTACAGTGATTCTTTTATTTCCTGAAAAAAGGTTTAACTTTGATCCTGAATTAAAAGCAGGTGATCCCTTGTGTTTTGGAGTGGAAATTGGAAAGCGTACTCTTGCGCTGAAAACACCTTCTGAGCTTCAAGATGCGATGCTTTGAGGGGTGGTTAACCTTCTCAGTCATTGCCTATCTCTATATCAAGATTACGGCCCAGGCCAATAAAAGAGTTGCAAATTTCTACCCGGCCGTGTACAATCAAACATAATTAAATTATTTCGGAGCAAATAGATGTCTCGTTACCTTGATCCTAAAATTGATTTGGTTTTTAAACGTATTTTTGGCGAACACCCTCATATTTTAAAAAGCTTTCTCAATGCTTTGCTGCCTTTACCAGAAGACGCTTTAATTGTGGATTTGAGTTATTTACCCTCTGAGCAAGTCCCGAGCATACCCGCATTCAAAAATACCATCGCCGATGTCAAATGCACCGACAAAAAAGGTCGGATTTTTATCGTCGAAATGCAAATTCAATGGACCACCAGTTTTATGCAACGTTTATTATATGGCGTGAGCACGGCATATGTACGTCAACTCAATCGCAGTGAAGCGTATCATTTACTGTGTCCTGTGTATGGCCTAGGGCTTATCAATGATGTCTTCGATTCTAAGACGGCAGATTGGTATCATCATTATCAATTTGTCCATAGCAAAAATAATGAAAAAACGCTGGATGATATTCAACTATTATTCATTGAATTACCCAAGTTTACACCTCAAACCTTAACGCAGAAAAAATTACAGATCTTATGGCTACGCTTTATCTCGGAAGTTGGCGAAGACATCAAAGAAGTTCCGAAAGAATGGTCTGAAGTCCCGGAAATTCAAGAAGCTTTAGAACTGGCTCTAGAAGCGGGCTATACTCCTGGCGAGCTGGAAGCTTATAATAGTTACTGGGACAGTGTCCGAACACAGCGAAGCTATGTCGAAGACGCTGAAATTAAAGGCAAAATTGAAGGTAAAAGCGAGGGCAAGATAGAAGGTATAGCCGCTACGCTTAGAGCTTTCGAGCTTATCAAACAGAACTACGCCGATGCAGCCATTGCTCAGGAAACAGGGCTGGATCTAGAGCAGATCACTAAAATGCGCGGGTGAGCAAGAAGATTTCATTTAAAATCAGTCGAAAAAAGGGTTGCTTTTCAAGATATCATTCATCGCTATGCCTCACAATTTCTTGAAACAGTGCAAGCCTAGCCTATCTTGCCAGCGTCTTTTGGTCTCTTCATAGGATGTTGGGGAGGCTTTAAAGCGCTTCTGAAATCTTGAAGCCAATGAGTCCATGCCCCTTGCTTTTTGTTTCAATAGAGCATAGAATCCAAAATCCCAGCTTCTTTGTGTCCATTGGGCTATAGAGCGAGGGATTAACTGAATAAATTTAGTACGTTTTTTAGGAGTGTGAATTTAGATGCCTAGCGTTACCGCAAAACCTAACGAAAACCCAGATGTCCTTTTACGTCGTTTCAAGCGAGCCTGTGAAAAGGCTGGGATCTTAACAGAAGTTAAGCGCCGTGCTCGTTATGAGAAACCCACTAAGGTGCGAACTCAGGAAAAAGCCGCTGCTATTAAGCGTCATCTGAAGAAACTGGCCAAAGAAGCGCCCACTCCCTCCCGTGGTGGTTTTGCAACTAAAAAGAAAAAGGTTTTTAGGCGTTAAAATGTCTGTATCCTTGAAAGCGCGTTTACAAGAAGATGTCAAAACAGCCATGCGAGCCCAAGACAAAGACACCTTAGGTGCTTTGCGCTTGATGATGGCAGCTATTAAACAAAGGGAAGTGGATGATCGGGTCGAAATGGACGATGAAGCCATCATTGCTTTATTTGATAAATTGTCAAAACAGCGTCGCGAGTCTATCCAACAATATCAAGCGGCTTCCCGTAAAGACTTGGCAGATAAAGAGATCTTCGAATTGGAATTGATTCAGCGCTATATGCCCACTCCTTTATCGGAAGAAGAAGTAGAGGCATTGCTGGATCAACAGATCATGGCCCTGGGTGCCAGTTCTATCAAAGATATGGGACAGGTCATGGCGGCTTTAAAGCCCTTATTACAAGGCCGTGCCGATATGAGCCAAGTGAGTCGACGTATTAAAGAAAGATTGCAATAAGCTGATTTTCTTTGTCCAAAATCCTGGAAAAAAGCGCAGGCAATGACTCTTTCTTTTACGACTCTCTTCCTAAGGGCGGGTACGCTAAATCGTCAACATTAGGAATAGAAGGCATGTCCTATCGCATCCCCGAGTCTTTTATTCAAGATCTCATCTTACGCACCGATATTGTGCCCCTGATTGAAGGGTATCTGCCCCTTAAAAAGGCGGGACGTAATTTTGTGGCCTGCTGCCCCTTCCACAGTGAAAAAACACCTTCTTTTTCAGTCAGCCCGCAGAAACAATTTTACCATTGCTTTGGTTGCGGCGCGCATGGCAATGCTATTTCTTTTGTAATGGAGTATGGGCGTAAGGGTTTCATGGAAGCCTTAGGGCTTTTAGCGGCTCGTTTAGGCATTTGCCTACCAGAAGAAGGCCAGGATCGGCAGAAACAGAGCAAACAGCTCCCTTTGTATGAGGTCTTGAGTGCCGCTATGCAATTTTATCAAAAACAATTGCTGGAAAACTCAAAGGCTTTAAGCTATTTAGAGCAACGCGGTGTGCACAAAGAGACTTTACAGCGCTTCGCCATAGGTTATGCTCCTAATGCCTGGGCGGAACTTTATCAGCATTTATCGCAACAATCTTGTTCTGCTCAGGCCTTATTGAGCACTGGTTTGGCGATTCAATCTGAACGAGGCAGTTATTATGATCGCTTCCGCGATCGGATTTTATTTCCTATTCGCGATAGGCGAGGGCGAGTATTGGGCTTTGGGGGTCGTGGTATCAGCCCTGATGTAGAGCCTAAATACTTAAATTCACCTGAGACGCCCGTGTTTCATAAGGGTGCAGAGCTCTATGGGCTTTACGAAGTAGAGCAAAGCTTAAGAGAGTTGCCTTATTTAATTGTCGTTGAAGGGTATATGGATGTAGTGATGCTCTCACAGCAGGGTATTTTGCCCGTAGTGGCTACTTTGGGGACGGCTACGACCAAAGAGCATCTACAACGCTTATTCCGGCTGACTGACCGTCTTATTTTCTGCTTTGATGGTGATAATGCGGGACAAAAAGCGGCTTGGAGGGCTTTAGAGACGTCCTTGTCGCTGATACAAGATGGCCAAGAAGTTCGTTTTATTTTTCTGCCTCAAGATGAAGATCCGGACAGTTTTGTGCGCAAACAGGGTAAAGAGGGCTTTGAACAGGCTTTAAGCGCAGCATTAAGCCTGTCTGAGTTCTTTTTCACTCATTTAAGCCAGGGATTGGCCTTAGAAACTCCCGATGGCAGGGCTAAGCTGTCTAGTTTAGCTGCGCCCTTATTAGAAACTCTTTCTTCAGGGGCTTTTAGAGCCTTGATGTTAGATGAATTGGCCAAGCGAACTCGCTTAAGCTTACATACGGTACACAGCATCATTTCCGAAAAAACAGAAGAATTGGGGCGTCCTTTGATTGTCGAGCCCTCTTTTGCACGCAAAACTCCAGTTCGATTAGGCCTGTCTTTATTGCTGCAATATCCCCTCTTAGTGCAATGCATTGATAATTCTAGTATTTTTAAAGAAGTGGTGGTTGCAGGGATTGAATTATTTGAATCGGTGGTACAGTATTTACAAGATCATCCAGGGCAGAGCACAGCCAGCCTCTTAGAGCATTGGCGCGATCAAACGGAAGGCCGGTATTTAGAACGCTTAGCGGTTGAAGAATTGATCATGCCCGAAGCGGGCGTGGAAGCTGAGTTTAAAGGTGTTTTGTCGTATCTGCAAAAACTCGCCCTTGATCAGAACATCGAATCACTTCTACAAAAAGCAAGTAGTGTAGGTTTAGCTGAAGACGAACGTACGCAATTACAAACTTTGATTCAGAAGCAAAAAAATAATGTTTAAAGCGCAAAAAATAAAGATTAATGATATCAACCAGTTATCAAAAAGACGAGCGTTTGGAATTAGAAAAGTTCAAAAAACCCCTGTTTTTCCTTGACAAAATAGAAATATGTATTACAGTTTAGGGGTTTACTTCACACGGATAAGTGATATGTTTGTGCTATTATTAAAGTTAAGCAGAAGATGCTTTGAGATAATTTGCATTCCGATCGCTCACACAGCGGTCGACACTCAGTCTTGCTTATCAACGGATGATCTGAAACAAGACTAACGTTCCCCCAAAGATTTTCTAAGTTTTTGGGACGGTATAAACCTTTCAAGCGGCTGCTGGTCAGTACCTTGAGTTAACCTGTGGATGTGAATATGGCAGATAATACCCCTGATAATAAAATGAACTCCGCCTTTGATTCTGATCTTTCGAACAATGAAGAAAAACAGAAATCACAGCTGAAAACTTTGATAGACGAAGGTCGTGATCGTGGTTATGTGACAGAACTTAAAGTCAGCGACACTTTTCCCGAAGCCGATAGTGAACAAATTGCGGCTATTGTGGGGTTGTTGACTGAACTGAATATTCAGGTCCTGACGGTGGCACCAACCCCTGATGAAAGTTTACTGATGGCTGAAGGTGCTGCAGCACCGGTAGACGATACTTCTGTGGATGAAGTGGCAGAACAATTCTCCAGTTTCCATTTGGCTGAAACCGCAAGGATCTCCGATCCTGTGCGTGCCTATATGCGCGAAATGGGCAGTGTAGATTTATTGACCCGAAAAGGTGAGGTTGAGATTGCTCGTCGCATTGAAGATGGGTTGCGCATGGTATTGGCCGTGTTGGTTGAAAATCCTGAAGTAGTGAAATGCCTAATCGATGAGTACCACACTATTACCAATAGTAGCCTGGTACCGAATTTCAGTGATTTATTGATAGGATTTGCCGATTTAGAAGATGGGGCGGTTGAACCTGTTATAGAGGCCGTTGTTGAAGAGGCTGAAGAAGTGACGGCTGAATTGACTGAGGCCGTGGTTTCTGAAGAAGATGAAGATGACAGCGGCAGCACGGCCTTCATAGAAGATACCGGTCCTGATGCAGCAACTGTCCATGCTCGTTTTGAGAAAATTGAAAAGTTGTATCAACAGGTTTTAGAGTCCACGAAGAAAAATGGCAAAAAGCATAAAACTACGCAGAAATGGCGTAAAGAATTGTCTCAAGAAGTCATTAATCTTAAGTTAGCGCCTAAGCAATTTGAGAAAATGACCCATACTTTACGCGCTTTATTGCAAGATCTGCGTGTACAAGAACGCTTTATTTTAGATGTTTGCGTCAATAAAGCCCGCATGCCTAAAGAAATTTTCTTAAAGACTTTCCCTTCACAGGAAACCAATCTGCAATGGGTTGAAGATCTGATCGACAGCAATGATGTTTTTTCCTCAAGGTTAAAATATTACAGCCGAGAAATTGTGCGTGCGCAAAAGACTTTATTAGTCTTGGAAGACAGTATTGGCTTAACCACACAGGAAATTAAAGAAATCAATCGCCGCATGTCAATTGGTGAAGCGCAAGCCAGACGAGCTAAAAAAGAAATGATTGAAGCCAATTTACGTTTAGTGATTTCTATTGCTAAAAAATACACTAACCGCGGTTTGCAATTCTTAGATTTGATCCAAGAGGGCAATATTGGCTTAATGAAAGCGGTGGATAAGTTTGAATATCGCCGTGGTTATAAATTTTCAACTTATGCCACCTGGTGGATCAGACAAGCGATTACGCGCGCCATTGCCGATCAAGCGCGCACGATTCGTATTCCTGTGCATATGATTGAAACGATCAATAAAATTCATCGTGTGGGTCGTCAAATCTTACAAGAAACCGGATTGGAAGCCACACCCGAAGAATTGAGCCAACGCTTGCAAATGCCAGAAGATAAGGTGCGTAAGGTGTTGAAGATTGCCAAAGAGCCGATCTCTTTGGAAACTCCAATCGGTGATGAAGACACTGATTCTAGCTTGGGCGATTTTATCGAAGATGTGGTGACCATGTCGCCGATGGAAAGTGCCACCAATGAAAATTTGCGTGAATCGATCCGTTCTGTTTTGGATACGCTCACTTCGCGCGAAGCTAAAGTATTGCGCATGCGTTTTGGCATTGATATGAATACGGATCATACTTTAGAAGAAGTGGGTAAACAATTTGATGTGACGCGTGAACGTATTCGTCAAATTGAAGCCAAGGCTTTGCGAAAGTTACGCCATCCCATGCGTTCTGAGAATCTACGCAGTTTCTTAGAAGATGAATTGGAAGAAGAATTCGTGGCAGCAGCAGAGTAATCCCTTGTAAAGATGCGATTTATCGCGTGAATCGTCACTTCGTTCGCAATGACATAGATGATTTTCTAAGTGCTGGAAAGTTGTCTCCGTCATTGCGAGGAGCCTAGCTTTGCTGCAATCCAGGAAATAGCCCACAGACTTGTGGTAAATTTACTGGATTGCTTCGCTGACGCTCGCAATGACGTCTCGATTTTTAACTCACCCTCAAAATTCGAAATGACTGAAGACAAAGCTCTGTTGTCTCTTCCCTTTTCCCGCTTATTCTGATACAATGCTCAGCCCTTAAACCTTAAAATGATCGATCCATTTCCTATGATTTTATTGCAGCAGCTTTCCATGTCTTTTGGCGAAAAACTTTTATTCTATGGGGTCGATCTTTACCTGGCCGATCAAAAACATTATGCTATCGTGGGCGCCAATGGCACGGGCAAATCAACCTTATTTAAGCTCATGAATGGCGAAGAAGAGCCTATCTCTGGCAGTATTGCGGTTCCTAAAGATACGACGATAGGCTGGCTGAAGCAAGATCAATTTCGCTATGAAAATACGCTGATCACAGACATCGTCTTACAGGGCAAAGCGACTCTCTGGAAAGCGTTGGAAGAAAAAGATAAATTACTGGCTTCAGAAGAATGGAATGATAAAATAGCCAATAAATTAAATACTCTGGAAGAAACCATTGCGCATTGGGATGGGTATTCAGCCTATGCCTTTGCCGAAAAATTATTAACCGGTTTAGGGATCCCCAGTGAATACCATCACAAACCGTTAAATGCCTTATCCGGCGGTTATAAATTGCGTGTGCTCTTGGCGCAAACTTTATTTCAAGAACCCGATGTTTTACTCTTAGATGAGCCCACAAACCATTTGGATATTATTTCCATTGCGTGGTTAGAAAAATATTTGAAAAATGAGTTTAAGGGCTTAGTGCTCTTTATTTCTCATGATGTACGGTTTATTGATGGCCTGGCTGATCAGATCTGGGATATCGATTATGGCGAAATTAATGCCTATTCGGGCAATTATGAAAAATTTTTAAATGAAAAGAAAACTCTGGAAGAGCAAAAACTACATGCTAAAAAACATGTGGAACAGAGAATAGAAGAAATGCAACGTTTTGTGGACAAATTTAAAAGTAAAGCGTCTAAAGCCAAACAAGCGCAATCTAGAATGAAGATGATCGATAAAATGGAAATCCCCGATATCAAGAATTCTTCCCGTATAGCTCCGCATTTTCATTTTAAACCCCATCGCCCTTCGGGCAAACAAGCCTTACACGTTAAAGAATTGAGTAAACAATTTCAAGAGAAAAGCTTGTTTCGACGCTTAGACTTTAAAGTGGCGCGGGGCGAGAAAATCGCCATTGTCGGTGAAAATGGTGTGGGCAAATCAACCTTGATTAAAATTTTATTGGATCAGATTGAACCAGATTCAGGTGCTTGCGAATGGGGACATGAAGCACAGCGCAGTTATTTCTCACAAGATCATCATGATTTACTGAATGAATCAGAACGTGTTTTAGATTGGTTAACCCATCAAGTGAGAAATGTCTCAGAACAACAGGCTCGAAAAGTGCTGGGCCAACTTTTATTTCGCAAAGACGATGTGGAAAAAGATATTCTGGCTTTAAGCGGCGGAGAAGCCGCGCGCTTACTCTTAGGCAAAATCATGCTGGAATCAGCCAATATTCTTTTATTGGATGAGCCCACCAACCATCTGGACATTGAAACCAAAGACGCTCTGGCGGAAGCCTTACGACAGTTTACAGGAACGGTGATCTTAGTCAGCCACGATAGAGATTTTATGAATAAAATTGTCAATCGTGTACTCTGGCTTTCACATGCCAAAGGCTTACAAGATTTCAGAGGCCCTTTTTCGGATTTCGAAAAAACCTATTTGCAGAATTAGAGAGACTGGAAAGGTGGCGTCTGGGTAAATTTTTAATCAAATCCATAAAACTACTTAAGTTATCTAAGTATAGCAACATTGCCATATATGAGCATAAACTCAGTATATTTCTAAATAGCAGATTGAATTTAAGCACTGATCTGGATATTAAACCATTGTAAATCAATTAGATACTGAATTTTTCTTTCTGAGGTAATTCTACATCCTTTAATTTCTACGCTAAAACGACAAATGCCGATCTGGCGTAGAAAATACCCTGAGTTTATTTCTACGCTAAAACGACAAATGCCGATCTGGCGTAGAAAATATGCTATACTCTTAGAACATCAACTGAAGCGAGAAGAAGATCCATGCCCCTAAAATTTATAGGTCGTGAACATGAATTATCGATCTTAAATCGTTATTTTGAGCATCCAGCCGCTAGTTTGTTCGTGATCCATGGTAGACGCCGTATAGGTAAAAGTCGATTGGTGGATGAATTTGGTCAAAATAAAACTTATTTTCATTTTACGGGCCTAGCACCTAATGGCAGTGTCCATGCACAGATCCAGCGAGATGAGTTTGCGCGAAAGTTGGCTGCTTATTTCGGACTTCCGGGTTTAAAAGCAGACGATTGGGCCGATCTGTTCACTGTGTTGGCGCAGCTTTGCCAAGATAAAAAGGTGCTGATACTGTTTGATGAAATATCTTGGATGAGCAGTGGTGATCCCAGTTTTCTGAGTAAATTACGTAATGCCTGGGATCGTGAGTTTAAAACCAATGCCAATTTAATGTTAGTGCTGTGTGGTTCTGTTTCATCTTGGATTGAAAAAAACATTTTATCGAGCACTGGTTTTTTAGGTCGGGTCAGTTATGTATTGACTTTAGATGAATTGCCCTTACAAACCTGTATGGAATTTTGGGGAGAGCACATTGCAAGCTATGAAAAAATTAAATATTTATCGGTCACCGGTGGTGTGCCTTTATACCTGGAAGCATTGAATCCAAAATTATCAGCAGAAGAAAATATTCGTCAGCTTTGTTTTACTCCAGGGGGGTTGTTGGTCAGAGAATTTGATAATATTTTCTCTGATTTATTTAGCAAACGATCTGCGATTTATCAAAAAATTGTTTCAGCACTCGCTAAAGGTGCTATGAGCATTGAAAAAATAAGTTCAGAAATTAAAGTTGAATCCTCTGGGTGGTTGTCTGAACATTTGACAGATCTAGAAAAGTCAGGCTTTTTAAGCCGAGATTATACTTGGGATTTGGCTAAAGAAAAAGAGTCGAGAATGAGCCGTTATCGGTTAAGCGATAATTATATTAGATTTTATTTAAAATATATAGAAAAAAACAAAGGAAAAATTTCCAGAAATGATTTTGAGTTCAAATCCTTGGCCGCGCTTCCGGGCTGGGCTACTTGTATGGGATTTCAATTTGAAAACTTAATTTTAAAAAACAGGAACAGTATTAAAAAATTATTAGGGGTTAGACCGGATGAAATAGTGATTGATAATCCTTATTTTCAAACGCCGACGAATCGTAGGCGGGGATGTCAAATTGATTATATGATCCAAACAAAATTTAATAATTTATATGTCTGCGAAATAAAATTTTATAAAACACCGATAGATTTTAATATCATTGAAGAAGTACAGCATAAAATTAAATCTTTGGTAAAACCCAGGAATTTTTCATGCCGTCCAGTGTTAATCCATGTTAATGGTGTGAGCGATGCTGTGATAGACAGCGATTTCTTTTCCAATATCATCGGCATAGATGATCTTTTGTTGAAAAAAATTTAGAAAATGGCGTCTGGATAGATTTTTCATAAAATTTATCAAACTACCTAAATTATCTAAATGTAGCAACATTGGAGTATATACCCTGAAGATTGACTTGTTACAGTGCCTATCTGATGTGTGAAAATGAACAAAGAAGAATTAGGATGCAGAATTTTCTTTCATAATGAAATAATCGGATTAAAGTGGAGGTTCTATGGTACAGTATAAAACGCTATCAGAGTTTACTGAAAGGCTATTAGCGATCTTAGACGAAGAAGAAAGATTAATGCATAGAGATGATACTGATGCACGGGATCTTATAGCCGCAGTGCATTCCAAAGAACAACAGCGCTTGTTAAACAATAGCTCTGCCGGCATATACGGCTTTCACCATCAAGCACCACTGTCTGTGGAGTATCAAGGCGCAGGAGTAGCTTCTGAACTCAGGCGCTAGCGCATCTTCGCATAGGCCTGTGTGAAAACAAGGCCATAGCCTTGGTTTCTACGCCAAATTGACAAATGTCGATCTGGCGTAGAAACCCTCTGATACCCATTTCCAGCCAAATGCGTTATAGTAGCGCCAGGAGGTCAACCGTTCATGACAGTTAAAGAAAACATTAAAAAAACATACACTAAAAAAACAGCCGATTCAATGCTAGATGCTTTGAAGATCCCGCCGCATTCTGTGGAAGCAGAGCAATCGGTGTTAGGCGGCTTATTATTAGACAATACCGCCTGGGAAGGGGTGTCTGAGATCTTAACCGTGCGGGATTTTTACCGCAGCGAACATAAAATTATTTTTGAAGCCATTGCTGGGCTCTTATCTCAAGGGCGAGCCTTAGATACTTTAACTTTAACTGAAACCTTAAAGGTCAGCGATCAGTTTGAAGCAGTAGGCGGCGATGTTTATCTTTTTGAATTATCCCGAAATACGCCCAGTATTGCCAATATTGCCGCTTATGCCGAGATCGTGCGCGAACGCTCTATCTTACGGCAAATGATTGCTGCGGCCACTGAAATTGCCAATATGGCCTATCAGCCCACAGGTCGTATGGCGGCGGAGCTCTTGGATCAGGCTGAACAGAAAGTATTTCAAATCGCAGAGCAGACTGGGCGTGGCCAGGGCCCTCAGGCTATGAATGTATTGGCCAGCAAAGCTTTAAAGCGTATCGATGAAATGTATCGCAATCCTACTGAGCTTAGAGGCACCTCGACAGGGTTTATCGATTTGGATCAAATGACTTCAGGCTTACAACCTTCCGATCTCGTCGTAGTGGCGGGGCGCCCCAGTATGGGTAAAACCATGTTTGCAGTGAATATCGCTGAGCATGTCGCTTTGCAAACGAATAAACCCGTGCTGGTGTTCAGTATGGAAATGCCGGCTGATAGCATTGTCATGCGGATGATTTCTTCTTTAGGGCGCATCGATCAACAAGCCGTGCGCAGTGGCCGTTTATCCAAAGAAGATTGGCCGCGTGTGGGTTCGACCATCAATCTTATTTCTGCAGCGCCCATGTTTATCGATGATACGCCAGCTTTAACGCCCGGTGAATTGCGTTCGCGCGCGCGTCGCGTGGCGCGAGAACAAAAAGGCTTGCAATTGATCGTGGTCGATTATTTACAATTGATGCGTGTCGGCGATGATGCAGAAAATAGAACAGCGGAGATCTCAGAAATCTCACGCTCATTGAAAGCCTTGGCCAAAGAATTAAATGTGCCAGTGATCGCTTTATCGCAATTGAATCGTAGCTTAGAACAACGGGCCGATAAAAGACCCATGATGTCAGATCTGAGGGAATCCGGAGCCATTGAACAGGACGCGGATTTGATTTTATTTATTTATCGCGATGAAGTGTATAACCCGCAAACCGATGCTAAGAATGTCGCTGAGATCATTATTGCCAAACAAAGAAATGGCCCTATCGGTAAAATTCGTCTGCATTTCCAAGGTTCTTATGTGCGTTTTGATACCCTGTCACAGAGAAGTCCTCTGGAGTTGGATTAATGACAGCAGCCGTGCAAGCCCTTCTCGATAAAACAGCCTTGCGACATAATGTGGCCTTGATCCGTGAATATGCGCCCAAGGCTCAGATCATGGCGGTGGTCAAATCCAATGCTTATGGACATGGCCTTGAAGCGCTTTGGCCTGTGTTGGAAGAGTGTGTTGAAGCGATGGCGGTCTCTCGAATTGAAGAGGCTTTAGCGTTAAGGCATTGGGGTTATCAGGGAAAATTATTGGTGTTGTCGGGCTTTCAAGATCAAGACGATTTAAAGGCCATCGATGATTTCAATTTGGATATTGTGCTGCATCATCCACAGCAATGGCAGCTGATAGAAAAAACGCCTTTAAAAAAGGCTTTAACGCTGTGGCTGAAATTAGAAACCGGTATGCATCGTTTAGGATTATCCGCTTCAGAGTTTACAGAGATTTATGCCAAAGCCCAAAAAAATGCCGGTATTAAAAAGATGGTATTGATGACGCATTTTGCCAGTTCAGAATATGCCGATCAAGACAGTGCTCTACAACAGATTGCACAGTTTCAAGCGATCACAAAGGATTGCCCTGAAGAGCGCAGCCTCAGTAATTCCGCCGCTATTCTGGCTTTGCCTTCTGCGCATCAACAATGGTTGCGCCCGGGTTTAATGCTGTATGGTGGCTCGCCTTTTGCATCTCCCAGAACGCTGCCGCATTTAAAACCGGTGATGAGTTTAACCGCGCCTATCAAAGCCATTCGCAATTTGGCGCCAGGAGAAGCGGTGGGCTATAATGCCTCTTTTGTGGCTAAAGAGGTGATGAGAATAGGGATTGTGGGTATTGGCTATGGAGATGGGTATCCTCGTTCTTTAGAAACGGGAACGCCGGTGTTAGTCAATCAGAAGAGAATGTCTTTACTGGGGCGCGTGTCCATGGATTTGATCGCGATCGACTTAAGTCAAGCGCCAGAAGTGAGCATAGGCGATCGCGTTTTACTCTGGGGGCAGGGGCTACCGATAGAAACCATCGCCGAATATGCAAAGCGAGATCCGCGAGAGATCTTGTGTGGGGTGTGCACGCATCGTGTGCAAAGATTAACAATAGGGGAATAAAATGAAAGAAACGATTGATGATTTAACCGTTGAATATGTTGATGAAACAGGCTTGAGTACCATCAAGCAATTGGATAAAGTGGTGCTCACCAAAGGCGCTTGGTCGACCATTGTGTATAAGTATCAGGATTGGGAAAAAGCCAAACAAAGGTATAGCCCACCGCGCTATTCTATTCGCCGTTATCAAAAACGCAATGATCAGTATTTTCAAAAATCTAAATTTAATATTTCCAGCGCCGATCAGGCGGAGAAAATTATTACCCTGTTGCAAAAATGGATCGCTGAAGACAGTCCTAAGACGGAAGTCTCTTAAGCCATTTAAAACAGTAACGATACGCCCAAGGTCAGAGTATTTTGGGCGCTATGGTCACCGTTCTCTTTTTGCAGCTTAGCAAAATCACCATAATCTTGTTCATGTTCGAATTCTAGAAAAACGTTCATGCCGGGCATCAAACGATAATACGGCCTTAGGGTGTAACTCATTTGATTAAGCCCTGCACCCAGCTCATCTTCATCTACAGTTTTTGAAGCCAAAATACTGCGTATTTCAGTGCAGATCAAAAAGTTGCGCGCAATCAAAGTATCTCTGGAAAAATCGAGATCGAATTTAGCGCTGCCGGCATGATAATAGCTGCGTAAGTCGGTATCGATAAAATAAGGCATTAAACCTTCAAGGCCAAAACCCGGCTGCCAATAAGGGGTTTCGCTGGGGCGATAGGTGTAATTGGCGCCTCCTTTCAGGGCCCAAAACTGATCTAAGGCATGCCAATAAAAAACATCGATATTAGCATCGGTAAAATGACCGTCTTTCACTTCAGAATCATCGCTGAAGAGTTCTAATTTATTTGAATCCGGTCCGTATAAGCCCTTAAGATTAAATTTTTGCAGATTGTGCACAGGGCTTTGGCTGAGGTCTAAAGCGGTTGCGGCGCCAAACCATTCTTCATGCGGCATAGGATGATGGATTAAGCTGTGATCCAAGGGTTTCAATTCATCTACTCTTAAGATGGGGCGATTTGGGTAAGCGCTGGGGGTAAAACTATTTTCGGGCGTTCCCTGATGTTGATCCAATTCGATTAAGGTTGAATATTGAAATACCCGCGCCATGCCGTTCATCATATGATAGAGTAAATGACAATGGAAAAACCATTGCCCACTGGCATCGGTGTCCAGATCAGCGGTCATGGTTGCCCCCGGTGGAACATCGATGGTGTGTAATAGTGGATCGTAAGCGCCTTGGCCTTCGCGTAAAATAAACCAATGGCCATGAATATGCATAGGATGATGCATCATCGAAGTATTGTGAAAAATGAAACGATAGCGTTGATTGGGCTTTAGAATAATCGGCGCGGCTTTATATTCAGGCACGCCGTTGATAAACCAAATGTATTGATCCATATAACCGAATAATTCCATGTGGATCACTTGCGCCACAGGTTTCTGCGGATCATTGGTTGGCACAGCGGCGATGAGATGATCATAGGCTGTGCCCAAAGAGGTTTCATACGCGCTGCTGGCAGGTTCCAGGGTATCTTTTTTTCGGATGGATTCTGTGGGCATGCTCATGTCCATATTCATCGAAGGCATGGCATGAGTGCTCATGTCCATATTCATCGAAGGCATGGCATGAGTGCTCATGTCCATATTCATCGAAGGCATGGCATGAGTGCTCAT
>VFKP01000048.1 GCA_009885495.1 Gammaproteobacteria bacterium | reverse complement strand
GTTTAAGATGCGCCAAATATCGGCTCTCTGGAAAAAAGGCGCGAGTAGTTACATCCAAAGCTCATCCTAAAACCCGATACAGTAAAAAAGCTAATAAAGCACTGCAGGGTAAAGTTAAAATCCAAGCCATCACGATATGCCCGGCCACACCCCAGCGCACGGCCGAAAGACGTTTGGTCGCACCCACACCCATAATACTGGCATTGATGCAATGCGTGGTTGAGATCGGGAATCCTTTAAGGCTGGCGATAAAAATAATCGCAGCCGCTGAAGTTTCTGCCACAAAACCCTGCAAGGGAATAATTTTAATGATCTTTTGCCCCATGGTTTTAATGATCCGTTTACCGCCAGCTAAGGTTCCCAATCCCATCACGGTCGCACAAACGATGATCACCACCACAGGAACTTCATGACCGTGCCCTATCAGCCAAATGGGCAAAACATGATGTCGATTAAAAACGATCAATGCCAAGCTAATAATCCCCATGGTTTTTTGCGCATCATTCGAACCATGAGAAAAAGCCATAAACGCCGAAGACAATAATTGCATGCGCTTAGACACCAGATTTCCTTTGCGCAGATTTAAGGGTAGAAATCCCCAGACGCAGATGAGCATGATGATAAATGCCAGCAAAAATCCGAGTACAGGCGAGAACACCAAGGGCAACAATACTTTATGATACAGCGCGGGCCAATAAAATGCGGACCAACCCCCATGCGCAACTACGGCACCGGCTAATCCACCGATTAAGGCATGCGAGGAACTGGAAGGGATCCCAAAACGCCAGGTAATGATATTCCAAACAGAAGCCCCCAATAAGGCCGCTAAAATTACAAATTGTGTCACCATCAGAGGATCGGCCAATCCACTGGCTATGGTGCTGGCCACGGCCGTCCCTGATAAAGCACCGAGAAAATTAAAGCCCGCAGCCATGAATACCGCTGTTCTTAATTGCAAAACTTGTGTTGACACCACCGTAGCGATGGCATTGGCGGCATCATGAAACCCATTGATAAAATCAAATATCAAAGCCGCTACAATCACTGCAATGAATAGATTAAGCATTCTTGACCGCTAAATGAGACAGGAAAGTACTGACTCGCGAGATCTCATCCATAGCATCTTCCAGTTTCTCAATCACTTCTCGTTTAATCAGTAATTGCTTCAAGTCATTCTCTTCTCGAAACAATCGGCTGATCTGTAAACGATAATCATCATCTGCTTTTTTTTCCAATTGTTTGATGGACTCATCGATCTTCATGATTTTTGCAAACTGCGCTTGTGCTAAAGCCTCAACGCTGTTGGCCAAATGATTGGCCGCTTCATCTAATAAGCCTAAAAAAACTCGGATGGTGTCATAGGTTTCATCGGCATTTAACAATTGAAATCCTCGCACGGCTTCATCACAGGCATCGATGGCATTTTCAATCGAAATGGCTAATTGGTATAAATCTTCACGATCTAAAGGGGTTATAAAAGTTTGTGCCAATTCCTGAGCCATTTTTTTTAAAAGATCATCGCCCTCATGTTCTATACTATGGCAACCCTGATAATAGTCTTCACTGCTCATAACCTCCGGTTTGTGATCGATACAAAGGTATTGTGTCATTTTACACAGTACCCGCGTTTGAGCACTCAAAATAGTATAAAAATGCGATTGCCGCGGTAATAGTTTTCGAAGCCATTGATCAATGCGCACAGCTGTTTTTCCTTTTGATTTGAAATACTTGCCCAGTTTGCAAGAGCACTGCTTAAAAGTCAATCGGGAGTTAAGATTGCTTTAATGCATAAAAAAACTTGCTTTTTACGTATTTTCGCGCTATAATAACAGCTTCATTATTAGCGAGGACTATCATGCGTTTTAGAATTCAAGTGCTGTCTTTAGTTTCTATCTTAAGTCTTTCAGGGCTGGCTTTAGCCGATACACAAAACCCCAGCTTAACCTTCTTAGCCAGTAACACTTCTAAGTCTGAAATCAGCATTTTACCGGCTCAGTCTTTACCCGCGTTTGTGAAAATGGTGCAAACAGGCTCTAGCACGAAAATCTCTGGCCATTTACCTTCTTTCGTGAGTCCTCAAAATTTGAGCGGTACCTCTATGAATTTTAATGTTTTTTCTGATCAAACCCCTGTCTGTAGTTTCACGGCTCGTATTGATGATCATCTAAAAGTCTCAGTGACAGACTTAAAAGGTAAAAATTGCCAATTTTCTGGCCCTAAACAAAATCTTGACCCTTTCACACAAGGGGCGGTATTTCACCTGAAATTACACGGCAATGCTGCAAATATAGAATCGATATAAAGCCAGATTTTTGCGTTGGCTGCGCTCTCTATGGTAGAATAAGCCTTCATTATATTCATTGAGGGATCTTAAAATGTCACAGCACATCGCTCTTTCTAATACCGAATTAAAAACTTTAAACACTTTATTACTAGAAGAGGGGGGTATGTCTGTCTTTAGTGCGCATGGCTTTTTAGCAGGATTACAGTGTTTACCTCAGTTTCCGCCACTTGAAGCTTGGTTTCCAGCGCTATGGGGTGAGGATCGCCCGTTTAAAGATTGGAATGAAATGAATACCCTGTTTGCAAATTTAAATCGTTTAACGCAAACCATCTCCCAAGCCTTCAACCAGAAAACCTTGCAGCCCTTGCTGGATTGCCAACAGAGCGGTTTATCTGCTTACACAGAATTAACTCCTGAACAAGAAGAAAATTTGATGAGTTGGTGTTTTGGTTTTATCACGGGTATGGGTTCCGATCCTTCTGTATGGGCTGAAAATGAAAGTGAAGAATTGATGGCCAGTATTGCTGCTATCACGGTTTTATCCACTCGCAGCCAAGAATTTCAGAATTTTACAGATGAAGACTTCGAAGACGAAGACCTCGAAGACGAAGACTTCGAAGACGAAGATCTCGAAGACGAAGATCTTGAAGATGAAGATCTCGAAGACGAAGATCTCGAAGACGAAGATCTCGAAGATGAAGATTTCGATGATCTATTCACAGAAGACTTGGGCCCTGAACAACTGACAGAATTAACGGCGGCTATTCCTACATTCATCGCCATTATCTACGCAGAGAAAAAAACTCCGGTGTTAGAAGCGGCCTAGTAGAGACGCGATTTATCGCGTCTTAAAATATTTAGAGAAAGTCTTAAGTGCTTTATTTAAAATTCGATCTGTGTTCTTTGAGATCTAAAAAAAGAGAATTTCTTAAGGGCCCGGAAAACCTGAGACGCGATAAATCGCGTCTCTACAAACAAAGATAAATAGCATCTCTACACAAGGCGATTTATCGCAATTGATTGAGATTTGAAAAGAATACGATTTTGCGTTCAAAATGCGCCAATATGAGCTTTGTAACGAATGATCTAAGAACTAATGTTTTTTTATTATTGAGTAACCATTATGCCTACAGAATTATTTGATGTCATCGTTGTCGGAGGTGGCCATGCTGGAACAGAGGCCGCTTTAGCGGCTGCGCGCGTTGGTGCAAAAACTTTATTGCTCACCCATAATATTGAAACCCTAGGACAAATGTCCTGTAATCCTGCCATCGGTGGCATTGGTAAAAGTCAATTGGTTAAAGAGATTGATGCTTTAGGTGGCGCAATGGCCTTAGCCACGGATCGCGCAGGCATACAATTTCGCGTATTAAATGCCAGTAAAGGACCCGCCGTACGCGCCACTCGCGCCCAAGCCGATCGTGAATTGTATAAAGCGGCTATTCGTCAAGTTTTAGAAAACACCGTTAATCTCACGCTTTTTCAACAAGCGGTGGATGATCTGATTGTAGAAGGATCGCGTGTCTGTGGCGTTAAAACGCAAACCGGCATTCATTTTCACGCGCATACCGTGATCTTAACCACAGGCACTTTTTTAGGCGGCAAAATTCACATCGGTTTAAGCCAATATCCTGGAGGGCGCGCGGGTGATCCTCCGGCCAATGCCTTAGCCGTTCGCTTACATGAATTGGGTTTACGCATCGGCCGTCTTAAAACCGGCACTCCCCCTCGCATTGCCAGCCGCAGCATTGATTACAGCCATTTAGAAGAACAACAGGGCGATACACCCACTCCTGTCTTTTCGTTTATGGGTCATCGTGCTTTGCATCCACGCCAAGTTCCTTGCCATATTACCCACACGAATGAAAAAACCCATGACATTATTCGCGCCGGCCTTGAGCATTCCCCTTTATACACCGGCTTAATTGATGGCATTGGTCCTCGTTATTGCCCTTCGATTGAAGATAAAATTGTTCGTTTTGCCGATCGCGATGCTCATCAAATTTTTATTGAACCCGAAGGTTTAAACAGCAGTGAAATTTACCCCAATGGCATTTCAACCAGTCTTTCCTATGAAACTCAAATAGCCTTAGTGCAGTCCATCCGGGGTTTTGAAAATGCCCAAATCACTCGTCCTGGTTATGCCATAGAATACGATTATCTGGATCCTCGTGATTTAAATTATTCATTAGAAAGCCGTTATTTATCGGGCTTGTTTTTAGCCGGTCAAATCAATGGCACCACCGGTTATGAAGAAGCGGGCGCACAAGGTTTAATCGCTGGCTTAAATGCGGCACGCAAAGCACAGGGCCTAGATCCTTGGACACCACGACGTGACGAGGCTTACATCGGCGTTCTCATTGACGATCTCATTACCCTTGGCACCAGCGAACCTTATCGCATGTTTACCAGTCGCGCTGAGTTTCGATTATTATTGCGTGAAGACAATGCCGATCTGCGCTTAACTGAACAAGGCCGGCGTTTAGGTTTGGTCGATGATGCCCGTTGGCAGGTTTTTTCAGAAAAGAAAACAGCGATTGAAAACACACAAGAACATTTGTCTCATTTGTTCGTACACCCTAACACTACAGCCTCACAAAAATTACAAGAGCGTTTAGACATTGATTTGAGTCGCGAAGTCTCAGCCATACAATTGTTAAAACGCCCCGAAATCTCTTACGCTCTCTTAAGCGAAGCCTTAGCTTTAGAAACCGTCAATGAAGCTGTTTCAGAACAAGTGGAGATCCAAATTAAATATCAAGGGTATATTGTTCGACAAACCGAAGAGATCGCTCGTTTAAAACGTCACAGTGAACTGAAACTACCGGCTAATTTAAATTATGATCATATTTCAGGTTTATCCAAAGAAGTACAAGAAAAATTAAATGCCGCCAAACCTGAAAATATGGATCAAGCCAGCCGTATTCCCGGGATCACGCCTGCAGCCATTTCCATCTTGCTCATTCATTGTCGTAAAAAACAGATCTTAAATGAATATCGAGAGGCCGTCCTTGGATGATCTGCGCCTTGTCTTAAAAGAAGGTTTGCACCAATTGGCGATCCCAGCCAATACGCTGGATATAGACCGCTTATTAAATTATGTCGATTATCTTGCTCGTTGGAATCAAATCTATAATTTAACCGCCATTCGCAGCCCTTCTGAAATGATCATCAAACATGTTTTAGACAGCCTCAGTATTTATTCTTTGATCGAAGGGAACCGCTGTATTGATGTAGGAACGGGTGCGGGTTTACCGGGTTTAATATTAGCGCTGATGCTGCCCGATATAGAATTTGCCTTATTGGACAGCCAGATCAAAAAAACCACTTTCCTAAACCGTATGGTCAGAGAATTAGCGCTTAAAAATGTCCGCGTTTATCATGAACGCGTCGAAAATCACCGACCCGAAATTTTATACGATATGATCTTAAGCCGGGCTTTTGCCTCGCTCACAGATATGTTAAATTGTACCCAGCATTTGCGTGCTGAAAAAGGATGTTTTTTAGCGATGAAAGGGCAAAAGCCGGATCAGGAAGTCTCTGAGTTGAATGATAAAAATATGTCCATAGAGATTATTCCTTTGCAGGTCCCTTTTTTACACGCCAGCCGCCATGCCTTGATCGTCACTATTCCCCCTTAAGGGTGGGTACGACAAAGCACAGATTTGGATGCAGGTTACAGGTAAAATGCAGCGAAAAAAGCGGAGTTAACACGAGCGTTAATGAGCATTTTTTCGTTGAGTTTTACGTGTAAGATGCGCCAAATATGGGCTTTTCTGAAAAAAGGCGCGAGTAGTTACCCCTGATCTTACGTTAAAGGAGAATAGAGAGTGCCACATATTATAGCCGTAGCCAATCAAAAAGGCGGCGTGGGAAAAACAACCACCAGCGTTAATTTGGCGGCGTCTTTAGCTGTCAAACGAAAATGTGTGCTCTTAATCGATTTGGACCCACAAGGCAATGCCAGCACCGGCAGCGGTTGCGATAAATCCACTCTAGAAAGCTCGGTCTATGACGTTTTAATGCAAGGAAAAAACATTCTAGAGACGGTGATCACTCAAGAGCGCGCCGGTTACGATCTTTTACCCGCCAATGAAGATCTCACTTTGGCCGAAACGGCTCTGCTTAAATTAGAAGGCCGCGAATATCATTTGAAAAAAGCCTTGGCTGCCATTGGCCATAGCTATGATTATGTGGTGATCGACTGCCCTCCTACGCTCAATACATTGACGATCAATGCTTTGGTGGCCGCGCACAGTGTTTTGATCCCCTTACAATGCGAATATTATCCTTTAGAAGGTTTATCTGGTTTAATCAATACCATTACCGAATTGAAAAATGCGGTCAATAAAGATCTGTATATTGAAGGCATTCTACGCACCATGGTTGATCCACGCAGTCGCTTAAGTCTAGATGTCACTCGAGAGCTACAAGAACATTTTGCCGCACAATTGTTAAAAACGGTGATCCCTCGCAATGTTCGTTTGGCTGAAGCGCCCAGCTTTGGATTACCGGCTTTATACTATGATGCTAAATCACCGGGAGCCAAGGCTTATTTAGAATTGGCCGAAGAAATATTAGCCCGCATTAAAGATCGTAAATTAAATCAACCGCTACTTCCTAAAAAACCTTTAAGCAGGTCGACACACGAAGAAGCAGCCTAAGTTCCCCTCCCTCAGTACTCTGGGGGAGGGGTTAGGGGAGAGGGTTCTCATTCAATCACAACATAGGAAACACATCATGGCACGCACACGATTAGGACGCAGTTTAGGGGATTTACTCAGTCAGCACACGCCCACTGAACCCAGCGACATCACTGCCCAATCTCATTTACAAGAATTATCCGTAACGCTGATGGATCGAGGCCAATTTCAACCACGACGTGCCATTGACCCACAAGCCTTAGAAGAATTGGCGCAATCGATCAAAGCACAGGGGATCTTACAACCCATCATCGTTCGCCCCATGGATGCAGGCCGTTATGAGATCATCGCGGGAGAACGACGCTGGCGTGCCGCGCAATTGGCGGGGCTGACTACAGTGCCGGTGATTATCAAAGCCGTTGACGATCAAACCACCATGGCTTTAGCCCTCATTGAAAATATTCAACGTGAAGATCTCTCGCCCATCGATGAAGCTTTGGCCATAGAACGTTTAATTGAAGACTGTCAGCTCACCCATCAAGATGTTTCAAACTTATTAGGCGCTTCTCGCACACAGATCACCAATCTTTTAAGATTATTAAATTTAGAGCCTGAAGTCAGAGGATTTTTAGAAGAAGGTAAATTGGATCTCAGTCATGCTAAAGTTTTATTGGCTTTAAATGGCAGAGAACAGATCTATGCCGCAGAAAAAGTGATTGCTTGCTCCTTAACCGTGCGCGAAACCGAAGCCTTGCTGGCCAATACGCTCACGCCAACGAGCCTAATAGCCGAAAACGCTAAGCCTCTGATCGATGAACATTTACAGATCTTGCAGAAACATTTCAGCGAAATTTTAGCCACTAAAGCCGTGTTGAAACCCGGCACGCGTCAGGGCGGAAAGCTGGTTTTGCATTATAAAAATAAGGCAGAATTGCAAGCTTGGTTAGGCCGTTTGCAACAGGCTTTAGAACAGGCTTAAAAACTATCCCTCTATATAGGGATAGATCTGATTTAATCTATCCCTTTACAGAGGGGTAGATTTAGGCTATACTACCCCTCTATACACTTTCAGAGCCGAGTTTCTATGCAAACCCTATTAAGAACTTTATTGGCTGAATATGAAACTCACTTTTCTCGTTTAGAAGGCGCAACCCTGAGATCCGCTCATTTTCCAGATCTTCCCGGAAAAATCAAAGTCGCCATTGGCATGCGACGCGTTGGAAAAACTTATTTTCTCTGGCAGGCCATCCAGAATCGAATCCAGCAGCAAAAAGTACCTATCGAACGGATCTTATACCTTAATTTCGAAGACGATCGCTTACTGCCTTGTACGCAAGAGAAATTAGCTCAATTATTAGAAGCTTTTTATCAAATTTATCCGGAAAATTATGATCACCCCTGTTATTTTTTCTTAGATGAGATCCAAAATGTTGAGAATTGGGCACTGGTCATTCGTCGGTTTCAAGACAGTCGAAAAGTAGATATTTACCTCAGCGGATCATCGGCTAAATTGCTCAGTAAAGAACTGGCCACGGCCTTGCGGGGGCGTTCTATCGCTGTTGAGATTTGGCCTTACAGCTTTGAAGAATATCTTCATGCTTATGATCTCAAGCTTAAAGAGGGCCCTTTAAATCAAAGAAATTATGATCGTTTATTCCAATATTTAGATCAGTATTTAATCCGCGGAGGGTTTCCTGAAACTATAGCCATCGATGAAATTTATCGGCGGCAAATTTTGCAAGACTATGTCGAATTGGTGATTTTAAGAGACATCGTTGAGCGGTATCAAATTAAAAATATCAGCCTGTTAAAGTCACTCATTCAAAATTTGATCAAAAACAATGCCTGCCTATTTTCCGTCAACAAATTTGTCAATGATGCTAAAAGCCAAGGGTTCTTAAGCAGCAAAAATACAGTCTATGATTATTTAATGTATCTTGAAGATGCTTATCTTATTTTTCCAGTTTCTCTCTTCAGTGAATCCTTACGCCAAGTACAGAGCAATCCCAGAAAAATTTACGTCATTGATACGGGATTAACACAGGCTTATACTTTAAGCCTCAATAAAAATTACGGCCATTTGTTTGAAAATATGGTTTTTCTCGATTTTAAACGACAGGGTGCAAAAATTTATTATTATTTAACCCAAGAACGCTATGAAGTTGATTTCTTAATTGAAGACAGACAAGGCCATCGAAAATTATATCAGGTGTGCTGGAATACTGAAGACCCCGACACTTTAGCCAGAGAAACCCGCGCTTTAGAAGCCGCTAAAAAAGAATTAAAAATTCCTGGGGAACTCATCACGCCTCGTTCTTATCTTGAGGGATTGTGAGGTGAGCCTGAGCACAAAGATGGCTCTCTTTTCAATCCTGGCCTTATTGAAAAGGCCAGAATTGAAGATGCTCGTAACTAATTTAATTTAGCTTACTTGAAGAGGGCCCAGGATCAGCGCTTGCACTGCAATCACTATTTGAGCTAGAGCTACCCTGGAAGAAAGCACTCAAAGTTCCAAGAACTGCTTTTACCTGGTTTTGCTTAACTTCTGGTTCTCTGATAGTCTCTTTTCCTAATTTTTGCAATCGACCATTAACTTCAGTTAATAGCGTTCTATAAACGGGTTCGAAATTACGCTCTGCATTGAGCTTATCACTGTTTTCTATCCCCGCCACTAATAAATTTCCTATCCTCAAAAGAGTAGCCTGATATTTATCCTGACTTATATTGCTATAGTTTTCTAAACAATACGAGATACCGTCCACACCGCGCAACTGCTGAAACACTTGCGCCAAGGTTTTTGAAGTTCGAACTTCTTCTCTGCTAAAACCATAATTCGATTTCAATCGCTCATCATTATCCACGAGTGGGTCTGTATTACGAAAGATCGTACAAGTTTCTCCACTGAATAAATAGGGAATATCTCTATCTTTAGGTAAACAATTTTCTTTAATTGTTTTCATTATCAATAAGTTTAAATCTATCAACTCTTTATGCTCAGGATATATCAGTTCCTTGAATGCGTGATCTGTATAATTTAGAACAGATCTCAAGATGAGATGGCAATTACGTACACTGGACTTAACAGTTTCATCACCGTTGTTAAACCGCTCTGATAGAAACTCCAGAATCTGTTCTGTTTGTGCTGGACTATATTTCTGAACTCTCGGTGATATAGAATTCTTTTTCCCCTGAAAATGGTCTTCGAAATTTTTTTTAAATTCACCCCAATTTTTTGCAGCCTCTTTTTCAAAGTTCGTCCAATACTCTTCCAAACTTTTTTTAAATTCAGAGTGTGCTAGTTGGCTATCATTATACTCTGCCGAAATAAAATAAGTGTTTTCTCTTTTGGAACCTTCATTATTATAATCATCGGGTGCCCCTTGCTGCGTATGGGTCTCACATGCATTTCGATACGTACAGCAACTCACATCAAAACTCAAAAATGGTAATGGTAACGGATTTTTTTCTAATGCGGCAAGTATATTTTCATCATCAAAAAAATGCGCCGTTTCCCTATACTCTATGGTCGTATAGGTCGTATTGCCATATGTAGAAGTTTCGCTATCCCCAAGATACTCAGTTTTCCTCACATTCACATCTCTTTCATTAGCAGCCATAATCATACCCTCTCGTTATATTAAATACTCATAAGAACTTACCCTGTTTAGCTTTAGCGCCTATTCCTAGACCTAAACTAAGATCTGGTCAATTTTAACACAAAAAAACATTAAAAGCTAGCCTCCGGCGTGAAGTTCTAGGGCTATCGCATCTAAATCGTGCAGGAAATGGGTAAGAATGTATTGAATAAGCTTTTTCCGGACAGTAGTGCGACAGCCCGCGAGGAGAGCATTCTACTTACCCTGGGATTTGAAAGGGTATACAGTGAGTTTACCCTCTCCCTCAAGATGCACACAAGCGCTCGCAACGTCGATCATAACATTTATGAAAGATGGCCAAAGCAATCGACACTATAATTAAAACACTGAACATGCGCACTGCGGAATAATGTAACGTTAAAGCGCCAAATTCTCCTCCCAGATAACTGCCCAAACCCCAGCAAATAAACATATTGGCCGAAACCAATGTCGCCGCATATTGTTTAGGCGCCATTTGTGTCGCAGCCGATAACATGACTGGAATAGTTAGGAGCTCACTGATGGCAAAGATCGTGTAAAAACATAGGAGCAGCCAAGGTTTGGCCATATAATCCGGATGATATTGAATCGAATACACCAAGGGCAATAGAATCATACATCCTAAGGCCAAGGTTAAATATCCGCCCGTCAATTTTTGGTTTAAGGTCAAGGTTATACCGCGACTGTGCAGATAATCATAGCCTTTGGCCATCCCATAACTGAAAACAATAATCAGCACGGAATAGAAGGCTAAATACCAGGTCACTGGAAACTGAAACCCCGCAATACGATTGTCCACATGTTTTTCGGCATCATAGGTTAATAAACCAAACGGCAAAGCGTACACAATATTCCAAACAATATTCGCCACACACATGCCCAAATAAACCCTCATGCGCTTTTTTTCCAGGGCCGTTAAACGCCCTAGCGCTTGCAGCTGCTGTTTGCTTTGTAACAAACCTATCTGGCTTAAACTGCCGCGACTGGCGGACAGTAAATTAAAAAGAGCGATGGCAAAACCAATGGCGCCCAGTAAAAAAGCATAGCGAAAACCCCATTGGTCGCTGACAAAGCCGGATAAAAAAGTTCCCAGCAAACCCCCAATATTGATGGCCATATAAAACACTGAAAAAGCTGAATGCCGTTTATGATCGCTTTCACTGAAAAATTCACCGACCATGGCACTGATACTGGGTTTTAGAAATCCACAACCCAGCACTAATAGACCTAAGCCTGCATAAAAAGCTTGGGTACTGTGGATCATCACCACCAATTGTCCCAATCCCATTAAAATAGCACCCAAGGCAGCGGCGAAACGGCGCCCCATAAAACGATCGGCAATCACTCCGCCGACAATAGGGCTAATATACACTAAAGCGCCATAAGTGCCCGAAATGCGTATGGCCGCTTCAGCAGACCATCCCAGACCACCGGCAGCACTGGCCGCATTGGCGTATAAGACCAATAAGGTTTGTAAAATATAAAAGCTAAAGCGTTCCCACATTTCAATGGAAGACAGCGCTTTTACACCCGGCGGCAGAGACGATATTCTAGTTTGACTCATGAAACATATTTCTCGCGTCGCACCTGTTGGGCTGTAAAACCTTTATCCTTCAGCAGAGTAAAAGCAGCGTCAATCATATTAGGATTACCGCAAAGATAAACAATGTCCTGTTCAGGCTTAGGATCTAAGGCCTGAAATTGATCTTGCACATACCCTCGGTATTCAAAAGCCGCCAAAGCCAGCTCTTCGGGCTCGCGACTGTAACAAACGCGAAAATCCAAGCCAGGAAATTGCTTGGCGTAGGCCAAAAAATCATCGCAATATAGGGCATCTGCTTTTTTTTGTACGCCTAAGATGATCACAATCTCTAGATCACTGTGTTCTAAACGCGCACTCAAAGCAGGCAACATCGAGCGATAAGGTGTAACCCCCGTGCTGGTGGCGACAAAAATTAGCCTTTTAGGGGCCTCGTCGCGTAAAATCAAACGCCCATAAGGACCACTCATTTTAAGCTTCGCGCCAATGGGCAGCGAAAATAAAATCTGCGAGGCAAAACCTTGTTCCACTTGCCCCAAAGCCAATTCAATATAAGCACTCTGCCCAGGAATGCTGGCAATGCTATAGCTGCGCCGTATTTCTCGGCCATCAGTCTCTTGGCTGGGCCAATGGAAGCTGACAAATTGGCCTGGAATAAACTCTAAAGGTAAGCCATCCTCACGGACAAACTTAAGATGCCTAACCTTGGGGCTTAATAAACGGGCCTCGACCAAACTGACGGTAAATGGTGTATTCTGCATGTCTAAACCTTTAATTGCCTATTTTTTTTGTAAGGAAATTGTTTTATACCATATTTGGGAAAAGAGATCGACTCTTAATGCTTGTTTAATTTTTATAGTCTTTATGTTATCATAACGATGGTTAGTACAAATAGCACCCATCATTTTAGCGGAGTGTCCTACCATGAGTAAAATTCCAGCAAAAATAGCTGCCATTCAAAAGTTGCAACCCTATTATAACCCTGACACCGACCGTAACTGTCCTAAAGAATTAAAATGTCCATTACAGAAAAGGTTAATGCGCAATCCTGTTATTGCAGCCGATGGTGTCACCTACGATGAAGACAGCATTCTTAATTGGTTTAATGTTTGCAACAGTATTGACCGTCCTATAGTTTCGCCAAAAACAGGTAAGGCACTATCGGTAAAAACTCTAAAGACTAATCGCGAGCATGAAGTAAAAATCATTGATTTTTTAGAACAAAAATTATCTTCACTGCATGCCACACAATATTCTCCCCCAAGCGGTTCAAGTAGTTCAAATTCCGCAAGTTCAAGTAATCATCATCATTCACACAGCAATGATCATGAAATTATGTCTATCGAGAGTTTAGAAAAAAGGTATCATCTTCAATCACAAAATTTAGGGCTATCCGAAGCTTTCATCGACCCAATAACAGGTGAGCCTTTAATTGACACTATTATTCTAGACATTAACGGATATAGTCATAATAATGTTGTAGATATCGTAACTTATTTAGATGAAAAAAAACTTTTATGGAAAAAGCAAGATGGTTCTCTCGTTCGCAATTTTACGTTAGAATCGGTCCGCGATAAAATGACCGGTATTATTCTTGAGATTGAACTATTACAATTATTTTTATGCCACCTCTATTCGCTGCCACAGGAGCAACAATCAATAGTTAAGGTAACATTAGAGCATGAGAGTAATAATAACCCTCGAGCAAGTGATGATTTGTCCTTTTTTGATGACTGCATTAATTATGAGATTATGGAACAAGCTACCACCGCTAGCGATGGCCATACTTATGAAAAAAACATTTTTTTAGATTTTGTAAATGGTCCCTCCCCTATAACCAGAGAGACTATTGAAGAATTCTCGGTGGGAAATAAACATTACCATATTGCTTTAAATGATTATCATGAGTTAGCACTCATTAAAGAGTACCTGCTTAGCGGAAAACCATTCTTCAATGTTAATTCCGGGCCACTGCATTCGGCTATTCAATATATGCAAGGAGTTCTCGGCACTAGTGGAATTCCTTCTACTCCACTCATGACCGTGAAAAAATATTTGTTTCTATCTGCATTTACTATTAAAGTAAAATCCGAACAAGAAAATATACAGACCAAAACTATTGAACAAGATGAGCTCTATCGTATAATGTTGCAAGAAAGTAAACGTGAAAGAAAAGCTCTCCTCAAGGAACACCCTGCTCTTAAGACCCTCTATCCGATTGTTTCTCATGCGCTTTACCAAAACATGCTTAATAAATTTAGGATCTCTATTGAAACCCTAGAGGAATATTGCTTTTATCGGGAGGTTCTTCATAAACTAACGGTTCAAGAAGGTAAATTAAATACACTTTCTTGCCAACAAGAACACACAGAGCTGTTAAACTCTATTTGCATTGTAAAGCAAAAAGCCACTCAGCAACTTTATACCTTAAATAAAAATCATTATGCAATAAGCCATTATGTGAAGCTTTGGAAAATTAATGAAAATATCAAGGACTACGATGACATCCGTAAGAAAGTCGAAACCAAGGGGTCACTGACTATATCTGAGACAATAGCAAATATATCGGTTATTGAATGTAGTTTTCCAGCTAACAGACCTCCTGACCGCAGTACCTTTTGGCAAAGAAGATTTAGTACTGCATCAAAAAAGAGTGAACAGTCTATAAGGCCTGATACAAAGCGATAACGATTATGACACTCATAACAAAGATCCTGTGAGATGACAAAAAACCTTGTGTTCAATTGAGTTCCATTTTGATGCGTATTAGATTTATATTTGAGCCCCTCCCTCAAACCCGCTACAATAGCGCATCTATTTTACTTAGGAGCAACGATGGCCAAACTGTATTTTTATTACTCTGCTATGAATGCGGGCAAAAGCACCACTCTTTTACAATCTGATTACAATTATCGCGAACGCGGCATGCAGACCTTATTGTTCACGCCGGAGTTGGACGATCGTCAGCAGAAAAGCGTGATTGCCTCTCGCATTGGTCTACAAGCTCATGCGGTGGCCTTTAACGATAAGCTGGACCTATTTTCTTACACCAAAAACGCTAAAGAAAAACAAGGTGCTCTTAAATGCGTATTGGTCGACGAGGCGCAATTCTTAAAAAAAGAACAGGTTTATCAATTGGCGGCGGTGGTGGATGAATTGGGGATCCCCGTTTTAACCTATGGCCTGCGTTCTGATTTTAGAGGCGAACCTTTCGAGGGCAGTTTATATCTTTTAATCTTGGCTGAAAATTTAATTGAGATTAAAACCATCTGCCATTGCGGCCGTAAAGCCACCATGAACATGCGCATTGATGAACAAGGCCATAAAGTGCATAGCGGTGCGCAAATTGAAATTGGTGGCAATGATCGCTATATTGCCACCTGTCGCCTGCATTTTAATCTGGGGGATAGTGGGCCGGTGCGGCATTGAGGTTTAAGAGATCTTAGAATAAGTCGTAGCGGGATCAGTGTTTGAGCGGGCCTGTCTCTGAATATAACCCATTTTCAATAATTTATTGAGTCTTAAGCGCGCGGTTCTATCCGATACTCCCCAGATCTGAGCGATCTCGTTGGTTGTGATATTCGTATGGGTTACGAAAATTTCTTGCAATTGTTTAAACCAAACCTCATGACTCCAGAGTGTGATGGGCCTAGAATAAAGTGTGACTTTAAAGAAATGATCAATTTCTTCAAATTTAGGGGCGGCGGCTGAAGAATGCGCATAGGCTTGTATGATATTAGGGATCCCAGAACCCAAAGTTTCGATCAATCCCAGTTCTCTAAAAATACGTCCGATAATAGGATTGCGCATTTTGGATATACCAGACAAAGCAGAATGCAAGGTTTGACCAAAAGGTAAGCTACCTGGATCAATAATTTCTATTCTGTCACTAAAAATAGATATTTGAATACTGGCACCTTTGACAGAATAATCGGCGTGTATTAAAGCATTAATAACCGCTTCTCTTAGAGCATCCAAAGGGTATTCCGGTGTGTCCACACGGCGGATGGCATGGATCTCCGAAGAAATTCGAGTATTGCGCCGAATAAAATGCATGACTTCATCAACTGCCTGAATAAGATTAACATTAATTTCCCGCTTATCTATGATATGTTTCATGACAGGACTTGCAAAACAAACGCATTTTATAATTGAATCCGGCAAATATTTCTTCTTGTCCAGTCCAAATAAAAGTAAGGCTCCATACGTGGCATAAACCTTTTTATGATGAGATGCCAGAAGCCCTAATGATTCATAATGTTTTTCCGATAACTGTTTAAATCCCGCTCCTAATTTTTCCTGGATCAGTGCTTTATCGAGTTCTTTGACATCCGCAGAAATACAGGGTAATTCATCAAAACTTAGGCGTTGAGAAAGTCGTTGTAAGTTGACTAAAGTTTCAGGATCAGCAAGCCGATTACTTGAACCCAATCGAATATAAGTTCCTTTGCTCAACCCCGCATTCTTTAAATAAAAAGGGCCTATAAGATAAGGAACCTGGATAAGCAAGAGCTCTTTTCCTTCATAATTAACGATATTGAGATCGGGAACCAGCAGAGGTGAAATGAGATCAAACACCATATTAGAAAGTCTTTCTTCTTCTTGCAAAACTTGGGCAACCCCCAACACTTTCTTCGTTTTATCTTGAACACCAATAACGATGATCCCTCCTGCAGTGTTTGCAAAAGCAATCACTGTTTTCATGATATTCAGGGGGCTGTTCGCATTTTCTTTAAACTCTAGCGTTTTACCCTCATGTTGTAAAAGCATTTCATCTAGCATCTATTTCTCCAACCCTAAGCTTTTAAAGGGATACACCTTGATTGAGTAATTTTAACTAGGATAGCGGTATTTAGCTCGGAAGTCAACTTATTCCGAGCTGGCTTACTCGGAAGCCCTGCACTTCCGAGTTACCTAGCTAGGCCGCTAGGAAGTATTGCCTTAGACTAAGGGCACTTCGATGATCAAAGCGCTACAGCCCTTTTTCGCCTGAAATGACAGCGTTTCTATATCCCAAACCCCAATCCCATCGCGTGTCGTTAAAGCTTCATCGGCCAGCTGTACATCGCCGGCAATGACAAAAACATAGACGCCAGCGCCTTGAGTTTTTAAAACATAATCTAGACTTAGATCTTGGGTAAAATCAATTAAGCTGAAAAAAGCATTCTGATGAATGAGCAAAGAGCCTTGTCTTTCATCCGGGGAAACTAAACATTGAAATTGATTTTCACGATCTTTGACTTCAAACTTCTTCTGGGCATAACTCGGCTTAAGTTCGCGTTGATTGGGGAACACCCAGATCTGCAATAAATTTAAAGCGGCGTCTTCTGAAGCATTAAACTCTGAATGCACAATGCCAGTCCCTGCCGACATCAGCTGCACTTCGCCGCTGTGAATGCGGTATTCATTGCCTAAATTGTCTTGATGTCGCACGGCCCCGATTAAAGGAATGGTGATGCTTTCCATATTATCGTGAGGGTGCATGCCAAAACCGCTGCCAGCAGCAATCCAATCATCATTTAAGGCCCTCAGCATCCCAAAATGAACGCGCTTAGGATCATAGTATTCGGCAAAGGAGAAGGTATAATGGGTCTTAAGCCAGCCCAAATCCGCTGAACCGCGAGTGGCGGCCTTGTGCAGTATTTTTTCCATGAATGATGGCTCCTCTTTCTAATCAGCTTAGCTGAAATCCGCTCTCTTTCAAACGGGCAAAAAAATAGGGCAGCTTGCACTGCCCCATCTTTTTTTCTCGGCTTGAAAAGGAAATCGAAAAGCGATGAAGCTTATGCGATATCGAGTTGCACCCGAGCGTAAGGACCTTGCATTCCAAAGTCAGAAGTATCGGAATGATGATTACCAATCACATCTAACAGGGATTCATCAGAAACTACGTTAAAGTAGTTGGTTGCCTGCCAACCGGCTTCAAAACCTAAAGCAGTGTTGGAATCAAAATTATAAGTATAATTTAAACCCATACGGCCATCGATTTCAGGAACCAAACGAGTATTAGATTCATGATCACTGTCAATCGAAGAAGTAGATACTGCAGTACCACTAGCATCATAAGTTGTGTCTACAATGTCATAATCCACATCAGCTGAACCAATCAAAACAGAAAGCCCTAAACGACCACGGATAGAGAACCCGCTGCCCAAATTGATTTGCGCATCGGAACCAAAACGTGGGCCGATACCATTGAAGTTAGTTTCTAACTCACCATCTTCTGACAGAGCATTAGTACCTCGAACAACCCCAAAGCTAGTGTAATGCCCTGTGTTATCGACATCGATATGCGCATAACGCAGACCCATGAAAGGATGCAAGCTAATACGCTCACCCACATTCAATTTTTGACCGAAAGTCAAATCGCCTGCATCATAATCCACATCAGTCGTACCTTCAGCAGTGAGGAAATCACCCACTGAGAAGTTACTGCTTAAAATGCCTGAATCTGGGGCTGTAGTACTATCGCTTTGATCACCATGCAAACCTTCATAAGCTAAAGTCACATCACGACCATTGCCTGGGAAATGATAAGTGACATCGGCACCAAACCACCATTGATAATCTTGATCGACAGAATGATAGTTAAGATCGCTATGATTAAGAAGAGAATCATTAGTGCTACTAGTGGCGTAAGTAAAATCACCCGTAGGCTGCATGTACACAGCTGTTGCACCAAAAGACCACATGCCACTTTGATCAGGGGCCGTGACATTGATGTCATTTGAAACAGGCATAGGCATATCTACAGCTCCAGCATACGCTGAACCAGAGACTAACCCTAAACCTAAAAGAACTAAAGATATCCGAGTTTTCATGTAAAGTTTCCTTTTGAAAGTTGAACAAACCACAAGCCTATTGTAGAGCTTTTTTGTTGTTTTGCAAGTGATCGTTTGAAAAATATGGATTATTTTTAAATTTTTTTTATGTTTGATTTAAAAATATTCAAATTATGTTTTTTTTTGTACGGATTTAAATTTCGCGCAAAAAAACGCCGGGCAAGCCCGGCGTTTTTAAATAGACTTTCGTCCGAGAAGAAACTATGCCACATCCAATTGAATGCGAGCATAAGGACCTTGCATGGAGAAATCACTGTATTGATCCGAAGTATCGAAGTAGCTACCAGAATCATTCATAGTAGCATTGAAGTAGTTAGTCACTTGATAACCGACTTCAAACCCTAAACCGTAGCCATTGTTGAAATCCATGTTGTACATGGCAGACAATTTAGCATCAGCTTCAGGAACAACGCGTGTACCAGAATCTTCATCATGGTTATAAGTATCAGTGCTATCAGTATCTGGAACACCAGAGTTATAGCTAGTTTCACTGTAACTTGCACTGTTATCTTGGCTACCCACTAATAAGGAAACACCCAAAGTACCATGCAAGGAGAAACCACCGCCTAAATTCACGGCGGCATCAGAACCCAAACGAGGACCTGCGCCTGTAAATTCAGAATGCAATGATTGATAACCCGTGTTACCGGAAATTTGATCAGATGAATTCAAGGAGTAGTAACTTGCATCAGCCTTGTAGTCAATATCAGCATATCGCAAGCCTGCAAAAGGATGTAAGCTAATGCGATCGCCAATCGTGATCATTTGACCGAAAGTTAGATCCACTGCTTGGTAGTCTGTATCCACATGAGCATCTGCATTGCTGTACTCATCATTGATATCAGGCTCAACATCAGTTCCTGCAAACACTGGGCCTGTACCATAGAGATAATCACCACTGCCATTGCCTTGTGTCGCTGAATCACTGTGATCCGTATCCAATTGAGTATAAGCCAAAGTTACATCACGTCCTTCCCCAGGGAAGTGGTAAGTCACATCAACGCCCCAACCCCATTCAGAATCTTGATCAACAGAATGCGTGTTGACATTGTAGACATCTGGGCTAGTGCCGGTTTGTTGGCCTTCATACGCATAGTTGAAGTCATTGCTAGGTTGAAAATAATTAGCCTGAGCACCAAAAGACCAAGAGCCTTCTTGATGAGGGGCCATGAGGTTCACGCCAGAAGCTGTTGGCAACGCCATATCGTTACCGCCGGCAGCTAAGGCAGAAGCACTCCCTAAAATTGCTATTAAGCAAAGAGTTACTTTTTTAATCATCGCTTCTATCTTCCTTTCCAAAAAAATTTACATTAAGCTAGACGCCGCCATAAAAAGCTATCGCGACATTCCACCTTGCCACCGGGCATTCCAGGCTCTGCATGTTTAAAAAAACTCAGGGCTTGGAAGCACTAGAGGCAAACTCGATGAGCAAAACGCCACTATTATTTTAGAGCCGAGTCAAAAATAAATGCTTCAGCGTTCTGAACAAAACCATCTTAATACGAAAAAATAATGAATGACAAGTGTATTTTGCAAAAAAACACGGTTTCTTTTAAGTTTTTTTTAATTATTGTGTTTTTCTGTTTATTTTAAACTCAAAGTTTGTTTCGCAGCTTCTTTTTTTACAGGTTTTGCAAAAAAAAGAAATAGAATTGAGGATGGTCTTTAGATCCTAAGCAGCTGAAATATTTAATTTATTTTCTGTCCGTTCGGTTTTTAATGCTTGTTATTGTGTTGAAATCCTGTCATCATCTCAATCTTGAGAAAATAGAGAATATCTCTATGGACAATTCATGAATGATTACCTGGACTGTAACTATTCTCACCTAATGGAGGGTACGACAAAGCACAGATTTGGATGCAGGTTAAACACAAAATTCAGCGAAAAAAACGGAGTTAACCTACGCGTTAATGAGTATTTTTTTGATAGATTTTGCGTTTAAGATGCGCCAAATAGGGGCTTTCTGGAAAAAAGGCGCGAGTAGTTACCCTTAACTGTTGAAAAATATTGCCATGTTAACATCAAAAATCAGCGCCAAACCTTTGATTGCCATTATGGGCCCTACCGCCTCAGGCAAATCAGCATTGGCTTTAAAATTGGCTCTGGAATTGAAAGGCGAAATTCTCAGTGTTGATTCCGCTTTGATCTATCGTCACCTTGATATTGGAACGGCCAAACCTTCGCTTGAAGAATTGCAAAAAGTGCCTCATCATCTTATCGATATCTTGGAACCTGAGATCCCTTTTTCAGCCGGCCAATTTTGCACACAAGCCTTAAACTGCATTCAAGAGATTGAAACTCGCTCGCATTTGCCCTTATTGGTCGGCGGAACCATGCTGTATTTTAAATCATTATTTTATGGATTATCGGATTTACCCCCCGCATCCGCTGAATTGCGTCATTCAATTGAAGTAGAAGCCGCAGAATACGGTTGGGCCGCCTTGCACGATCGCCTAAAACAATACGACCCCGAGGCTGCCGCCCGCATTAACCCTAATGATCCACAACGCATACAGCGCGCTTTAGAAATTTATTATTTGAGCGGTCAAACACAAAGCGCATTATTCCAAGATCCCAAAACAGCCGCTATTCAACATTCGCATCGCATTTTATGTTTAGCACTAATCCCTGAAGATCGCGCTCTATTACATCAACAGATCCAAGCACGTTTTGATACCATGCTGGCCAAAGGTTTCATTGAAGAAGTGGAGATCTTAAAACAGCGCCCCGGTTTACATACTGATTTGCCTTCCATGCGTGCTGTGGGCTATCGCCAAGCCTGGGCCTATTTGGACGGCGAATATGCTTATGCTACTATGCGTGAAAAAGCGATTGTGGCAACGCGGCAATTGGCCAAACGCCAACTCACTTGGCTGCGCTCTTGGCCAGGGCTACACTGCTTTGATCCTAATGATCAAAATTGCTTAACTCAAATACGGGCTTGTATTCAAGATTTTTTAGTAAATACTCTCCCTAAGTGCGGGTAAGCCAAAGCACAGATTTGGATGCAAGTTACATTTTTTACAAGGATAAATGGATGCGTATTTTAATCCTCTGCGGTCTCGGCACCAAATGGCATAATTATTTGGGCTTACCTAAACAATTGGCCCCCATTCAGGGCCAAGCTTTACTCACACGCACTTTAAAGCAGTTAAACGCTTTGGGTTTTGAGGATATCCATTTGATCACGAAAGATCCTCGGCTGAATCATAAACGAGTACCTTCTTTTGCTCCCGCAGAGGTTCGCTTTAGCTCTGAAGTGCTCGCCTGTACCGAAGTCTTATGGAAACGCAGCCAGTTGGTTGTATTAGGCGATGTGTATTACACCGATGCAGCCTTAAAAACAATTATAAATTCCACTGCTCCGCTGATGTTTTTTGGTTGCCCCACCCCCAATCTTTACACGGGTACTGCTTGGCCAGAACTCTATGCTTTAAAATTCACTCGTCCTGCTATACTCGATTTAAAAAAAGCACTGGCGCTCACCATCCAAGATGCTGAACAAGGAGGCCGAGGCAAACTCTGGGAATTGCTGATGGCTTTGCGTGGATATTCCTTAGTTCGAATCAGAGAAACCCTCAATTTAGGATCCATCGAAGGAGCATTCTTCACTACAATCAGCGATCTCACAGATGATATCGATACAGCAGAAGATTATCAGCGTTTGTGTACGATGTTAAACAAATCTGAATCATTGATATTTTAATTCAAGGAAACAAAGATGTTACAAGCCATTATCTTATGTGCAGGAACCGCAGAGCGCTGGAAAGATCATTTAGATCGCCCTTACTTAGGCGTCCCTAAGCAATTGGCTAAAATCAATGGCGAACCCCTACTCATGCGAACCTTAACACAACTGCACAATCATGGGATCAATCCCATTTCCATTATGAGTCATGATAAAAACTTAGAGCTTCCAGGCACGAAACTCATCTTACCCAAAGACTGTCAATGGACCAGCGCAACCTTGGCTTCCAGCGAAATCATCTGGAAACGCAGCCAATTGATTTTGTTGGGTGATGTGTATTATACCGATGCTGCTTTAAAAACAATTATAAATTCCACTGCCCCACTGATGTTTTTCGGTTGCCCAACAGCTAATCCTCACACCGGATCAGTCTGGCCTGAGCTGTATGCTTTAAAATTCACCCGTACGGCTATTCCCGATTTAAAAAAAGCACTCTCAACAACACTCAAGGATGCCGCACAAGGAGGCCGGGGCAAACTTTGGGAGTTACTGATGGCTTTGAGGGGCCGCTCGCTGCAAAAAATTAAAGAAACAGGAAATATGGGTTTGGCAACGGGTTCCTTTTTCACTACCATCAGCGATCTCACCGATGATATTGATACTCCCGCGGATTATCACCGTTTGTGTACGGTGCTCCGCATGAGTCAGGAGAGAGTGTTGCTTTAAGCGGGATTTAATACCCTTTTTGATATGAGCCCCTCTCCCGGAATACCGCAGTACTGTCCGGGGAAAGTCCGTAAGCTCCCCTCGCCCGGTAATCCGGGAGAGGGGTTGGGGGAGAGGGTGTTAAAATACACGCTTTTTAAGAGGTGATAACGCTGTTTTTTATAAATCCAAAATATGAACTCTATTTTGCGAATCTAAGGTTTCATGTTTTTTGAATTTGGGATAAATAATAAATCTTGAAGACATCAAGATTGAAATAGCTGAAATTTTAAGGCAAAAAGGACATACTTTAATTAAACGCCCTCTCCCCCAACCCCTCCCCCAGAATACTGGGGGAGGGGAGTACTGAGTTTCCCCTGACAGTACTGCGAAATACTGGGGGAGGGGAGAATTCAGCTGAGAGAAAATTTGGGGGAGAGGGAAATATCCGCTATAATGGCAAAAACACAGGAACTCAAACATGATAGATCTCGAAAATACTCTGCGCGGTGAGCTGAAAGAGAATTTGCCTTTATCACAATGGAATACTTGGCGCGTGGGCGGCTTGGCTAAATATGCTTATTTTCCGGCGGATATAGCTGATCTGGCTGTGTTTTTAAAACAGCAATCTGTGGCTGAGAAATTTTTATTTCTGGGTTTAGGCAGTAATACTTTAATTCCTGATCAAGGCATTGATGCCACGGTGATCATCACTCAAGGCTGTTTAAAACAATTGACGATTTTAGAAGATGGTTTTCTGCGGGCCGAAGCGGGTCTGGCTTGCGCTCAAGTGGCTCGTTTTGCCGCGCGGGCAGGTTATCAAGGTGCTGAATTTTTAGCGGGTATCCCAGGGACTATTGGCGGTGCTTTAACCATGAATGCCGGCTGTTTTGGCCAGCAAACCTGGGAGCAGATCGCAGCGGTTGAAGTGGTGGATCGCTATGGCGTTATTCGCATGCGTAGGCCCGAAGAATATGAGATCCATTATCGAGAAGTGAAAAAGCCAGAAGAAGAATGGTTTATTGCCGCACATTTTAAATTTGCCCCTGGAGATAAAGAAAAAGCTTTGGCCAAGATCAAAGATCTTTTGGATCAACGCGCGGCCTCACAACCCACAGGAAAACCCTGCTGTGGTTCTGTATTTCGCAATCCAAAAGGCGATTTTTCAGGACGCTTAATTGAAGCTTCGGGTTTAAAAGGTTTGACTTTGGGCGGGGCACAAGTCTCTACCAAACACGCCAATTTCATCATCAATACAGGACAGGCCAGCGCAAAAGACATCAGCGATTTGATCCAGGCTGTGCAAGCTGAGGTCTTGCGACAGCAGGGGGTGCTATTGCAGCTGGAAGTGCATGTGCTGGGCGCTTGAGCGGATGCCAGAAAGGTGTTCCGCCAACGGGGTTTTGAGTTTGAGCGGCTTTACACCAAGCCATCGCCGATATTTGTAGAGAATCCCATAATTTAACCAGCGGTAGGGAGCAAGGCTGTTTCTGTTTGCTGAAGGTTTTGAATTCTGGACTCGTATAGAAATGAGGTTTTTCGTCAATAGAACTGGCTTGAGTCTGCCATAATAAGACCCAGAGAAATAAGGTTCGGGTTTCGGGATGAATGGGATAGGGACTTTGGGCTTGCGCTTGGTCGGCCTTGTTGCGGATCTGCCACAGTTCTTCAATCAAAGTGTCTTCTTCGGCAGTATTTTCAATGCTGTCTTTGAGCGTATTAAACAATACCGCATGGCAATAGCCATATTTTAAAGCGGCTTTCCAAAAATCCAGTTGATCGTATTGCGCCCATTTGGCCAATACTGCAGTGAAATTCAATGTGTTCAATTTTAAACAATAGTGTAATAATTGCTTTCCTAAGCGGGGAGCGATGGTATAATGATGTTCATTCACAAAATGCAGCGCGCGTAATAAACGCAGGGCATCAGTTTCAAATAGAAGCTGTGTTTTAAAACAGGCTTGTAATTTACCTTCTTTAATGCAAGCCTCATATTGAGGATATCTAGAATAAAGATAATATTTTCCGCTGTTGCACAGTATTTTTGCGGAGCAATGTACAAAATCAGTTTCAGGCTCTTTGCCCTGTGTATAAACCGATAAATCGATGAGTGATTTTTTAAGAGAAAAACTGAATTTTAAATCTGGAATACGAAGTTGTAATAATAAAAAATCTGTTTTACACAGTGCTGGATACCATTGCGAGGAGATTTGTGATTCAACATCTGCGATAGAGATTTCAGGATTGAGCTCAAAACAAAAATCAAGATCGCATAAGTGATTTTTTTTAAGATAGAGTTCTGTCGCACCATTGCCTTTGAATGCTAATTGGCCCAAATCAGGCTTAATCCATTGATTCATAAATCCAAATAGAATCGGAATATCAGGATATTCTTCTATGTCCAGCTCTATCCTTGTTGCATAAAGAGGTAGCGTTGAAACGGGAGTGATTGCAACTGTGTCGATGGCGGCTGGTTTTGAGACGATTTCAGTTTTTATTCTAGGACTTTGAGATCCAGAGCCTTCTTCTAAAAGCAGAGGTGCTTTTCCTTTTCTTCTCCTGTGGCTTTTACGTTTTTGAGCATTGGGTTTTTTTAAGGGGAGGGGGCTAGGAACTTGATTGGCCATCGCTACAGGTAGACGAAAGTCATTTTTGGCTTCAACTTGTTTTGTAACAGGCGCGGTTTCGACGGAAGAGTTCACGGGTTTTACGGCAGTGCTTTTAATCTTTATAGGATTTTTCTTTCTGGGATATTCTGTTTGTAATAGACTATCAGCTTGAATTAAAGCTATTTTTTTTTGCAGGGCATTAAAAAAAATGGCGCTTTTTGAATCTTGATAAAATATTAACTGTAAATAACTGCTCAGAGCCCTGGTGAGATAAGATATTCTAGGCGGGGGAGTGCTTTTGGGGGCGTGAGAAACTTCTTGCGAGTTTGTTTTTTCATGCCCCAATTCACAAATCCTAGCTTTGAATTTCTGTAAAATAAGTAAAAGCTGATATTCATTTGCAAAAGGAAAATTTTTGTCCTCAAGACTGGGCTCCTGACCATTTTGGAAAAACTGAAATAAAAGAATTAATGTTTTTTTCGCAATTCTTTTCTGATCAGAGGAAATTTTTTCTAGACTTTGAAGCGCTTTGAAACGGTCTAAAAAACCCGTTAAAGTTTTAGGGGCTGTGACAGAGACCGGGTTTTGACACCTATGTTGAGAGATGAGTTCGCAACGAAAGCCCAATAAAAGATCTAAGTCCATCTTGACAGGCTTTTCACCGGCATCAGGCCAGGACATGACCGGATGTAAGATCAAAGCTTGCAAAAGTTCTTGTAAGGCCAGATCGTATTTTAGACTTTGATAATAAGCAATCGCTTTCAAAATTCTTAATCGGCTTAAAAGATATTCATGAAATAAAACATTGCTTGAATTTTTAGAAAGGTGGTTTATTCCTTGTGAAATTGTTTTGCTGTCTTTTCTATTGATGGTAGGGGTCCCTTCTGGAAGCAATAAAAAATCATTTTTTTTAAAGTAAATGGAATATTGTTTTACCAGATTTCGAAGCGTGTTGAGATAAATTTGCTCCGGACTTAAGTCTAGAGGCTGAACAACGCAGTGTAGAGTGCTAATTTCTCGGCAGGGGAAAAGATCTAGCATAGTCTTTGCGCTGCGTTCCCATTTAAAGGGTAAATGCTCATAAGCATTCATGATTCTTTGTCTTAAGTTTAAGTGTATAGAAGTTGTTTTTTTAGGGATGATGGTTTCTTCGAGAATGAAGGGTAATTGAGTGTAAAGAGCATTTATCAAACAAAAAGAAAATAAAATTTCAGCTTTCTGCAAGAGTATAAGGGTATGCCTTATGCTCAGTTCAAACTCTTCAATGCCTCTATTTATAATGCTTCTTTTCTGTTGTTCGATAATATCAGCGCTTAATTTTTTGTTCCCTGATAAATAATCATTAATAGCCGCTTGAAATTGTTCATTGAAAGTATGCGTTTTCGAACTCATAGAATAGGTTGTATTTTCCTTTTGAAATGAAATGTGGATGATCGCAGTGAGGGCTCTGCCTTGCTCTGAGTGAACATCACCTCTGTCGAATATTTCTTTAAGGATTGTTGCCTTATTGAGTTCTAAAGATCCCTGTGTTAATTCAGAAATGTCCATTGCCAGGAAATCCTGAACGATATCTCCATTAGCAGTTTGTACGATATACCTTAGATGGCCTTCTTTTTTTTCTAGATATATTTTCCTTTCTTCAGGATTTCCCTCTTTAGGCAAGGCTGACATTAAAACAAGCTCAAATCCTCCTGGGTCCAGATGGAAAGTCAGTAGCCCATTTGAGCCGTCTTCTAAATTCTGTTTAGCGGAGGTCATTATTTTAAGTTCAATGTTCTGAGCGTCTAAGGCGTGAATATAATGGACCTTAGCTGTAAAAAAGCGGATCCATTGTGAAAACCGATGTAACAATCTCGCTAAAATTTTCTCAAATTCTCGCGTGATTGCTTCATCTTTTCCTTTATCAAGAGGGGTTAATTCCAAGCCGAAGAAAATAATAAATTTTTCAAAAAAATAGAGGGCATATTTGTCTGTTTGAAAGGAACGCTGTGGAGAATGACGGTCTAAAAAAGAGTTTACTGTTTGAAGAATGGAAATCCACTCTTCTGAGGTTCTCATTCGTGGATCGGGGTTTCCAAAGGCATTGAAGAAAAGGGAGATTTTATCTAACATCAGGGGCTCGCTATTTTATTTAAAACGCTCTTGGGCGTTTTGTTTTTTAAGGACTATTTTTAAAACGGGCTTCTAGGATTCTATTGCACCGTCTCCCGGGGGCTCCGTGCCGCCGGGGAAAGTGCGTAAAAAGAGGCTTTATTGAACCTTTATATCCTCAGATTTTGTTCCAGAGCTCAGAGTAGTTATCCTCAGGTCAAACCCTACACCGCAGGGATGCGGGGTAGGAGCCCCCAGGGATGGGTTTACGGCGTGTTTGACCGAGGGTGAGCTACTCTGGGTTCTTTCTGGCTCTGTTTTCTATCTTCTTTCTTTAGGAATTTCCTTGTTTTTTTAAGCCCCTCTCCCCCAACCCCTCTCCCAGAGTACTGGGCGAGGGGAGCCTATGCACTTTCCCCGGACAGTACTGTGGAGTACTGGGCGAGGGGAGTTCATAAACCTTGAAATTTTGGGGAAGGTCTATTTATCCAGTTTCTTCAGCAAAACTGCTCGAGTCTCTTCATCTACGAAAGCGGCATTTAAGCTATTACGCGTCATCTCTAATAATTCACGCTCGCTGAAATCAAAATAGCGGACAGCGTTATGGTATTCTTGGTTTAGGCTGGTGGCGAAAAAAGGAGGATCGTCGGAACTTAAGCAGACTTTAACCCCTAAATCTTTTAATTTTCGCAAAGGATGCGCTTCAAAATTAGGATAGACTTGTAAGGCTACATTCGAACCTGGACACACTTCTAGAGTGATGTCGCGTTCAATTAAGGTGTCAATGAGTTTGGGATCTTCAATCGAGCGGACTCCATGCCCAATGCGAGTGATGGGCAAATGTTTTAAGGCTTTCCAGACACTTTCAGGCCCTAACATTTCACCGGCATGAGCTGTGCAGTGTAGGCCGGCTTCAGAAGCGATGCGAAAAGCATCCACAAAATCTTCAGGAGGAAAATGAATTTCATCGCCGGCTAAATTAACGCCCGTAATCAAAGGATGTGGATTGGCTTTGGCAAAGCGAGCGACATCCATACATTTTGCAGCGCCAAAATGCCGGACAAAGGCCAGTAAAATGCGGCTTTCAATTTGAAAATCGCGTTTCGCGTCTTCTATTCCACGGATAATGCCTTGTAGACTGTTTTCAATGCTGACACCGCATAATAAGGCATGATCGGAAGAGTAAATGAGTTCGCTGTAAATACAGCCTATTTCAGCAGATTCTTTTAAATAGGCATAAGTCATATCGCGATAATCATTTTCAGTGGCTAAGACTAAACTTGCGCGATCAAAAACTTTTAAAAAATTTAAAAAATCTTTCCAAATATAAGTTTCATCAGGGGCAAAAATATCTTCAGGAACGCTAAGGCCATTGCGTTCTGCCAGATAACGCACAAGACAGGGTTTCATGCTGCCTTCTAGATGCAAATGCAGTTCGGCTTTAGGGATAGTGTTCATGGCAGAATTCCTTCAATATGAATGGCTGTTTCATGGATAAAAGAATGCCCAGAAGATAAAGGTTTGACCTCTAAATAGTGGGCTAAACTTTGTCCGGCATCGGCAAAGGTTTTGCGTGCACCAATGCAAGCGCTTTTGACTTTAGGTCCCCAGACGAGAACGGGCACATGTTCACGAGTGTGATCGCTGCCAATCCAAGTGGGATCGCAGCCATGATCGGCGGTTAATAAGACGATATCACCGGGCTGTAATAGGGCTTCTAATTCCGGTAAGCGGCGATCGATTAATTCTAAGCCTGCGGCATAGCCGGGCACATCGCGACGATGTCCATAATGACTGTCGAAATCCACAAAATTAGTGAAAATTAAACTGCCATCGGGCGCTGTTTTTAAAGCCTCTAAAGTTTTTGAAAATAATTGATCCAAGCCATCGGCTTTAATCGTTTCACTGATCCCTTGGTGGGCAAATATATCAGCGGTTTTACCAATGGCAATGACTTTTTTCCCTGCAGAATGGACATGATCTAATAGGGTAGGTGCCGGTGGCGGGATGCTATAATCTCGACGATTTGCGGTACGTTTAAAATGGCCTGGACTCCCATTAAAAGGACGAGCAATAACACGGCCAATATTATAAGGATCCACCAATTTGCGTGCGATTTGACATAATGCGTATAAGCGATCTAAACCAAAAGAATCTTCATGCACGGCAATTTGAAACACAGAATCCGCGGAAGTGTAGACAATCGGTTTGCCTGTTTTTAAATGCTCTTCACCTAATTCATCCATGATCACCGTGCCAGAGGCATGACAATTGCCTAAGATCCCAGGGATTTCTGCCAAACGAACAAAATCGGCGATTAAACTTTCAGGAAAACTGGGATAAGCGGGAGGGAAATAGCCCCAATGAAATAAGACCGGCACGCCACAGAGTTCCCAATGACCGCTGGGAGTGTCTTTGCCATGGCTGATTTCAGCGGCAAAGCCATATAAAGCGTCTACAGGCAGAGTATCGTCTAAACCCAAGAGCTCAGAGCCATGGCTTAAACACGCGGCTTTGGCTAAACCTCGATGCGTGAGATGCGGAATGTGTAAAGGGCCTTGTCGTAAACCGGGAACATCGGCCCGATGTTCAAAACAAGCTTTGGCAATATGGCCTAAGGTGTTGGCACCACTGTCGCCAAATTCAGGCGCATCTTTGGAAGCCCCAATGCCAAAAGAATCTAATAATAAGACCACAACTCTTTTCAAATGTTACCTTCCTCATTAATCCATGAACATGGAACTGATCGATTCCGATTCATTGACGCGATAAATGGCTTCGGCCAATAAGCTGCTTAAAGAAATTTGACGGATCTTTTTGCAGGCTTGCGCCTCTGCGGATAAGAGAATGGTGTCAGTAACCACTAATTCATCGATCACAGAAGCGTTTAAGTTTTCAATGGCCTTACCGGAGAGTACAGCGTGCGTGCAATAGGATTTGACGGTGCGCGCACCTTCTTCTTTTAAGGCTTTGGCGGCATTGCATAAGGTGCCCGCGGTGTCTACGATATCGTCCATGATCAAACAGTCTTTATCTTTGACCGTGCCGATAATATGCATGACTTCGGATTGATTGGCGGCAGAGCGTCTTTTATCGATGATGGCCAATTCAGC
>VFKP01000131.1 GCA_009885495.1 Gammaproteobacteria bacterium | reverse complement strand
TAAACTCCATAACGTTTGATTGTACTGCAAACCTCGGATTATAGAGGAAACTAAAAATTGTGCAACTAGATTAAAAAGATGTGTGCATCGGATAGGTTGGGGGAGAGGGTGTTAAAATGTTTAAAATGTTTAAAATGTTTATAAGGTTTATAAGGTTTCCTCTTCAGCATATCGTAAAATATCACCAGGCTGACATTCTAGGAATTCACAAATAGCATTCAATGTGGAAAAACGGATCGCTTTGGCTTTACCCGTTTTCAAGATGGATAAATTCTGTGGTGAAATTCCCACGGCATTCGCCAGATCCAAAGAGCGACATTTGCGTTTGACTAGCATCAGATCTAAATCAATATAAATAGCCATATTATACCGTTAATTGTATTTCTTGATTGATTTTATACCCTTCTTCCATGATCAATGCAATCAACAAAATAACGATACCGCTAAACAAAGCTAAAAAATTGGCATTGTCGAAAGAAACAGTCATAAACCGTCCCGTTGGATTAAACCAGGTTAATATCAAACGTATAACTCCTTCTAAAATAGGCCTACAAATTTGCACCGCAATTAAAGTTAAAGCAATATGTTTGAAACAGAGAACGTGCCGCCTTGAGAAAATATCACCTTTACTGTACCAGCCAAACAATTGACTTAAGTAAAATAGGATCAATATTATGAAGCTTAAACTCAACGCACTGAGTAAGCCTGCGCCGATCCTTTGCCAAAACAGTAATTTTTCAACAGGTCCGCAGGGCGCAAAACGCCATGCTAAATTAAGATTTCCTATTGCGGATATATGCGGAGTGTTGACATCAATATCCATACCCCATCTTATTAAGCCTGCTATATAAGCGGTATTGGGTATGTAATCAGACACTGCTGTGGGTGCTTTGCCGGGTTGAAATAATAAGGGGTATTGATATTGATTCTGATCCTGTAATGTTGAGACCTTATAGACTGGATTGACAGCAATCCAAAAAAAGATGAGAGCCAATGACAATAAAGCCATTAAGGCACGACACAGCCATTGTAAGGGTCGGGATAAACGAATAATTTTCTGCATGATGGGTCCCCTAGAAGTTAAGTAAGAAGACTATACCCATAAAATTACTGTTTTTCAATAACAAATCATTGTAAAACATTAAATATTAGATTGTTTTAACACCCTCTCCCCCAACCCCTCCCCCAGAATACTGGGGGAGGGGAGTGTCCACTTTCCCCGGACAGTACTACGGGGTACCGAGCGAGGATAAGCTGCTGAAGCTCGTTCTGGCTCTGCCCTCCCAGAGTAGCGGCGAAGAAAGTTTTTCTACCCCGGCTTGGTCATCTTTTCGGGTTGCACAGCTTTGTCAAATTCTTCGGCGCTTAAGAATCCTAATTGCACGGCGGCTTGTTTTAAAGAGGTATTTTCTTTATAAGCGATGTGGGCGATTTTGGCGGCTTTATCATAACCGATAATGGGATTTAAAGCGGTGACCAACATTAAAGAATTGTCCACATAATGTTTGAGTTGGGCTTGATTGACTTCAAGATCGGCAATGCAAAATGCTTTGAAATTACGGCAACTGTCGGCCATGAGTTCTGCGGATTGTAAGAAATTAAAAATCATCACGGGTTTATACACATTCAATTCAAAATTACCCTGAGAACCCGCCATGGCAATGGCCGTATCGTTACCGATGATTTGCACGCAAACCATGGTTAAAGCCTCGCATTGGGTGGGATTGACTTTCCCGGGCATGATTGAAGAGCCTGGTTCGTTGGCGGGTAAAATCAGTTCGCCTAAACCGCAACGAGGGCCAGAACCCAACCAACGAATATCATTGGCGATTTTCATAAGAATAGTGGCCATAGTTCTTAAGGCGCCACTGCACATGACTAAAGCATCGTGTGCGGCCAGGGCTGCAAATTTATTTTCGGCAGAGACGAAGGGTAATTGTGTTAAACTGGCGATGTGCTCTGCAGCGCGTACGGCAAATTCAGGATGAGTGTTGAGCCCTGTACCCACTGCAGTGCCACCAATGGCTAAGGAAAATAAGCCTGAAACAGTCATCTTGATGTAAGCGATGCCATCGTTCAATTGAGCCACATAGCCTGAAAATTCTTGCCCTAAAGTGAGTGGGACTGCATCTTGTAAATGGGTACGGCCGATTTTTACAATATCCTGATAAGCGATTTGCTTTTCTAAAAAGGCATCACGTAAGATCGCCAAAGCGGGTAAGACTTGCTCTTGGACACTGATGGCCGCGGCCATATACATGGCGGTGGGGAAGGTGTCATTTGAAGATTGAGACATGTTCACATCATCATTGGGATGAATAGGTTTTTGACTGCCTAAGATCCCACCCGCCATTTCAATGGCGCGATTGGCGATGACTTCATTGACATTCATATTGGTTTGCGTGCCGCTACCGGTTTGCCATACGCGTAAGGGGAAATGATCGTTTAATTTTCCGGCAAAAACCTCATCGGCTGCAGCCACGATCCATTGCATTTTTTCCGTGGAGAGTTTTTTCAAATCATGATTAGTCAAAGCAGCGGCTTTTTTTAATAAAGCGAAAGCGCGAATTAAGGCTAAGGGCATTAAATCTTGCCCAATAGAGAAATGATGTAAAGACCGCTGTGTTTGCGCGCCCCAATAACGGTCGCTTGCAACGTCTAATGTTCCCATGCTATCTTTTTCGGTGCGTGTCTTCATTTCGCTCATCGTAAAACCCTCATGCTAAAATGAAAGAGATCTTAGCATAGGGCCTTGATCAATTCAATTGCCGGCGTTAAAGCTAAGGATATTATGAAACCTCTTCTACCCGAACCGCTTAAACAACAGGCTAAAATTGCCTTTCAAAGCTTTCCGCCTGAAATTTTACAGCAATTGCAAGCATATGCTTTTTTCACCCATACGGCAGAAAAGGTCTTTGCTTACAGCGATTATGTGCTTGCGCAAAGCCTACAACAGCCTGAGATCCTGCTGGATTTACTGAGTTCTGGTGATTTGGAAAATCCAGCCAGTGCTGAAACTTATCTAAAATCGATACAGGCTGTTTTTAAGCAAAAGCCTGATTTATCGAGCTTGATGGTATTATTACGTCGGTTGCGACAACGAGAGATGATCCGTCTGGTTTGGAAAAGAGTGACTGCACAAGAAGACCCCATCTCATTGGCTCAGAAATTAAGCCTATTTGCACAATTGCTGATTTCAGAATTGATGGATTATTGGAGCCAAGAACATCATCGCGCTTATGGTGTGGCGCTCAATGAAAAAGGTGATCCCAGTTTGCTTTATGTCATTGCTTTGGGGAAACTGGGCGCAGATGATTTGAATTTTTCATCGGACATCGATATTTTCTTCACTTATTTTACTCCCACCGATTGGAAAGACACGCGTAAAACCTGGGATGCCAATGAATATTTTACAAAATGGGCGCAACCCATCGTTAAAATATTAACACAGATCAATGAGCAAGGTTTTGTATTTAGAGTGGATTTACGCTTAAGACCCTTTGGGCAGAGCGGGCCGATGGTGATGTCTTATACGGCCATGGAACAGTATTATCAAGAACAGGGCCGAGAATGGGAACGATACGCTTTAATTAAAGCTAAAATACTCAATAGCAAGGGCTCTGCTTGTGAGAAAGAAGCGCTGTATCATTTATTCCATCGGTTTTCTTATCGACGTTATGTCGATTATTCGGTGCTTGAAGCGCTTCGACAATTAAAAACCTTGATCAATAAACAGGTCCAAGAAGAATCGGCACAAGCGGATCTTAAACGTGGGCGCGGTGGCTTGCGTGAAATTGAGTTTATGGTGCAGACAGTGCAATTGCTTAAGGGCGGTAAAGACAGAAATTTGCAAGTGGCTAGTTTGAGGATGGCCTTGCAGTATATGATAGCAGAACATTTACTGCCCGAAGAACAAGGCTTAATGCTCTTAAAAAATTATAATTTTTTAAGAAGTGTCGAGGATGCTGTGCAGATGATGGCTGATCGACAAACACAAATGTGTCCTGATGTAGAACTCGACCAAATTCGTTTGGCCTTTATCATGGGCTATAAACAATGGTCTGAATTTTTAAAAGATTTAAGCGATATTCGAGCAGAGGTGAGTGTTCAGTTTGATCGTTTATTTTCAAGAGAAAGGCAGACCCAATGTGAAATCGCTGAAATAGAATTGCAGCGATTTTCGAGGCTTTGGCATTCGCCTTTGGCAGCAACTGATCCTGCAGAAAAAGAACTTCAGTCTATCCTTTTAAAGTTTCAACAAGGATATGCCTTTTCTCGTTTGTCTAAAGAAGTGCGTTTACGCTTAGACGGGTTAATGCCGATGGTGTTATCGATCGTATTGGAAGAAAAAGAACCGGCATTGGTTTTAGAATCGTTTTTAAAAGTCATTGCAGCGATTTTAAGACGGAGCACTTATTTATCGCTTTTAATTGAAAATAGCGCGGTTTTAGCTCATTTAATTAAAGCCTGCGGGCAAAGTGTTTGGCTGACTGAACAATTATCAGAGCATCCTATTTTATTAGACAGTCTTTTAGATGAGCGTTTATCTTTATTGTCTTTGGATCAAGCGGGATTAGAACGTAAAATGGCGCAAGCTTTATTAGCGGCCCCCGAAGATGATTTGGAAATGCAAATGGAGATTTTGCGACAACTCAAGAATGAATACAGTTTACAAGCGGCGATGGCTTATTTAACTCAGCGTTTTGATGATGAGCAATTGGGTTTGTGTTTAAGTGATACGGCCGCAGCTTTTCTCAATACCGTGGCCCATCTGGCTTGGGATTGGGTCAAGCAGAAATATGTCTTGGATGAAGATCAACCTGAATTTGGGATTGTCGCTTATGGAAAATTAGGTGGGCGTGAATTAGGGTTTCAATCTGATTTGGATTTGGTTTTTTTATATGAAGCCAAGGGCGATCTTCAGCAAAAACAAGTTTGGGCCGAATACAGTTATCAATGGGCACGACGCATCGCGTATTGGCTAGAATTAAGGACCTATAGCGGCATACTCTACAAAGTAGATACTGAGTTAAGACCCTCAGGACAAGCGGGATTATTGGTCAGCGATCTGGTCCATTTTAAAGAATACCAATTGCAAAAAGCTTGGCTATGGGAGCATCAAGCCCTATTGAGGGCTAGGATGATTGTGGGACCGATCTCATTGCAGCAGGCTTTTGCAGAGATCCGCCGTCTTGCTTTATTATCTCCTCATGAGCCAGAGGTTTTACGGCGCGATATTCTCGATATGCGTGCACGGATGCGCGCTCATCAGCCCATGTTACCGGCCTCAAAATTTGATATTAAACACGGTTTAGGAGGCATGATTGATCTCGAATTTATGGTACAATTTTGCAGCTTATCCACCTTAGGGCTAGATCAACGAGGATTAGATTTAAGATCTCATAGCGAGCTTTTAGCTTGGTTAGGGCAATCTCATACACTGAATTCTGAATGGGTCGCTGATTTATCAAGAGTGTATCATTTGTATCGCAGAAAAATGAATCAAGCGGCCTTGCAGAATGGGCCTTCTTGGGTGGATGATACGGATCTACAGGACGAGCGTGCTTTGGTGCAAGAGATCTGGCAAACTCTGTTTTTGGGAAAAATTGATTAGCATTAGGAATAAGATCATGAATGAACATAAAATTTTAACATCAAAAAAGCATTATACGCTTCAGACTGAAGATTTACCTCTGTGCTGTCCTTTACCCTGTATGCCGGTCTGGGATCAACATCCTCGGGTCTATATCTCGCTAAAGGCGAATGAAACGGTGGCTTGCCCGTATTGTGGGACCACCTTTAGCTTAAGCTCGACGACGGATAAGCATGCAAACGTTTAATGTTTGGCTAGAACAGCGTAGTCAAAAAGAATTCTATTACTGGGGCATTTTTTTAAGCTTTTTTCTTTCGGGTTTGAGTCTATTATTGTCTTCGGGCGTGGGCAATGATGGTATTTTATATCTGCGCGGTGCAGAGATTTATCATGCTCAAGGCCTTAGAGCGACTATGGCCTTGTACCCTTGGCCCTTTTATTCGATCGTCATCAGTGGGGTGCATTCACTACTGGGCGTATCTTATATTACAGCGGCTAAAGTGCTGAATGTATTTTTTCAAGCCTGGACAGTGTATTTTTTTCTGAGACTCGTTTTTCATTTTAATAAGGCTGCCAGTGTGGGTTTTTGGGCCTTGCTGTGTATCTTATGCTATGGTCCTTTCAATGCCCTACGCCATTATTTATTGCGCGATTTTGGATATTGGGCTTTTTATTTGAGTGCACTATGGACAGCACTTCATTTTTTAAAAACGCAAAAACAATTTTATCTATGGGCTGCCGGTTTATCTATGGGGCTTGCTCTATTGTTTCGGATAGAAGGCGTGCTCATTGCCTTGGCCATTATTCTGCCGTTTTTACTGATGCCTGGTTTTTCGATGAGGCAACGCTGGGTGAATACCCTGATTCTGGCTTGGCCTTTTTTCTTAGGCGCGATTATTTTTTTCTGCTTGGGTTCGCCTGCTTTAGCCGGTGGTGGGCGTTTGCAAGATATTTCCCATTTTGCTTTACATGGTTTTTCAGATCTCATGGCACAGCAAAAGCAAGCGATAGCCTTATTAGAACAGGCCTGGGGGCCACATTATGTGTTTGCGAAAATTACACCTATGTATTACAGTATGCTCATTGCTTATTTTATCAGTGTACTGATTTCTGCCACGGGGGTTATTTACAGCCTTATCGCTGGCTATGGTTTGTTTAAACGGCGATTGCTCATGAGTCGGGCAGAAAAATACTTATTCAGCAGTTTGATGGTGTCGCAATTGCTGGTGTTCTTTATTTTCTTAGCACAGCGCCTTTTTTTAGAATTGCGCTATGTGATGTCTTTTAGTTTTATTCTTTTGATTTGGGTGCCGGTGGCTTTAGAAGCGCTGTATCAGCGGAGTTTTATGAGGCCTAAAACGATTTATCGACAAGGCTATCTTATGCTGATCGCTGCGGTTTTCATCTTAAGCTTATTGCAAGGTTTTGTGCATTTCAAGGGCGCTTCTAAAGGGTATATTTATCAGGGCATTTCTTTTTTGAAATCCAGAGTACAAGAGCAAGATCGTATTTTGGTTAATAATGCCATGGTATTGTATTATGTCAAAGGCAGTATACCCAGTTGGGATGAAGATTTATTAACCCGTTCAACGCATCAAGATTGTCAATTTTCTGCTTATCGGTATGTGGTGATCCTTTCACGGCATCATGGACTTTTAAGTCAATGCCAGAATTTATCTTTAGTGAAAACTTATCAAAATAAAGAGGGCAATCGTTTGGAGATTTATGAGCCCGAAAGAGGGCTTTAACTTTCCCGCAGTGCTGTCCTGGAAAAGTGAAAACTCCCTGTACTCTGCAGTACTGTCCGGGGGAAGTGCGTAAAAAGAAATTTTACTAACCTTTATATCCTCAGAGTCTGTTCCAGAGCCTAGAGTAGCTTATCCTCAGGTCAAACCGTTTGCGGCAAGGATGCCGCAACCGAGCCCCCAGGGATGGGTTTACGGCGTGTTTGACCGAGGGTGAGCTGCTCTGGGTTCTTTCTGGCTCTGCCTCTATCTTCTTTTTTTTTTAAAACAAGCTAATAAATTTTTATTTCTTTAATCTGGCAGTCCAATTCACCTTGAGCCAAACGGATCTGCAATGAATCGCCTAGCTTTAAGTCTTGTATCTTACCGATCACATGCTTATTTTTAAGGGCCAGTGCGTATCCACGATTTAAGGTGGCTAAAGGACTGATGGCGTGTAAGGCTTGTGCTCTAGCCAAGAGATGTTTCTGGCATTCATTGAATTTTGCTTTTAGAGCTGCCTCTAAACGGCTTTCGAGTTTTTCTTTTTTCTGCTGCCATCGGAATAATTTAGACAAAGGCGCTTGTTGTTCCAAACGATGCTGTAGACTCTTTAAGAGGTTTTGTTTTTTTTCTAAGGCTTGTAAGCCTAATTGATACAAACGATATTGCAGATGATCGCATTGTTGTTGATATTGTACCAAGCGTGCCTGAGGCTGGCCTAAGCGGTTTTTCTGCCAGAGTAAATGCTGTTTGGCCAAATTGAGATGACGCAGCATGGCCGCGTGTAAAGCTTTTTTTAATTTTAAAAGCATGGCGAATAATTCGGTTTGATCAGGGCTGCAATGTTCAGCCGCAGCGGTGGGGGTGGGCGCGCGAAGATCGGCGACAAAATCACAGAGGGTAAAATCAATTTCATGACC
>VFKP01000118.1 GCA_009885495.1 Gammaproteobacteria bacterium | reverse complement strand
TTTTTAAACTCAAAATCGTACCGATTTGTCTTTCTTTTGGTCATTTTAGGGTCTCCTTTACCGCGGATTAGTTTAACTTCTTTGTCCGGTAAAGTGTAGACACATCATAGTGATTGTCCAGATCTGTCCTTGATAATCAAGGCCGGATAGCTGCAACTGAACATTATTATCGGCATCGAAAGTAAAATTCCCCACAAACTCCATGGGCTGACCATTGTTTTCAGTCTGTGAATTTCCATCCGATAAAATAATATCGGATAAAATCGAGACTGCTGTGTTGTTCTCTGCTAATTCTCTGAAATAAGGATTGAAAGATCGATAAGCTTCTGGCGCTTGACTGGGTGATAATACTCTAAAGGGCCATTCGCCTTCTGTTTGGGTGTAAATAATCGCACTAGGTCCTGCAATAGGGGTATCCTCTGCATCTGAGCCGGGTTTAGCTAAAGGATTTGGCCTGCTCACTAAATCATTTGCAATCTTTTGGGCCGATTCTTGAGTTCCGGACTGAAAAGGCGTACCGTCGATGCCGACGCCTGTGATACCTAAAGGCGCAGCAGTAGAATCCACTTGGCTGCCATTAATCCAGATGGATCCCGGCACTCCAGGGGTTGAAGTATCCGTTAATTCATCGAAAACAAAATAATAAGGATCGCTAGGAGCAGGCTGATCACCCCCAAATGAAGGTAGAGGTGCATTGGGGTCAATATCAACATAAGGATAAATGCGATCACCCACTTTACCCGTTGAATTATAACTGTAGTAAAGCTGACCTTTTTCATCTTTTTTAACGGCAATGATACCGTCGGAGGCTCCTTCTTCTAGGGGAGGAAATGGAGCTATCTGCTTACCCATACCATCTTCAGGAGTCCAGTATCCGTTTTTAGCTGGATTTCCGTTCTTATCTGTTCGAATATTGTAAATACGTATTTCATTCGCATTAGCACTCATTAAGAATACCTCCAGAATAATAAATGTTTTAAAAACAGTCCAACTATGGTACACTATTTAGATGTTCTGGTCAATGCTTAATGTTAGGAATATAAAGATCCCTAAGCCAATACAGATCAGTGACAACTTGTCTGAATAATATTTATAATTATATTTCAATAAGATACACTTTTAGTCTCAAGTTTCTTGTACTTTATTGTAAATTATATTATAATATATAAATTATAGTTAAAAATATAATTACCAATAATTAGGAGATTCATCTTGGACCCTTTTGCTTTTAAAAGAATTTATCTTGCACAAGCTTATTGTGATAGCTTGGCTGGAAAAGGTATTAGCAATGCCAGTTCTGGGCTATTTTTGGCCGGGCCACGCCGAGTGGGTAAAACCACTTTTTTGTTAACCGACTTGATCCCAGAAGCACAGAAACGACATTGGGAAACGGTGTATATCGATTTATGGGCTAATAAAACAGCTGACCCCTTATCACTCATTATCGAAGCTTTAAAAACTAGCCTTAAAGCCTATCAAAATAAATTAACTCGGCTGAGTAAAAAATTCAAACTGCAAAAAATCAACTTCCTCAAAATAATAGAATTAGATTTCTCAACACTCGGTTTACCCGATAATATTACCCTGGTTGATTTACTGCGTGATCTCATTTATCTTTCAGAAAAACCCGTACTCCTGATTATCGATGAGGCACAACATGCACTCAGCTCTGCTAATGGAATTAATGCCATGTTTTCAATTAAATCTGCCCGAGATCAAATGAACAGCATTCATAAAGCTCCTGAATTAATGTTGGTGTTAACAGGATCCAATCGCGACAAACTGGCCCAGCTCACGATTAAAAAAAATCAACCTTTCTTTGGATCTGAGATCAGCGCATTTCCTTTATTAGGCGAAGATTATATTCATTTTTTTACTGAAAAAATCAATGCTGGGTTAGCTGCAAACAATCAATTTAATGAAGAGAGCGTTTGGGAAGCTTTTCAATTAACGGGACACCGCCCTGAAATTTTGCGCCAAATCATAGGGCGAACCGCCCTTAATCATCATGCAGAATCATTTTCTGATTTATTAAAACAAGATGCTTTTCTATGGCATAGCCAACTTTGGGAAGAATTTGAAAATGATTTCAGTCAATTGTCTTCTATACAGAAATCAGTTTTAACATTACTCATCCAAAAAGGTCCTTTATGGTCACCTTTTTCAGAAAACTCATTACAGTATTACAGAATAAACAGCGGACAATCCGGTTTAAGTATTTCAGCGGTCCAAGCCGCCATTCATTCATTGCGCGAACGGGGATTTATCTGGCAATCCAGTCGCGGCGCTTATGCCTTGGAAGATGAGAGTTTTTCTGCCTGGTTTAGGCATACTCAGACGCTATAAATATCAATTTAAAACCATTTTAGTACAGTTTAACTTGATCCGCTTTTAATTTTAAGTACGTAGGTACGCCAAGGTGAAAAATACGGTAACATATCAGTGTGACCTAAAATATCAAAGCCGGCAGCAATAAATTCTGCTTGTAACTCTTCATGACTAAAGAAATGACGATTGACTTGTCTAAGATCGACAGTTGGATCTAGAGTACCTCTGCGCTTATGACGCAAACTATTTTTCATCCAGAATGAAGCGACTACGGTGTCTTTTGCCACGCGTTGAAATGCACGATAAATAGCAAATCTATATTCTTTATCGCTAATATGATGCAGTAAGCGCATACAGAAAATGCTATCGACTGATTTGTCAGGAAGATCAATTTCTGTTGCAGTAGAGGGGATACAAGTCACGCGGGTTAACACAGCAGGCAAATTGCTTTCTTGCGCCACTTGCAACATCCCCGCCGATTTGTCAGCCGCAATAATTTTATCTGTGCCTGCAGCAATGAGTGTCGGCCAAAACCGTCCAAAACCGCAGGGTAAATCTAAGACCGTTTTGGGGTGGCCGGCAATACGCAAAGCACGTCTCGCCATCATACTCTCAATAGCGGTAGCCAAGCGTTTACGCCATTGTAATTGGTGTTTACGATAATAGCTTTTTGCTTGCTCATAAGTATACTTGCTTTCAAAAGGCAACTCATGTGATGTCATAGATTCTATTCCTTATTCACAATGCTCTATCCGTAAGACTACCATATAGCCTTCTACGTTCTACAAACAAGTATACAGCAGCAACAGAATGGAAGGCAAGACTTATTTTGAGCGCTAATTTAAATTTCAATTCCAGTTCCTCTCACCATGCCTTTTGGATCCCTTCCAGCGACCTTTGCCGGGTTTCAGGTAAAACCAAATAACAAAATGTAAAGCCTAGCACACAGACCAAACCATATAAAATAAAAGTGCCGGCACTGCCTAAATAGGCAAGGATCGATAAGAAACTGGCCGCCACGATAAAATTAGCAGCCCATTGTATGGCCGTCACAATGCTCATGGCAAAACCGCGGCATTGCAAAGGATAAATTTCCGCAATAATCACCCAAAATAATCCGCCAATTCCCAGTGAATAGCCCGCAATGTACAACATCATGAAAACTAATAAAATCATTCTATTGGCAGAAATTTCATGAGATAAAGCTGCACTGAGTAAGAATAAACTCAAAGCCGCTAGAGCAAAACCCCATAACAGCAAACGCCGCCGTCCTATACGATCCACCCACACTAAGGCCACAATACTCATTAAAGTATTCACCAAACCCATAATAAAAGTTGCAAAAATAGAAGATGAGGTGTGGGTAAATCCTAATTGTTGAAATAGAATAGGCCCATAATACATCACCGTATTAATGCCGACAAATTGTTGTAATAAGCCTAAAACAATGCCTATCGCCAGCACCTTGCGCCATTTTTTTGAAAATAAATCTTGCCAACGAACATGAGCTTGATGAGCTGTGTCAGCAATTTCTTCAAATTCTGCTTCAATATCAGCGTGTCCCCTCAAGCGTGCCAAAGTGGCTTTGGCTTTATGCGTATAGCCTTTCAAAACCAACCAACGAGGAGACGTCGGCAAAAGCATTAAACCCAGTAATAATAAAATCGCTGGCACTAAACCCGAAGCCAACATCCAGCGCCAAGATCCGCTGTCTGCAAAAGCATAATCCACTAGAAAAGAAAGCGTCTCGCCGCTCGTGATCATCACCACACTCAATAAGACTAAAGCACCGCGTCGATTGGCGGGTGCCATCTCAGAAATAAATAAAGGAGTAGTGTATGAAGCAATGCCAATGCCCAAACCAATACAAAGACGTCCTAAAATAAGAA